>DAORNI010000019.1:29790-31609 GCA_035440845.1 Parachlamydiaceae bacterium | reverse complement strand
AAGTCAACCTCGGCATTGGTGCCTATAAAGATGCAGAAGGTAAATCTGTTGTTTTGACCGCTGTGCAAAAAGCGGAAGAACTTCTTTTAAAAGAGTCTTTAAATAAAGACTATCTGCCAATAGAGGGCGAAAAAAATTATATCCTGGAAACAGCAAAACTCCTGTTTGGCAGCAACCAAGCCAAGCTGGAAGACGGCTCTATTTTTGGCGCCCAAACAGTGGGGGGGACTGCAGCACTGCGTGTCGGTGGAGAATTTTTAAAAGAAAAAACAGCCGAAATTTTTCTTCCTAATCTCACCTGGGCAAACCATAAGCTCGTCTTTCAAAGGGCTGGCTTAAAAGTAGATTTTTATCCCTATTACAATGAACTTGCCGGTAATATGGATTTTGACCAGATGTGCCAAAAATTTAACCAGATGACTCCTGGTACGGTTGTCTTGCTACATGGGACATCCCACAATCCAACAGGCATCAACCCAACTTTTGAAGAGTGGAAAAAGCTCTCTTACATCATCAAAGAAAAAAAACTTTTTCCTTTTTTTGATATTGCCTATCAAGGGTTTGGAGTGTCCATTGAAGAAGATGCAGCTCCCATCCGCTACTTTCTTGAAGAAGGCCATGAAATGCTTGCCTCTTACACCTATGCTAAAAACATGGGGCTTTATGGGGAGCGGCCAGGAGCTTTATTTGCTGTTGCAAAAAACAAGGCAGCCTCGCAAAAGACAAGCAGCCAAATCAAGCAGATCGTTCGCAGTATGTATTCTAACCCGCCTCTTCATGGTGCCCGCATTGTGCAAAAAATTCTGCAAGATGAAGAATTAAAAAAAGAGTGGTTGCACGAGCTTAAAAGCATGAGAGAGCGCGTAGATGAGATGAGAAAAGCTTTTGTCACTGGCCTTCTTTCAAAAGGAGAGCACGCCAGTTACCGTTTTATGAACAAAAACCAGACGGGCTTTTTTGCCTATACAGGCTTAAACCATGACCAGATCCATCGCTTGAGACAAGATTTTGCCGTTTATATCCCGGATGGGCGCATCAATATTGCAGGCTTAAATCCAAATAATATGGACTATGTGATTGAGTCAATATTGTCGGTATGAGAAAGACTAAAACAAAGTCCTATTTTCTGCTTTTAATTCTTCTTTTTTTAGTGCTAAGCCTTCCAGCTTTTATCTCTGAGGGGCTGCAAAAAACAGCAATCGAAACGCTATCGCCCCTTTTTGAAAAATTTTCTTATTTCAATCAATCTTCCAAAGCGCAAGAAAAAATAGAGAGACTGGAACTCGAAAATAAACTGCTCTATGCCAATTTTATCCAGCTGCTCGACCTTGTAGAAAATAAAGACAATTTAATGCTTTTAGAGGAAGCCACTCCTGCAAAGGTCATTTTTAGATCGGCTGGTTCCTGGTTTAGCTCGCTCTGGATCAATGTAGGGCATAATAGCAAAGGCCTTATTGGAAAAAACAGTCCTGTTTTGGCAGGAAATGCTGTCATTGGCATCATCGATTATTGCGGTAAAAAGCAGTCCCGAGTCAGACTGATCACAGATTCTGCCCTTAGTCCCTCTGTCCGTGTTTTAAGACATGAAGGTGGCGAAATACACTATCTTGCAAAAGGAGAGTTAAAAGGTGCTGCAAAACCTCTTTTTAGATCAGGCGGAAACCAGCTTTTTGGAATCGGTTTCAATTATGACTTTGCAGATGACAAAGGCTTTGCAAGAGATTTAAGAACAGGAGAGCCTCAAAATGAAGGGGCAAAACAAAAAGTGCTTCCTCTGCTAAAAGTCAATGATTTATTGGTTACTACCGGAATGGATGGC
>DAORNI010000019.1:29361-29716 GCA_035440845.1 Parachlamydiaceae bacterium | reverse complement strand
AATTAGAAGCAGAACCAGCTTACGGCAAATTAGATGATCTCTCACTTGTTTTTGTATTGCCCCCGGTTGGTTTTGATTTTAATGAAAAACCGCCCCTATTTGGATATAGTGACCATGATAAAACCCCTTAAACTTGAGAACGGAAGAAAGATTGGCAAAGGATATCCAGCCTATCTCATTGCAGAAATTGGCAGCAACCATGACGGCTCTTTAAAAAAAGCTTTAAAACTGATTACGCTTGCAAAAGAAGCTGGAGCTGACGCTGTCAAATTCCAATCTTTCCAGGCCAAAACGCTTGTCAACTTTTTCACCCAGGATAAAAAAAATTGGGTAAAAGAGCCAGCTTTTGAAATTT
>DAORNI010000019.1:12719-29344 GCA_035440845.1 Parachlamydiaceae bacterium | reverse complement strand
CAGTTCCAGAAAATTGGCATCAAAAGCTTTTAGAGCAAGCCCAAGCCCAAGGAATCGATTTTTTATCCACTCCTTTTGATTTGGAAAGACTTGCCCTTTTAGATCAATTAAATGTGCCGCTCATCAAAATCGCCTCTGGAGATTTGACAAATGAGGAGCTTTTAAAAGAAGCTGCAAAACTTAAAAAACCGATTGTCATCTCAACTGGAGCAGCTTATAAAAAAGAAATTGAAAAAGCAGTCAGCATCTTGAAAAAAGCAGGAACCAAGCAAATTGCTATTTTGCAATGCGTTTCTTGCTACCCGTCTGCTTTTGAAGACACCAATCTTTTAGCGATGCAAGCATTAGAATCTTGCTTTCAAGTACCAGTTGGCTACTCCGACCACACTCCAGGATCTACAATACCTATCGCTGCAGTGGCTCTTGGAGCTTCCATCATTGAAAAGCACTTTACAGATAATCCTAAGCTTGAAGGCCCCGACCACCCGCATTCCTTAAGCCCAAAAGAGTTTGCCTTTATGGTAAAATCGATCAGGGAATTGGAGCTTGCAATGGGAGATGGCATTAAAATACCAACAGACAGTGAAAAACATGAGCGTGTCATGGCAAGACGCGCCCTCTATGCAAAAAAAGAAATTCCAGCTGGCACCATCTTAACGCGCGATATGATAAAAACTGTCCGCCACGCCTTTAAAGAGGGCATTTTAGTAGAAGAGCTAGATAGCGCCATTGGCTCTGTGACAAAGGAAGTTATTAAAGAACATACGCTTTTGACATGGAAAAAATTAAAGAAGAAAAAGGCATGAACGTTTTAATTAGCAGCCTTTCAAAAAAAGTGCCTCTCATCAAAACAGTCAAAAATGCTTTAAAAGCTTTTGGAGAAAATAGCCGCCTTTTTGGAGGCGACAGCGATAAAAACTGCATTGGAAGATATTTCACAGATGAGTTTTGGCATATGCCAAAACTTGATGTTTTGACAAAAGAAGATGTTTTGGCCTATGCCAAAAAAAATAAAATTTCTTGCATCATTCCCACAAGAAATGGAGAGCTTCTCTTCTGGTCTAAAATAAAAACATTTCTTTTAAAAGAAGATATCCATGTGATGGTCTCTTCACGATCTGCCTTAAAAATATGCCTTGATAAACAGCTTTTTTTTGAATTTTTATCTGAACATCATTTTCCTGCCATTGTAACATCTTCAAATATTTTGGATATTGAGGCGAACCGGTTTGTCGTAAAAGAAAAAGAAGGGACGGGATCTTGCGATATTGGCCTTGACCTTACAAAAAATAAGGCCATAGAACATGCTAAAGCATTAAAAGACCCTATTTTCCAACCCTTTGTCACAGGACAAGAATATACAGTCGACCTTTATATCGACAAACAGGGCGTTGTTCAAGGCTGTATTGCGAGAAAGCGTCTTTTAATAGCATCTGGAGAGTCTCAAATTACAGAAACAGAAAAAAATAGACCTCTTGAAGAATTGTGCGCAAAAATAGCCCTTGCAATAGGATTAAAAGGACATCTGGTTTTTCAAGCCATTGAAAACAAGTCCAAAAAATCCTATTCCATTGTCGAGTGCAACCCGCGTTTTGGAGGAGCCTCCACATTAAGCGTTGAAGCTGGCCTTAACAGCTTTTCTTGGTTCTTTTTGGAAGCCTTGAATAAAAGCTTACCACCCTTTAAACGGATAAAAGATGAAATAAAAATGGTGCGCCATGCAGAAGACCTCTATTTTCATCTTTGACCTTGACGATACGCTTTATGATGAGCTCTCTTATGTCTACAGCGGATTTTTAGCGGTTGCAAAATTTTTAGAAAAAGCAACAAAACTGCCTTCAAAAGAGATCTTCCAAGAATTAAAAGAGATCTTGAAAAGCCAAGACAGAGGACATGTTTTTGATCTTTTCTTAAAACGGCATCA
The DNA here is from genome assembly GCA_035440845.1 of Parachlamydiaceae bacterium. GTDB lineage: Bacteria > Chlamydiota > Chlamydiia > Chlamydiales > Parachlamydiaceae > JBBSJT01. The sequence continues at coordinate 27,420 of DAORNI010000019.1, read as the reverse complement.
TCTTTTTAGCAAAAAACTCGTAAAAGAATGTTTAAATACTTACCGAAACCACATTCCAAAAATTACGCTTTATGAAGATGCAAAAAAACTGTTGCAACACCTTAAAGGTCATCCCATTTACATTGTGACAGACGGCCATAAGCTTGTACAAGAAAATAAAATAAAAGCTTTAAAACTTGATAAAATGGTCAAACATTACTATCTGACAAACCGGTATGGATTAAAAAATAACAAACCATCTCCTTACTGTTTTCTTAAAATTTGCAAACAGGAAAAAATAACTCCGGAAGAAGTTGTGTACATCGGTGATAATCCCCACAAAGATTTTTTAGGCTTAAAACCGCTTGGGTTTAAAACAGTCAGGCTTTTAAGGGGTCGCTACCAACATATTCAGCTAGAAAAATGGTATGAAGCTGAAAAAACAATCCGTAACTTAAACGAATTAATATGTTAAAATTTAAAGCAAGAAAAACAAAAGATGGATATGAGCTAAAAATCTTAAAAAAAGAGGAAATGGAACAAATCCGTATTGCAAGAAATGAGCAAATAAATGTTTTAAGACAAAAAAAAGAAATTTCTAAAGCAAAGCAGATTGCTTATTTTGAAGAAATTGTTGCAAAAGAACAGCAAAAAAAATATCCAAATTTAATTCTTTTTAGTCTTTTTAAAAATGACACCTGGATTGGCTATGGAGGGCTTGTACATATCGATTGGGATCATTTAAGGGCGGAAGTCTCTTTTTTATTAGACACAAAAAGAGCGCAAAATGAAGATTTATATAGAAAAGACTTTGAAAACTATCTAGAACTTCTTTTTCCCATCGCTTTTAATCATCTTAAACTAAAGAGACTTCATACAGAAACATTTGATTTCAGGACTTTTCAGATCAAACTTTTAGAAGATCTTGGATTTTCTTATGAAGGCACTTTAAAAAATCATGTACTCATTCGTGGAGAGCCTCACGATTCGATTTTACACGGCATATTAAGAGAAGATGTTAAAATAGTAGACTAAATTATAGATAACTGATAAAGAAATTGGTTTTTAGATGGAAGGGAGGTTGCTTCAAACCAGATGAAAAATATTTTTACCTATCTAATTTATTCTTTTTTCTTTTTACATATGCCAGCAGCATATGCTTTACCTGAATCTACGGCTTTAAAAAAGCATTACGCAGCTAGTTGTCAAACTCCATCTGATATTTTTGAATACCTTCCGGTTTTAAAAAACCTTAGCTGCGAATGCCCTTCTGCTGTTGAAATTGGAGTTCGTGGCATTGTTTCAACTTGGGGCATTTTGCAAGAACTCTCTGAAAATAAATCCGGAACCGCGAGCTATATCGGAATTGATATTGTATCCCCACCAAAAAATAGCCTCCATGTCGAAATTCCCTATAGCGATCTGCTCTTTATCAACTCATTGCATACTTATGTTCATTTAACAGCAGAGCTTGAGCGCTACTGTGATAAAATTGACAAATACATTGCACTACACGATACAAGTGATCCATGGGGAGATCAAAATGAGGCTTATCATGGCAACTACTCAGAATATCCGGAGATGATCGATAAATCAAAAGAAGGTTTATGGCAAGCTGTGGTTGACTTTTTAGAAAGACATCCTGAATGGGAGTTAGAAGCGCGTTATGCTAACAACCATGGCTTTACAATTTTAAGAAGGATCCATTAATATGGATGTAGCAGCAAAAGAGAGCGATTCTTTATGGCTCTCTTTTAAATCATCTCTCTTTATAAATGCATCAAGCGAAATTCACGCCCTTGTTTTTTCTACATTGGATGAGTTAAGCTTTCAACACATTACCTCTACTTGCAAACTTTGGAATAAAATTGTTGTCCCGTTTGCAATAAATAGTGAAATTCAAAAAATCATAAAATTATTTCAAGATTTAATCCATATATTAAACGCAGAAAATAGTGATGAACGAAAACTTATAATTCGTGCTGAAATACTTATAGACTGCATTGCTAAAGGCTGTCTCTTCCAAGATAATTTTCAATTATTTAAAAAATCTGTTAAAGCCTTAGAATTGCCAATAAGGAGAAATTTTCACTATAAACAATTAACAAAATCTTTTATTTCTAATTTAACTATTCCTTTTTTATTAAATACAGCTATCCAAAAATTAACTCTTTCAGTATTAGATACAGAATTCATTTCTTCTCCTTCAGAAATTGAGTTGGGAAAAAGAATTTGTTTTTCTCCATTTACTGGTTTTTGCTATGTCATCTATGAGTTTTGTCAAAATAATGAGTTTGAATATGCTACAAAAAATCTTGATAAAATTCCAGATGTCAAATTAAAAGATTTTATGATTAAAATGATTATAAAATACATGTGTCTTGAAGGATTGTTCAATGAAGCAACAAAACTTCTAAATAAAGCAAGTTCTACTAAACGTTTAGAGTTTTGCAAATTCATTCAAATTGAAGAATCTAAAAGCTTGGATGAATATGAGAGGGTCTATAACCCAAAATCCTTTATTGCCTGATCTGCCTAATATTTGGCGGAGACTTTTCAAAATTGGAGCGAAAAGGATTAATATCAAGACCGCCACGCCTTGTGTAGCGCACATAGACAGAAAGCTTTTCAGGTGCACATTTTTGCATTAAATCATAAAAAATCTGCTCTGTGCAATGCTCTGCAAAACCACTATGTCTTCTAAATGAAATAAAATACTTTAAAAGACCTGCATGATCTATCTTATTACCGCTATAATGGATCCAGACAGAGCCCCAATCAGGCTGGCCTGTTGCCAGGCAATTGGACTTAAATAGATTGGTGTATAAAGCCTCTTCTGCTTTTTCTGAGGATGTTTGCAAGAAGTTTGGTTCCACTTCATAAACATCTGCAGTAATATCTTGTGCATCCAGACAGATGCCAGTCAGGTTTTTAAGTTCCACGTTTTCAAAATAGTCATGCTTGTAAAGCTTTACCGCTATTTTTTCTTGAACGGCTTTTGTCAAATCGCTTTCAATGACGGCTGCAACTGTTTCAAAAGAATCAAAACGTGTCTGATTAAAGGAATTGAAATAGAGCTTTAAAGATTTTGACTCGATCAAATAGGCAGAAGAGCAAGGAAAAGTAAGTTCTGCCAACGCAATTTCCGGCTTACCACTAGAATTTAGCCAGGAGAGTTCAAAAGCATTCCAGGTGTCGATCCCGGTAAAAATCAAGGGTTCTACAATACCTGTTTTAATCCTTGCAAGCTCTCTTTTTACAGGAAAAAGCAGATCAGGCGCATAATTTTCTACATAAACAGTTGTTTGCCCAAGCGGCGACTTTTCTAACATGTTAATTTCCTATAATAGATGAGATAATTAAGAGATTAGCATATCATTTATCGATCAATAGTAAAAAGAAAAAAACAAGAATACTTATCTTGTTTTTTTTCTATCACATGGGATTCAATGGCTTTGAAGGGGATGGAGCTTTCATACAGATGGTAATATTTGTTTGATCCTCCGGGGTTGCTCTCATAAACAAGCCTGCCTGGCAACTCTTTAACATTGAGCCTCAAAACAACAACTTCAGAAGGATTTGCAAAAAATTTAGAAGCAATTTTTTCTACTTGATCCTCTGTTGCAAGATGAATAAAATCCTCGTTATAATTCACATTCTGTTTAAAAACATTTTTTATTTCACTATTTTTAATTAAAAAACTTTATTTTTAAAAATAAATAGTTTATTATTAATTTCTTAGTTAAACAAAAAAAGTATTTTTAATGATTAAATCAGAATTTAATTCTTATAAAGACCGATCTATTAATTTGTTTTCGCAGATATTAGAACCTCCTTATTTTTATCAAGATTATAAAAAAAGTCTTAAAGGCATCAATCAAAAAAATCTAGACAAAGCTAAAAATATTTTTTTAACAGCAGTTCCCTTTATTACTTTGCATCCTTTTGCACGCCTTCCTTTAACTTTTACAATTGGAATTTCACGCACTATTAATAGCTTGTCTGAATTAAAAAATGCATGGAACCAGAATGAAAAAGAAAATATCCCTATAGCTTTATTTAATACTGCTGCTTCAACGGCTTCTTTTGCTTGTACCATTTTTCTACCTTCTTTAGCTTCTTTCATTACAGTTGGACACGACCTCATTGCAGATTCTGCAAAGTTAGTAGAAGCATTAAAAAATAAAGAATACAAAAAAGCTTTTATTATCAGTGCTGAAATAACAAATCATTCTCTTTATTTAAGTTTATTTTTTACTAGTGTTTCTCAAATTGCAATAGCATCCTTATCTTTGCAAATCATCCTTCAGGCTATTCAATCGTATCGTAATTTCCAAGACGGCCAATATCTTGAAGGATTTGGAAATGCCTTAACAGCTTCTTTAAGGTGTTACCAACTAAAAATTGAAATGGAGGTTTATCAACTTCAACTCGCCATTGATAAGCATGTTGCAGAAGTTGAAAAAAAAGAACTCTCAAAACTGGTCAAAGAAAATCCACAAGAAAATGAGATAATAAATAGATCTTCAGTCCAAAATTCAAATTTAAGCGGGGTTGATGGTCTAAGTGAAAAAAAAATCTTGCAAAAAGCTGTAAAATATTTAGAAGATCCGGAAATTGCTAAAAAACGAGAATCGTTTGTTGATCTTTCCAAATTAGGATCTTCTGCCACTGATAAAAAAATCATTGATACTTTATTTGAAAAACATCAAGGCTTTTGTGTAGGAGAAAACCATAAACACGATGCGGGAAAAGCTTTTATTTTAAATAATATGAATTATTTAAAAAATAAAAAAGTAACTGTTCTATTTTATGAAGGATTTAACTCTACGCAACAGCCCTTGCTAGATAAATATTTTTCTGCAAACCATCTTCGGAATTTGCACCAATCCGACCGTGAAAAAATTAGAAAACTACTTGAATTTTCTGCAAACCATATCCGCAAACCAGGCTCCTCATACAGTAGTTTAGCTATTCTTGCAAAAGCCAAAACAAACGGTATTCGCATAGTTGGTATCGATTATGCACACGATTGGCTTAACGCAGAAAGCCCAACGTATCGGCAAGAGCGACTTATAAAAATGAATTTTGTCGCAGCTAAAACAATAGAAGCGACAAGAAATAAAATGAAAGTAACAGAAAAATTTGTTGCATTCATGGGAGCTTATCATCTATCTACATTTAATCCATATTCTGTTCAAGGAGTTGCTGATTTAACTGAAACACCAGCCGTCTGGATAGAAGACCAGTTATTTAAAGAATTGTATTCAAAAGAGAAAAAGCCGGATATTGCTTCATCAATTATTAATTTTCTAGTTAAGGAAAATCCAAAAAATAAAACATGTTCAATTAGCGCGCACCCTAAGAAAGATTAATAATTTCTTTAATCATCTGAAATAAGCGCCTATGCCCTGATGAAAAGGCGAACTGCTCCAATTCTTCTTTTAAGAGCCATTCGCAATCTTTAACGGGCTCTTGTTTTTTTGCAATAAATAATGCGGGATTCAACTTCACACGAAAGCGCGTAAAAGAATGGCTGATCTCCTCTAGATCTTTGACCTTTTTAAGCGATAAACTTAAAAAAATGCCCTGTTTTTTTGCATCATTTTGTTCTTTGGCTTCTGTTTCCATGTAAGGAAACTCATAAAGATCTGACATGATCTCATTTTTTTTTCCGCGCTTCACTAAAAACTTATTTTCTGCCATCACTACTGCCACATTGCGAAAAAGATGCGTCGTTTTAATTTTTGAAGATTTGACAGGCAATAACTGCTCTTGCCCTTTTAAAAAACCTTTACAAGAGGTTTTTAAAGGACATTGCAAACATTTTGGCTTTTTTGTGCAGATGGTGGCGCCAAGTTCAATCAGCCCTTCTGCTACTTCCCAGGGGGTTTCATCTGGCAATATTTGTTCTGCAAGGTCTCTAATCGCATTGACTGTTTTTGGCTTTGCAATATCCTCGTGGATATTAAAAACTCTTGCTAAAACGCGTAAGACATTGCCATCTACTGCCGCTTTTTTCTTGTGAAAAGCAAAGCTTAAGATGGCACCTACTGTGTAGGGACCAACGCCTTTGATTTTTTTAAGATCATCCTCTGACGAGGGAAAATTGCCGTCATGATGCTCCATTACATATTTTGCCCCCTCGTGCAAGTTTCTTGCCCTTGAATAATAACCAAGACCTTCCCATGCTTTTATGACTTTTTCAAGCGGGCTTAAAGCTAAAGAGGCAATAGTTGGAAAAGTTTGCATCCAGCGTTCAAAATAAGGGATAACAACAGCTGCCTGCGTTTGCTGAAGCATGATTTCTGATACCCAAATTGCATACGGATCGTCAGTTTCTCTCCAAGGAAAATCCCTTTTTTGGTGCAAAAACCACTTTTTTAAACTGATTGAATCAAAAAGCATCGGAAGAGATATCTACAAGCTGATGATCAGGGTTTTGCTTAACAGCATACTGCTTTTCCCAAATTTCCCTAAAAAGGACAACAGGTCTGCCGTAACGGTCTTCTACAATTAAAGAGGTGCTAGGCTTTTGAAAGGAGCCAAGATCGCCCTTTAGCCAGGCACTGCACTGGTAAGGCATGGGACTTAAAATGGTCTCTACCCCATATTCATCTTTCAAGCGGTACTGCATCACTTCAAACTGCAACTGACCAACAGCTGCAAAAATGGTGTCTCCGGTCATGTCCAGGGGGCGAAAAAGCTGGATGGCTCCCTCATCTGTCAATTGAAGGATACCTTTATCAAAAGATTTTCTTTTCCCCACATCTTTTGGGATCACTTTTGCAAAATTTTCCGGCTGAAATTGCGGCATCGGCTTAAAGTTAAAGCCGCCTTTCATCGAAATGGAATCACCCACTGCAAAAACGCCTGGGTTGATCACGCCAATGACATCCCCGGCAAAAGCCTCATCAACAGTCGCTCTTTCGCCAGCCACCATTCCGTGCGGCCTTGAAAGACGCACCTCTCTTCCCAAACGGTGATGCTTCACCACAAGATCGCGGTCAAATTTTCCCGAACAGATACGCAAAAAAGCCATGCTATCGCGGTGGCGCTTGTCCATATTTGCCTGAATTTTAAAAACATAGGCGCTAAATGGAGTATTTATGGGATCTAGCAAACTTTCGCTGCCATCTGTTAAGTTCACCGATCTTGGGCAAGGAGAGGGCGCTAAATGGATGAAGGCATCAAAAAAAGGCTCCACCCCAAAGTTTGTTAAAGCAGAAGCAAAAAAGACAGGAGTCATTTCACCTTTTAAAAAATTTTCTTTATCAAAAACGTTACCAGCCAAATCCAGAAGCTCAAGCTCTTGCTTGAGCTTCTCCCAATTTTCAACTCCAAGTCTTAAAGCTGCTTGGTTTTCATTTAAACGCTCAATTTCAGCTTTTTGAGCACCTCCAATAGAGGCTTTTGAAAAAATCAAATATTCTTTTGTTGTTCTATCAAAAACACCAGTAAAATCTTTGCCGCTACCAATTGGCCAGTTTAAAGCAGAAGATTGAATCCCTAAAACATTTTCCACCTCATGCATCAAATCGAGCGGGTCATGACCTGGCATATCCATTTTATTGATAAAGGTCAAAACCGGAATTTTTCTTAGCTTACAAACTTCAAACAATTTGCGAGTCTGCTTTTCAACCCCTTTTGCGGCATCTATCACCATGATGGCACAATCAGCTGCCGTCAAGGTTCGGTAAGTATCTTCCGAGAAGTCTTCGTGTCCTGGAGTATCTAACACATTGATGATAATATCTTTATAAGTAAATTGCATAGCGGACGAAGTGATGGAGATTCCTCTTTCTTGCTCCATTGCCATCCAGTCGGAAGCAGCTGCTTTTCGCCCTTTTCGTCCTCTTACCATTCCGGCTGTATGGATCATCCCGGAATAAAGAAGTAGTTTTTCAGTCAGTGTTGTTTTTCCAGCATCCGGATGACTGATAATGGCAAACGTGCGCCTCATTTCAATCATTTCTTTTAATGAATTCATCTTGACCTTGAAGTTTTTAAGGGAAGGATAACACTGATAAAGATTAAATTCTACCGGATAGGAATCCAATTGCGCCTTGCGCCAAGCGTTTTGCCTTTGCGCAGTTTAGAATCTTTGCTCTCTAATTGCTTTTGCCTGACTTTTTTTAAATCCTTTCCAACAACGTCAAACACACGTTTTTCAAGTTCGCTTCTGCTTTCTTGGATCACTGCCCACTGATCTATAGTAAAGTTTTTAGGTTCATTAAAATACTTCACAACATCTTGCTGCGACAAAACAACAGCCTCTTTGAATTCGTCTGTTTTTTTATCAAGCTCTTCCTTTAGCTCCACCATCCGATCAAACATTCTTTGGACTTCAGCATCCGTTAAAACAATTTTGGAAGTTTCTAGATTAAGAGCTTCTTTCTCTGCTGTTTTTTCCGGGATTTTTTTTGAAGGTTGTGGATTTTTTTTGCCTGCTTGATCAAAAATACTAGAAGGTGGTTGTTTATCCATCAGGGAGCAAAACCTTATTTAAGCTATTACTTTATAATTAATTTTATCATATCTCAATAAATTTTGGAATCCAATTGAAATTAAAGCTTCACAAAAGATATACTCCTTTTGAGGAATTAAATTTAAGGATTGATAAATGAGTTATTTGGAAGAATTTAAAGTACGTATCAGCAGCCGCGAATTTCTACGATTTTTTCAGCTTTGGGAAGAATATTGCACCAATGATGTTGTCGATACGGCAGAACTTTTAGAACTTTTGCAAATGATCAAAAATTCTGACATGGCAAAGCCTTTTGGAAAAGTGGCAGAGACCATTGTTCCCCTCTTAGATATGATAGAAGATCCCAAGGCACGCTACCAGACCTTGAAACTCCTAATCGACCTGCAAACAACAAACAGTCCACTCCTTGCAGACCTTGCCTTGAATGCTTTAAAAGAAAAGTACGACAACAATGCTCTTTTCAACGAGAGGATCAGGTTGACTGGACTTCGGGCAAGAGATAATTTCCAAAACGCCATCGCAAACCATGAACTTTTAGCCCATCTGGAAGCTGGTAATTTTGTTTATCACAACGGCGGCTGGGGCACTGGCGAGATCATGGAAAGCTCCTCTCTCTTAGAGCAAGCTGTCATCGAATTTGAAAATGTGTCTGGAAAAAAATCGATCAATTATATCAATGCCTTTAAAACATTGGTTCCAATTGGCAAAGAACATTTCCTTGCACGCCGTTTTGCAGATCCAGACAAGCTTGAAAAAGAAGCAAAAGAAGACCCTGTTGCCATTATCAAGCTGCTTCTTCAAGATTTGGGTCCCAAAAATGCAGCCGAGATTAAAGATGAGCTAGAAGAGCTTGTCATCCCTGAAAAAGAATGGGCAAAATGGTGGCAAGGAGCCAGAGCCAAGCTTAAAAAAGATCCTTTAATCGATGCGCCAGAAAACCTAAAAAGTCCTTTTCGTTTGAGAAAAGTAGAGATTTCACAAAAAGATGTTTTAGATAAGGCTATTTCAAATAAAAAAGGCACCGATGAATTTATTTTGACAAGCTACAACTTCATGCGTGACCTGCCAAGCGCGCAAAAAAATGAAGGTCTCACAAAAACCCTTCAAGACCAATTAACAACTCTTTTAGAAGACACCACACTCACGAAAGCGCAAGAATTGCAGATCATTATCCTCCTTGAAATGCTGTTTGATCACACCATTTCTGGAAAGCAAGCTTCTGATAAAATAAAAACTCTTAGCTTGACCGAACTAGATAAGGCCATCAATTCCATCCAGATTTTAGCCCTTAAAAAACGTGCCCTGGTATTGATACAAGAGCATAAAGAGGATTGGCAAGACCTCTTTTTGCATCTTCTCTTTACCGTACAGCAAAGCGCCCTTCGCGACTATATTTTAAATGAGCTCAATCAAAAAGAAGTAAAGGCAAAGCTTTTAGAAAAATTGGAAGCTTTAAAAGAACAGCCCACAATCCAGCCAGATTTTTTTGTCTGGTTCTTCCAAAAAATCTTGGGTGGAAATCCTGAAATCCCTTTTTCTGACAAAAAAGGGCAGTGTCAATTTTTTGAATCCCTCCTAATTCTCTTTAGCAGCATTGAAAACAAACCCGAATATCGCGAACTTTCCAAAAAGATTTATGGAATCTTGTCTAATAAACGCTATGAAAATGTACGAGCCATCATTGAAGGGACAGATATAGAATTCATCAAAGAATTCTTGCTTTTAACATCTAAATGTCAATCCCTTACAGACCACGACTTAAAAATTTTACGCTCCTTGGCAGAAGTTGTACATCCCTCTTTATCCCATAAGCCGCACCTTAAAGCACTAAAACATGTCGATGGACATACCATCTGGACAACAGAATCTGGTTACTTAAAAACGCAAGAAAGGTTAAAGCAGATCGCAACCAAAGAGATGCTAGACAACGCAAAAGAGGTAGAAGCTGCAAGGGCTCTTGGAGATTTAAGAGAAAACTCTGAATATAAATTTGCCTGCGAAAAACGAGCAAGGCTTCAAGGAGAGATGAAATCTTTATCAGAGCTTTTAAACCGCGCAAGAGTCATCACATCAGAAGATATCTATCCAAATGAAGTGAGCATTGGAAGCATTGTTTCCTTGAAAAATACAAATGATCATATCGAGTCCTATACGATTTTGGGTCCTTGGGACGTTGATCTGGACAACAACGTTTTATCTTTCCAATCCAAATTTGCTCAGGCAATGATCGGCTGTAAATTAAAAGAATCATTTCAATTTAAAGATGAAGAATATACAGTTGAAGATATTAAGAGTTTTTTGGATAAATGATCGAAATCGTCATTGCAAGTCATAACTTGCATAAAATCAGAGAGTTTCGCGAAATGCTTAAAGTTTTTAAGCATTTCGATGTTTTGTCTTTATTAAATTTTCCTCATTATACCCTCCCGGAAGAAACAGGCAGGACTTTTGAAGAAAATGCTACCCAAAAAGCTTTGGATGCGGCACATGTTTTAAATAAATGGGTGCTAGCGGATGATTCTGGACTTGTTGTACCAAGTTTAAATGGGGAGCCTGGCATCTTTTCCAGAAGATTTGCAGGGGAAGAGGCAACAGATGCAGAAAACAGGCAAAAGCTGCTTCTTAAAATGAAGGATTTCTCCGATGACAAAAGATGGTGCTATTACGAGTGCTGTCTTGCGCTTGCCAGTCCTGAAGGCATTGAAAAAATCGCAATAGGAAGGTGTGAGGGAAGAATCACCAAAGGGCCAAAGGGACGAAATGGCTTTGGTTATGATCCTCTGTTTGTCAAATCTGATTATGACAAAACATTTGCAGAGATTAAAGAAGAAGTGAAAAATCTAATTTCGCACAGAAGAAAAGCCTTTGAAAAATTATCTGTTATTTTAGAGGGTCTTACTTAAAAAACGCTTATGCACTATATCATTGACGGCTACAATCTGCTCTTTCGGATTTTATCAGAAGATGAAGGACTAGCTAAAAGGCGTCAAAGCGTTATTCAAAGCTTAAATCAAAAAATTCAGCTAGTTGGCATTGATGTTTTAGTGGTCTTTGACTCCAACTACAGATTAGATGAAAGCACAAAATCACACTATAACTATCTGGAAATCCAATTTACCTCACAAGGCAAAACAGCAGATGACTGGATCATTGAAGCTGTAAAAAAAGCACCCTGTCCAGAAAAAATTACTGTAGTGACATCAGATAAAAAACTAAAAAAAAGCATCTGTAGCTTAAAGGCAAAAGGGGAAACGGTAGAAGATTTTGTCGCCCTTTTAAATCGCCGCTACCAAAACAAGCTAAAAGACAGGCCTAAAAATGCAGCAAACTCTAAGATCATTTTAAAAAGGCTTCTTGCAAAGCATGCACAAAATAAAAATTCCCAGGAAGGCAGCTTTGAATACTACCTAAAAGCTTTTGAAGACAACTTCAATAAAATACAGAAACCAAAAAAACCGCAAAAATTAAAAGCAAAGCCAAAAAAGCACGCTTTTAAAGAAGAAAAGCCGGAAGAGAAAAAATACGCTTCCGACATGGAGCGCTGGCAGGATCTCTTTGAAAATGGGTTTTAAAAGCTTTATAAACACATTCTTATACCAATTACAAAAAATAATTCAGGGGTTTTTAATCAGAAAGATTTGATAAAAAATTTCCTAATAATCTCAGTCAAGTATTCCTCATTCCAAGCAGCCTTCTTTCGTCTCTCCAGTAAACTCTTACCGAATCCCAATATGTTGAGTGCCAATCTCTTAAATATAGCCAAGTTTTTAGCTGCATAACCAATATTCACTGGACTATCATCTTCAGCAAAATTTACATCCAAAATGTAAACAATTGATCGACAAGACTTTCTATATTCTTGAATTTTTTCTTGGAATAATTGCCGTTTTTCTTTGCATGCTTTGAGATGATTGAGAGTTTTTTTGGAAAATTTTGAGAGCATATGTGTACATATGGTCAAAAAATTTAACAAAACAAAATGCCAAAAAGCATAATTTTAGCAAGTAAATGCGATTATGCAAGAAGTCTAATGCTGCACAAATACCTGCAGGGCTAACGCATAATCGTTTTGCTCGCTCATATAGTCGTTTAAAATTACATTTTTATTATAATTAGTTGTGACAGGGAGTTTTAATTAGAAATATTTGATAAAACTATAACAAAGTCATCATTTTTTGAAAAAAAATTAAATTAAAAAATTAAAATAGCAAACAACAAAACCTATACAATAATTAATTTACTTTAGTATAATAAGTAATATAACTTATTTTAATACTAATTTTATTAAAATGAGTTTTCTAATTTCTCTCTTTGAAATTCAGGGGGTTTTTCTCGATGAGTTTTGCAATTTTTTTCGAAAAGCAGGCTTTCACCCTTCTTGAAAAAAAGTGCAAAAATCGCGAGAAAAAAACCTGAAGTTCGAAGAGAGAAACTAGAAAACCTAGATTATTATGGTTTTTATTATGAATGAAATAAAAGATCTTTATAATAAATTTTATATTTATATAAATATAAAATTGGACGAAAATATTGCTAAAAAAGAAAAAGTTATAGATGACAAGATTAAAGATTTCTTTTTAAATAGGGGTGTTATCAATCCTCCTAAAGTTACAGACTCTACTCATCGTTCTATAAAAGCAAATGCTATTCGGCTATATAAAAAAGAACAAAGATTAGAAAATCAAGAAGATGAAATATTAGAAAAAGTTGTTTATAATTCTGCTTTGAAAATAGAACCGAAATTAATGCTAAGTAAAATTTCCTCAGATCCTATCAAATTTGAAGCCATTAAAAATTATTCCGAAATTAAAGAAAAATATTTAGAAGAAATTAAAATTTCCAACCCTGAATACTATAAAAAACTAGAAAAGTACTTTGGAAATGAAGAAGTTCAAAAATTAGCAGCAACAATTGATCATGATTTTAATATCCATCAATTCTTAGTCGATAAGAATCTGTCAAATGAAATGACCTTTAAAGATTTTGCCAATCTTATAATAAAAAAGTATACACCTGCTGTTGCCAGTATTTTTGATAATCTTGGTAAAAGCCGAGGAGATGTAGGAACAGACGATAGAGCAGCTCTTTACACTGTTGTTATCCTCCTTCAAAAAAATGATGATTTTACAAAAGGGATCATTGCACTTAATAACTATGTTGTAGACAAAATAAATCCTCTAACACGCAGTTTTCTTAATCCTCTAATGTCACAACTTCTCCCCATATTAAGTGCAATAAGTGATATCATTCAAGAATAACAGTCTGTAAATCACTATATAGCCAACTTTTTGAGTAAATTTAAAATCCAAAATTATAACTGATTTATCAAATCTTGGCTATATACATGACTTTCAACCATTCCTTTTAAAGCATCAATCCATTTGGGGTGGTCGTTCAAGCTGCGTACAAAATCAAGCTTTTCACCACCGGCTTGAATAAATTCATGCTTATATTCAATGCCTATTTCATAAATTGTCTCCAGACAATCCGCTACAAAGGAAGGACAAAAAACAAGAACTCTTTTTTTATTCTCTTTTACTAATTCTTTAATGCGATCTACTGTAAAAGGCTCAAGCCAGGGCTCTTTTCCAAGCCTTGACTGAAAAGAGACAGAATATTGAGAAATATCCATTCCCAATTTCTTTGCAATTTCATCAGCTGTCAACTTGCACTGCTTTAAGTAGCAGCTTGAGGTTTCGCAACAGATGTTATTTTGCATGCAATTTGGATTTGCTTTAATGAGGTGACTCTTTGGCAATCCATGGAAGCTAAAAAGAAAATGGTCATAATTTTTGAGCGGATATTCATGAGCTGTTGCAGCAACTGCAGCAATATACAAAGGATCGTTTGCAAAATGATCGATCAGAGATACTTTTGGAATAACTTCTTCTTTTGCCAATAGCTTTAAGATATATTCATGGATAGATCCGGTAGTTGCAGAGGCGTATTGAGGAAATAAAGGAATCACAATCAAATGCTCTATTTTTTTTCCAAGAAGCTCATTTAATCCTTTTTTAATCGAAGGATTTTGGTAGCGCATGGCAAGTTCTACAAAATACTCTTTTTCAGAATTTTCTTGATCAAGAGTTTTTTGTAAAAGCTCTTTTGCTTGCCTGCTATAGACCATCAAAGGAGAGCCTTGGCTTAGCCAAATCTCTTGATAAGACTTTGCAGACTGTCTAAAACGCAAAGGTACAATAAGGCCGCGCACTAAAAGCTGTCTTATAAGAAAGG
>DAORNI010000019.1:8726-12706 GCA_035440845.1 Parachlamydiaceae bacterium | reverse complement strand
GCTTGTCGATGACTCTTTTATCTGTCAAAAACTCCACCAGATACTTATGAACATCTCTTAAACCGGGAGAATCCGGTGTTCCTAAATTTACAAGCAAAATACCAATTTTCTTTTTCATTTTTACTTCCATTGAGTTGCTAATCCAGAAAGCCGCTCACCTTTTTCTAGGATCGTCTTTTCAATTGTTTTTACACTGCCAAAAATCTCAAGTTTCTTTTTTGCCCTTGTCACTGCTGTGTACAGCACTTTTCTCCCAAAATATTCTGCACCATCAGCTAAAATACAAAGCACATGGCCAAACTCGCTGCCTTGCGCCTTATGCACACTCAAGCAATAAGCATACTCATAGCGGGGCAGCAATAGAGCAGGAATCTTTCTAAACCCTTTTTCCTTATCAGGAAAAAGTGCAAAATCGCCTTGCTTTAAGCCAGCAGTCCTTGCAGGATGCAACACAAGTACTCCAGTCTCTCCATTAAAGAGATCCAATTTAGAACTGTTTTGCTGCAGCATAATAGGGAGCATTACACTTTTCTTTTCTAAATGGGGCAAAACGAGGCGCTCAAAAAAATAGGCATTTAGGGCATCTACTCCAAAAAGGCCTTTTCGAATCGGCGAGAGCATCCTAAATTGATTAAATGCATCTAAAATTTCATCTGGGCTTGAACTCGGATTAAAAAACAGGGGAAAATGAAGAGAAACATGCTCCAAAATAGACTCTTGAGAAAATTCCTCTTTAGCCAAAGAAACAGCCCTACCACTCTTTAGCATGTTCAAAGCCTTGTTACTCTCTCCCTCATTTATAGCTTTTGCAAAATCCACAATCTCTTGTAGCTCTGCCCGCATGCATTTAGACAAATGAGCAGAATTTTCCGGCAGCAAAGCAATAAAATCTGCAAAAACAGAACCGGCTTCCACAGATGGCAACTGATAAGGATCCCCTAGCAAAATAAGCCGAGACCCTGGACGTATCGCAGTTAAAAGTTTGTCCATTAAAGAGATATCAATCATAGAAGCCTCATCCACTAAAATGAGATCAGCGTCTATCATTTTTTCTGATGCTTCCATTTTTTTACGGTTTTCTTTGATGCCAAGCAAACTATGCAATGTTTTTGCTTTAAATGACCCTTTTAAAAAGCGACTCAAACTCCTTTGCAAATTAGCAGCAGCCTTTCCAGTTGGTGCTGCAGCTGCAATTTTCATCCCATTTTCACCTGTTGCCTCTAAAAGTGCTTCAATCAAAAAACCTGCCGTATAAGTTTTTCCAGTTCCTGGTCCTCCCGATAAAATCATGACACTTTTTACAGCGGCTGTTAAAAGGCTTGCCGCCTGGCTCTTTAAAAGTTTTCCCTGTTCTTCCAAATCAAAGGCTTTTAATCTGATCTTATCGCTATTTATTTTTAACGCAGGCTCTTGATTCATTAATATTTTAAGACGCTTGATGACTGACTGTTCAAGCACAAAATACCTTTGAAAATAAAGGCGGTTTTTAGTTTTGCAAAGATATCCTGAAAAAAATTGTTTCTCCTCTTTTGAAAAAAGTTCTTCAAAAACCGGATTTTCCATTATTTCTTTAAACCCTTCCAAAACAAGCTTTTCCAACTTTTTCAGATCTTCACTTAAAATTTCTGCCTCTTTTAACCAAAGACTTTTAACAGAAGGTAAAATCTCTCCATTTTCGCATTTTAAAAGCAGGTGGCCGTTTCTTGCAGCAAGCGATAGATGACAAAGGAGGATTAAAACGGCTTCATTTTTTGGGAATTTTTTCAAGAGGCTTTTAGCAAGGGTAAAATCGATTGCATTCAAACTATAAGTATTTCTTAAATATGTTAAAAAATGAACTTCATGTAAAGCGGTTTTACATTCCCTCTTTTTCTCTAAAAATAATTTTTGAGCCATTCCCATATTCAGTCTAACCTAACCTATAAACACCATTTTGATTTTCTGCATTCAGCCCTCGAAGGAATATATAATAAGCGCCGCCAAAGCACTCTTCAAAATCCCGGTCATCTGCAGCTTTTAAAAACCGCTGAATGGCTTGGCTGTAAATGTCTGCCTGCAAAAAATAGTCATTTTTTTCCATCTCTTTTTGCATTGCTTCTCTACTGTAATCAGAAGATGAATTTCCCAGCCAATTGCTTTTCCAATCAATAAAATAGTACTTGTCTTGATGCATGAACATAAAGTCAACCACACCCTTCATCAACCCATTTTCATAAAAATAAAGAAATTCTTTTTCTGAATAGGTTTTACTCATCGCAATATCTTTAAACTCAAAAGTGTCAAATTTGATTTGCAATACGCGAAATACCATTTCAGCAATGACATCTCTCCATCCCCAAAAAGAGCCTCCAAAAATAAAGGGCTCTATAAAAGAATTTAGCTCTTCTTTTGCTAAAATAGGTGCATATTTTTTTAGAAATAGAGCTTCTAAAATGGAGTGGAGTAAAATGCCAAGCTTGGCACTAGAGGGCAAAGTGTGGGATGTTTTTTCTGCTGCATCGAAATCTTTGGGAGAGCCTTTGCTTGTTTCTGCTGCTGTTTTTTTTGCAAGCTGCGTAAAAGAGACGGTATAGATCGGATCAAAGGAAATATTTACTTTCTCTGGCTTTACAAGAATAATCTCTTCTTGAAATGACTCTTCCAAATCAAAGTTTTCAACAGACTCTTCCAAACTAGAATAAGAGATTTTTAATTCCTCTAATTTAGTCATCAATTCTTTGCTTGTTTGACAGTTAAGTTTTCCTAAAAAAAGCTCCATACAAGAAGCTACTGCAAGCTCTTGTCTTTTTTCTTTTGAAGAAAAAGCAGCAGGAACATAAAGCCGGTAGCGACTCCTTGTCATGGCAACATAAAGCTGACGCATTTTTTCTGCATTTAACTCCAGATTATAAACACACGCATCCAATTTCTTATCAAACGGGATTAAAACCATTTTTTCTCCCTGGACAGCAGGAATTAAAACATCTTCAAGAGGATTCTCATTGACAAGTCCCAAAGCAAACACAATATCAAACTCAAGTCCTTTGCTGGAATGAATAGTCAAAATTTGTACAGCTTCTTTTTCTTCCCCTCTCCATTTTTTCATGCGGCTGTCACCATCAAAATCAAGGGCATCAAAACTTTTTAAAAACTGCAAAAGCTTTTCTGGAGGAAAACGCCCTTTTACCTCTTCTTGAGCTACAATTTCACCTATTTGTAAAAGGGTCAAGTAGCTATTTTCTCCATTTTCTTTAGACAGCAGCTCTTCAGCTACAGACAATCCCTTCCAGGAGCTTTTTAAAAAAGCTTCAAAAAAACTTAAAAAACCAAAATGATAAAGCAGATGTCTAAAATGAAAAAATCTGGAGAGAACCTCCTCCATTTTAAAAGGGTCGTTAAGCTCTAAAATCTCCTCATGGGAAAATCCAATAAAAGAGCCTCCCAAAGCTGTCTTTAAAACACTTTCATCTTTTGGAGAAATAACAGCTTCTAAAAGCTCTTGGAGCCTTAAAACTTGGCAAGAGGAGCTAAGGCTTGAAACGCGCTGCAAAAAAGCTGCTACTTTTTTTTCTTTAAGAAAATGCATTATCCGCTCTGCCTGAAAGTGGTCTTTTACTAAAATAGCCATCTCAGATAGAGAAAAACCCTGTTTTTTTAATGATTTTATTTGATTGCAGATAAAGGGAAAATAAAGTCTTTCTTCCAACTCTTTAATTTTTAATTTTTTGTTAGAGTGATCATCCGCAATAAAAAAATGAACACTCTCAAAACCATCTGTAAATGCATGTTCTTCTCTTTTTGAAGACGCTTTTACTGCCATATATTCTAAAGAACTATTTAACCGCGGCAACTCCATCCAGGAAGATGCACTTTCAAATAACCGGTTTAGTGCATGCACAAGGGGCGGATGGGAGCGGAAATTCGTATCTAAAGAAAGCTGGTTTTCTTCATTTACAAGGCTTTTAGCTTTTAAATAAGTGTAGATGTCTGCTTGTCTAAAA
>DAORNI010000019.1:0-8688 GCA_035440845.1 Parachlamydiaceae bacterium | reverse complement strand
AAGGGGCAATGCCCATAAAAAATAGTCTTAAAAATTTCCCATTGAAGAGGGTCTGTATCTTGAAATTCATCAATAACTCCAGCCTTGTACTTCTCTCTTGCCGCTTGCAAAAAACCCTCATTTTTTAAAGCGGTACTCATCCACTTTAACAAGTCATCAAACGAGAAGAGTTCTTTTTCCAATCCATACTGCAGCACCATCTGCTGGCAAATAGCTGCCATGTGGGCAAAAATACAAGGGTAAGATCTTGCCTCTTCGACAATAGGTAAAAGAGATTCCTGGAGCTTTTTATTTAAATCTTTATAAAAAAGCTTTTCCTGAATGCTTTTAATATCTGCTTTTGCCCTCAATAAACTGCTGTCCAAAGCGTCTAACAAATAAAGTCCATCTTTAATTAAAAACTCGAAATCGCTTAAGGCAAGCTCTTCTTTTTCAAATAGATCAGCAAATCTAGTAACTTTTAAAAAGCCCTCTTGGAGATCTCCTGATTTTTTATAAAAAGGGATTTGCAGCTCATAATCTGCCACGATTTTATCTTTTTCAAAAGAGAACTTTTTAAACGCTTCTTTAAAGCTTAAAAAAAGCTCCATAAAGCTTTTTCCAGGCACAATCTCAAATCCATTTTGAACAGCCTTTAAAAGCTCTTTTTCAAGCTTTTCAAAATTAGACTGCTTTTTAAGCACGATATTAAATTGCTCTTTGCTAAAAAGATGCGGCTGTAGCCCGGCTCTAAAAAAATTTCGAATAATTTTTAAGATTTCGCTTTTTGGAAAGGCACCCTCTTCAGAACCAGCTGTCAAACAAACACCGCCCTCAAATGCATGGGCTTTTAACATTTTAAAGCAAAAGGAATGAATGGTAAAAATCTCTGCCTGGTCAAATGTAAAAATAGCTGCTTTTAACTGCTCTTTAGCCTTAAAAATCGCTTTTTCCCCTTTTTCCAATATAGCCTCTATAAAATCGGGGGCATTGGCTTCTTCGTCTAAAAGCTTTACCATTTTTTCAAGGTTTTGGCGGATGCGGAATTTTAAATCTTTGGTTGCCGCTTTTGTAAATGTCACAACAAGGATTTCAGTTAGAAGAAGCGGTTTATTGACATCTATCAATAGCCTTGCCACAATATTTTCAATCGAAAATGTTTTTCCAGTCCCTGCAGAAGCCTCTAAAAGATAGCTCTCGTGCAAATTCAAACTTCTGTCCAATACATTAAAGCTTTTCATTTATTTGTCACGCCCCTTTTCATGCCATTTTTCATAAGGCTCTAAAAAGAGCAAAGAAGCCTCTTCTTTCCATTCTTTACTAAAGCTTTTGCAAGAAAATTTTTCTGTCTCATTTTTCAACCAATGCAAATAATCGTTGTAGAGTGGATGAAAATCTTGATTTAAGCTATTTTCTATTTTTTCGCTTAAATCTTCCTTTTCTTCATAAATAAAATGAGAGACCCACTCAGGAATTAACGGAGAAGCATTTTCTAATCCTTTAAAATAATAGGATAAATAATCTTCTAAATATTTTAAAGGAGCATCAAAAAAGGCAGATCTAGATTTACCGCATTTTAAAAAAATTATTTCTTTTTGAGCAATAGGGTGCAAGTTCATCACAGCTGTAAAAACTAAAAAGTCTGGCCATACCTTAACAATATCTTCTTTAGAAAATTTAGCATGGACTAAAAGCCCTTTTGAGGAGACATTTAAAAAGCTTCCTACTATTTTAATCTGTCTGTCTTGACAAGCAATTTCTAAAGCCGGCACCTTCCAGTTGCCGTCTTCATCTTGCCTCGCCTCTTTCAAACCCTCTTCAAGATCTATTCTAAAACAATCAGAAGAAGAAATGGAATGCAAAGACAAACATTTTCTTAAGAAAAGTGCCTCTTCTTCAATTTTTTCTTTCGCCACCTGATTAAAAAAACCATCTGGTAAAAGCTCTTTTTTTTCTGCCAGATGAATCGCTTCATCTGCATTCATTCTTAAAAGTTTCTTTTTAATCTCAGATAGTTGTAAGGGCGATAAAACAAAATCTTCATCTTCTTTAAATTTTTCGCTCTTTGCTTTAAGATAAATTCCAAGTTTTTTATTAAAATAGATTTTCAATGGATTTTTTGAAAAATCTGAAAGATCTTTTAAATTGAGCAAAAGCTCTTTTTCTTGAAACTCGGAAAGCCTTTTTGCTTCAAAAGAGTTAATAAATGCATGCGGCTTCTTTTTTTCCTTTTTATAAAATTGGCAGCCAAGCTGAAAATTAAATTCTGAATAGCTTTTAAAAGGAGAATTCTTTTGAAAATAGGAATGGTGGAAGGCATGGTAAGGATGCCTTTGCAAAAGTCCATTTGGTCTATTTTTGACCAAATAAAAAGCCTCCACATAATTTAAAAGCTCTTGCACCGCCAAAGACATCGAAGATGACTTGGAATCGGGGTTCTCCACATAGCTGATAAGCAGATATTGTCTTGCAGAAAGAAGCGTTTCCAAAAATAAATAGCGGTCAAAATCTGTTTGAGAAGGAATATAATCGCTATTATTTTTAGAGGCTAGATCAAGGGAATCTAAAACGGCAGCTCGCGGAAAATCCCCATCGTTCATCCCCATTAATGCAATGATTTTTGCAGGAAGGGAGCGCATGGGAAGCATAGAGCAAAAAGAGATCGCATTCAATTGATTGCCTTCAAATTCAAGCTTCTCTTTTTTTAAAATCTCTTCAAACGTTTTTTTGATCGTATAAAAAGAAAAAAGTTCTTCATGGAACAAATGGGATACTTTTTGAAGCTCTTCAAATTGATCAAGAAGCATCATTTCATCATCGCTTAAAAACTCAAATGCTTCATCCAAACCAAAATAAGCTTTTGCGAGACAATGAAAATAAGAAACCCAATCTTGCATGCACATTTTAGATGCATTGGATAAATTTCTTAAATCCTCTTTTAAAGAAGAAACAAGAGATGCAAACTTACCAAGAAGGAGCGCATCTGATGGCTGGATGCAAAAAAGCGGCATCTCTTCAAACTGGGCATTCAATAATTCATCTTTTGAAGGCTCTAAGACAAGAGAAGCTAAAAGACGGCTGATCGATTGGTTCAAAGTGCCCCTCTTGCTTTTTCCAGCTATTTGATAAGGACAATGATTCTCTTTAAGGTCTATATGGCGCTCCTCTTCATCAATTGCCCAGCGAAAATCAGATTCCAAAAGCCATTTTTCGATCTTTTCAATATCCTCTTGCCGCAAACCTTGTGCTTTTTGAAAATGACGGCCTTTAAAAAGTTCTATCAAAGATTCTGTTTGAATACGGCAAGAGGCCAAAGACAAAAGATGCAAAAATTCTTGAACAAGTGCATTTTTAGAAGGTGTGGACAAATCCATCACATGAAAAGGGATCACACTTTCCAAAGAGCCAAAAACAGCCCTGATAAAAGGCTCATAAATAGAAATATCTGGCGCCATGACAATCACATCAGAAAGGCCAAAAGAGTTATCTTTCATCAGATGGATCAAATTGTCATACAAAATTTGCACTTCCCTTAATGGAGAGACAGCTGCATGAAATTGCAAAGAATCATCCTCTACTGCAATTTTTTCAGAAAAGGTAGGATTTCTTAAAAAGGCAA
This sequence comes from Parachlamydiaceae bacterium, assembly GCA_035440845.1. Lineage (GTDB taxonomy): Bacteria > Chlamydiota > Chlamydiia > Chlamydiales > Parachlamydiaceae > JBBSJT01. The sequence continues at coordinate 5,090 of DAORNI010000019.1, read as the reverse complement.
GATCCGCCTGAATGGCTTTTAACAAAGTGAATTCTTCTTTTTGCAAAGAGATATCTTCAAATAAAAAGTCCTCATACTGCAAAAGATCAATCACACCTTCTGACACTATATAAGAAGAAGAGCTAAAAGCAGAAGATTCTTCAATCAGCTTTGCCATTTCCCGCCCAAGCTTGCCAAAGTTGGCAAGAAGAGGGTTTTCTTCCCGCATATGTTCATCTATTTTTAAATTTTCTCCCTTTTTCCCACATTTCTGCACATAATTTTTAAGGGCATAGTATTCTTTCTCCGATTGCAAATCACTCCAAAAAGCAAGGCATGGAGATAAAAAATAGTAGTTAAAAGGGATCACGGACGAGATTTTTTCAAAAAACTTATAATATTCTTTTGGTAAAAAATTAATCGAAAATAGATGAATCTGCAAATTTTCTTCTTGAAGATCTTCCATATCTTCATTTGTAAACGTATGGTGAAAAAATTCTTTTGCCAGATAGCTCCATTTTCCATTTAAAAAAAGCCTGTTCCAAATTTCCTTTTGAAAATCTGAAGAGTCATCCTCTTTTTCCCAATTAAAGACCATTTCGCGACAATAGGTTCCATACCGAGAAAATAAATATTTAAGTTTTAAAGAGAGGGCAAAAAGGCGCCTCTCTGATTTTAAAGAAAATTCTTTTGTTTCATTTGAAATCTGTAGATAATCGGAAAGTTTTTTCCATTTGGCACTCTCTTCAAGCGCCATTTTTTTAGCTTCTGACAAAATTGTTAAAGAAACTTCTAAGAAAGAAGGAAATCTTTTTTTTAAAATAATTTTTTCGACAGCTCGTTCAAGATGCATGATCTCTACGCCCATTGCAACCATAAGATCTTCATCTTTTGCCATTTGCAACATAAGCCAAGATTTAATGGCCTGGCTTGGAACAATGACTAGCCTTTTAGCAAAAACATTTTTTGAACCCTTGGCAAAAAGAGATTTTTTAAGCTCTTGATAAAGTTCTTCTATTTGATTACTAAAAAATATATGCATGATATGCTTACAAAAAAGGATTGTATCTAAAAGTTATAATGATCATACTCTATTATATTGATATATTTTAAGGATAAAACAACATGATAAAAAATATTATACGGAAATGGTCCTCTTTTACCTATTTGAATATCACACAATTTTTAGGGGCCTTGAACGACAATATTTATAAGCTGCTGATCGTCTATTTTTTAATCTCTTTGCAAGGCTTAGAAAACAGCAACATGATCCTTTCTGTTACAGGCGCTGTTTTTGTCCTTCCCTTCCTTCTTTTTTCAGGACCGTCCGGTACACTTGCCGACCGCTACAGCAAACGCAATATTATCATTTTGACCAAAATTTTTGAACTGGTCATTATGATCGCTGCTATTTTGACCTTTGCATTTGAGAATACCATTGGCGCTTACGCCGTCCTTTTTTTTCTAGCAGCTCAGAGCGCTTTTTTTGGTCCTTCCAAGTATGGCATTTTACCAGAGCTTTTGCCAACAGATAAAATCTCCAAAGCAAATGGAATGATGACCTCTTTTACGTTTTTAGCCATTATTTTTGGTACGTTTCTAGCTTCTTTTGTTTTAGATATTTCGGGCAGGAATTTTCTTTTTGCCGTCTGCTTTTGCACATTGATCGCCTTAGTTGGTCTCATCACAAGTTTTTGCATCGAATACACACCGCCATCTGGCTCTGAAAAAAAAGTCAACCCTCAGGTGTTAAAAGATATTTTTTCCTCTTTAAAAATTGCAAGTCAGGAGCCATCCCTTTTAGCGGCCGTTATCGGATCTGCCTTTTTTCTTTTCCTTGGCGCATTTGTGCAGCTCAATATGATTCCTTATGCTATAGAGTCTTTAGGATTGACAGATGTTCAAGGCGGCTATCTTTTCTTGATCATGGCTGTTGGAATTGGAGCTGGATCTGTTGCTGCTGGTAAAATTTCAGGAAGAACAGCAGAGCTTGGCCTTGTGCCAATTGCCGGCCTTGGCGTCGTCTTTTGCAGCTACTCCCTTGATTTGGCATCTTCCCATCTTTATGCCGTTGTGCCACTCATTGCCTTTTTAGGCTTTTTTGGGGGTATGTTTGAAATTCCACTAGACACCTACATCCAATTAAAAAGTCCTAATAAATTCCGCGGGCAAATTGTAGGAGCCACTAATTTTTTAAGCTTTTTTGGCGTTTTGCTAGCATCCCTTCTTCTTTATGTTCTATCAGAAATACTTGGCCTAAAAGCTCATCGCGGTTTTGAAGTGATTGGGACGATTACACTTGGGGTGACAGCTGTATTGACCTACCAATTTTTTGATTACATCTCGCGCTTTATCTGCATGATCCTTTCAAGGCTTCATTTCAGAATCACCTTTTTTGGACAGTCCAATATCCCTGAAAAACCGGCCATTTATGTCTGCTACCATACAGCATGGAATGATACCTTGCTCATGCTTGGCTCTCAAAGAAGACGCATGCGCTTTTTTGTGGAGCATGAACAGTCCCATACAAAATGGCTCTATAGGCTCTACAGACTGCTTCGCATCATCCGTATCCCTTCCATTGAACCGCTTGAAAATAGCCAAATCTGTCTGACAGTCGTTAAAAATATGTTAAACAAAGGCATCTCCGTCTGTATTTTTGTGGAAAATCCAAATGTTGCAGAAGAAATTGAGAAATTTAAAACATCTTATTCTTTTTGGAGCGTGATCGAAGAAACAGGAGCCCCTATTATCCCAGTCTCGATTGAAAAAGGCACAAAAGACAAGCATTCCTGGTTTTTTACAAGGTTGATGGAAAAAATCCATGTCCCTGCAGAAGTCAGCTTTGGGGAACAGATCGCAGTCACTCAACAAAACTACATAATAACCTGAGTTTTCTAGTTTCTCTCCTCGAACTTCAGGTTTTTTTTTCGCGATTTTTGCGCTTTTTTTCAAGAAGGGTGAAAACCTGGCTTTAGAAAAAAATTGCAAAACTCACCCTTGAAAAACTCTCTGAATTTCAAGAAAAGAAACTAGAAAACTCAAGTTAATAAGTTTTTTAAATTTTAGGTATTGTAATTCCTTGCTGATACATGTACTTGCCAGAACGATCGGCATAAGAGGTCTCGCAAACTTCATCACAACCTAAAAAGATAACTTGAGCCAATCCCTCATTAGCATAAATTCTAGCAGGTAGGGGCGTGGTATTAGAGATCTCTAAAGTGACGTGTCCTTCCCATTCTGGCTCTAATGGGGTGACATTCACAATAATTCCACAACGAGCATATGTCGATTTACCTAGACAAATCGTAATCACATCTCTTGGAATGCGGAAATATTCAATGCTGCGTGCCAGTGCAAAAGAATTTGGAGGAACAATACACACATTTGTTTTTACATCGACAAAAGATTTTTCATCAAAAGCTTTTGGATCAACTAAAGTGTTGTGGACATTTGTAAAAACTTTGAATTCATCAGAAACGCGAAGATCGTAGCCATAACTAGATAAGCCGTAGCTGACCATAGAATGTCCTCTTTCTGTTTTACGCATTTGTTCTGATGAAAACGGTTCAATCATCTTTTTGTCTTTTGCCATCTGGCGAATCCATTTATCAGATTTAATTCCCATAGTTTATTCCTTGTTTACTCCTTAATTATTGGCATGATTCACAAATTGTTCCGTTTCGCATTGCTTCTAATGAACAAGCTTTTACATCAGGCTTTGTGTTATCTTTCTTTCGATCTCAAATTTTGATTAAATAATCATTTGTGCAAACAAATTCTCCTGAAAGATTGGATTTGGTATGAATATGCTTATAGCTAGGCAAAGATCGTTGTGAATCTTTAAGGGAGCTTTATTTCTTTTCCGCTTCGGTTCTATCCTTTTAGATCAGAGGAATATAGTGTTAATACTTATACCAAATCGTTTTGAAATTTCAGAAAAACTTAATTTTTCTTGTCTTGTTCTTTTATAAAGAGTACTTTTTTGCGAAAATCAAGAGAATATGTCATAACCAACTTTTTGAGTAAATTTAAAATCCAAAATTATAACTGATTTATCAAATCTTGGCTATATTGTCAAAGTTTATACTACCAAAGATTTTTTGGTGAGACAATCGAATTCATTGGACGTAAAAAGACATAAATGGAGAAACCGATGGACAATTGATTTTCTTTGTCCATCGGTTTGTTTATTTATTTGAAAAACAATTAAGGCAATACGATCGAAACTGACGAACTCTCCGCACCGAGCCCATTAACAGCTGTGACAGTATACAAGTCCATTTTTCTACAACGACCATGATCCACAAACACATAAGGACCCCGAGCAGGAATTGTTGCAATTAAAATTCCATTTCTTCTTACCCGATAGGTTAATACAGTAGGATCCGTTGAAGGTGTCCAGCTGATCCTATTAACACAATCTGTTTGGCTTGCAAACTTATTCTTACAAGTAGTCCCGGTGATCCCCAAAGGCGGCGTTGGTAGAACTGCCAATGATGTGTAGGATCCTTGAGTAAATCCACCTTCTTGAGAATCCTCTATCCATATGCCAAAGCCGCGCGTACTTGCTGAAAGAGCACTAACTAAAGGAAAAATATGAAATGTCAAGTCATTGGTGACTAAATCATTATTTGTCCAGGATGAACTAGCAAGTGGCAATCGCAAACTTCTGATCTCCGTTTCTGTTGACCATAGAAAAAGAGCATTGCCTCCGCTGTCTACTGAAACCGAGATGCTTGGGCCAAAAAAAGCATCTAGTCCCGATACAATAGGCGCTGCTGCCGTCCAAACAGCTCCATTAAATGAACTAAAAAATGCATTAGCAGGATCAGCCCCATCTGCCCACGTCAAAACAGCCGTTCCATTTGGAGCCATAGCAAATGATAAAGCTGGATTTCCAGGGGCTGTAGAAATGGTTTGATTGGGAGACCAGGTTGTTCCATTAAAAAAGCTGACTACCACATTACCTGCAACATCGAGCCATGCAGCAATCGCATTGCCGCTGGAATCTATCCCCACCTCCACATAATTGCCTGCATCAACAGTAATGCCTGGTTGCCACACACCCAAAAGGTAATTAGCTACAACAACATTTGCTCCATCGATCC
>DAORNI010000018.1:31423-33020 GCA_035440845.1 Parachlamydiaceae bacterium | reverse complement strand
ATAAAGTAGTCAAGATGCAGTTTGATTCAATTTGTAATTTTAATTTTTTTATTTGATATTAGATTGGACTTACGTGAAGCAGATTTAAATTCAGTGACTGAAAAGGCGTGGTCAAAAACCAATTTTTGAAATACGTTCGACATATAACATCTCAAAAAACTTTAAAAAAATCTTCTAATAAGATACCATGGACACCCTTAATCGCTCTCAATATTAAGAGCGATTAAGGATGTCCATGGTATTTTTTTTATAAGGATCTATTTGTGTCTTATCTTTTAAGAAATATTTTAATAATTTTAACATTGTTTAATACAATTTTTGCAGAAGAAACTTTTTCTCTTTTAAAAGAGCCTGAAAATGAAATAGAAAATATAAGAAGATTTGTTTTTAATGTTTCTCAGATCCCTAAAAAAGAAAGAAAAGCTTATTTTAAGGAAATAAATTTAACAAGAAAAGAATTTAACTATTTAAAAAACCTGTCTGAACTCAACTGGAAAATAAAGGGAACATATCCATTATTAAATTCAAACGCTACAATCAATCTTCCAGAAGGTTATGCTTTACTTATTGGTTCTGACATAAAATCTCTACATGATATTCAAAATAGTCTTATAGAAGAATCTGATGAAGCCTATGTAGTTAAACTTAATGATTCAGAAAATGCTATCATTTTTAGTAATATCAATACAGGCTATGTATCCATTGACGATTGGAATGAAATAGACTCTAAAGAACTGCTTGAGCAAATATCTGAAAATACAGAAAAAAAAATACAGAACGTAAAAAAAATGGAGAGCCTTTATTGCATGTTGTCGGGTGGTTGCAAAAACCTACACTAAATAAAAAAACCAGTACAGTCTACTGGGCATTTGAAGTCGAAGCAGAAGGATCCGAAAACGTTGTGAATTCGATAGCGATAAAACTGGGAAGAGAAAGCTATGAACAATTTGTATGGATTTGTCCAAAATCATCTTATGGTGCATCTCCTGATTATTTAAATCAAATGCTTCTTGCACATCAGTTTAATCCAGGATATCGCTATGAAGACTATAGTGTGGGCGATCGCATAGCAGAATATGGCATTGCTGGTTTAGTAGGAGCTAGTATTGGAGGAAAAATGATAAAAGCGACTGGTCTTCTAGTTTTTTTTTAAAAAATTTTTTGGTTTTATTTTTGCAGTCAGCAGCGCTCTTTTTCTTAAATTCAAACGCTTTTTCAAAAAAGATAAAAAATCTGAATGTTATTAAGGCGTGTCATCAATTGATAATAAACTTATATTCGAGTTCTTTTCCTCTAGAAAATAATCTCGAACATAAGCCATTAGCAACTGATGACACGCCCTAAACTAAAGCTTTACTTGACGTGGACGTGGACTAAATCGTTTCTGTCATTTTCATCAAGGGCTAAACGCCACTCATCTGCAATCATGCTAAATTCTTCGATGACATCGCCAAAATTGATGCTTTTTAAATTTTGCAAGTCGTCTAAATAACTTAGCGAAATCTGGAATTTGTTTTCATCAATATGAAGAGCGGTTTTAATATCTGATTGGCTTTCAAAAAAAGGTTTTTGAGAAGCACATTTTCTGACACTGGAA
>DAORNI010000018.1:22098-31402 GCA_035440845.1 Parachlamydiaceae bacterium | reverse complement strand
AGATAGACTGGGGTTGATAGAACTACCTTTGATGCATGATCAAAAACGCGAAGGGTTAAATCATTGTTTCCAAAAGGAATTTGGATTACCTGATCACGGTCTAACTGGTTGAGCAACTTCTTCAAATTTTTTTCTAGTAACATAACACACCTTGCTAGAAAATTATTTTAATACCCTGTTTTTCCCTCATACAACAGATGTATTTTGCCTGTCCATACTTTAATTATACCAAAAAAACCAATATACAAAAAAGAACTTTATTTAGTAAAAACTTAAATTTTTTAGTTTATTTTAATTCAATTACAGAAGTATAATAAAATTATAATTATCTTACTATTTATAAAGTAGGTTTTTATGGTTTTTTTTCAACCTAACCAGCCTGGAGCCGTCAGTCAAAATGACAATTCCCTAGGAGCTGCTGCCCCACTAAAAAAAGGACGCTTTGGTCTTCCACCAGATCCATCCCTTTCAGCAAAAATCAACAATACCGCATCAACAGCCCCAGCCACCAATATAAAAGAAATGGGCAAGCCAATTACCTTTAATGGCGAACAACTCCCTAAAAACGAAGAAACAGCTAAATTTTTCACCAAACACAGCTTTCCTCCAGAAAAAGGAGTTGAAAATCAACACCGCTCCGGTGAGCTCATCGTCAATGGCAAAAACTTAAAAAACCTGGAAAACTTGAAAGGCTTCAATGCCAAATCACCTGTTGATGCTGATGCCATCAAGCAAGCTACTGCTGAAACGAGGGAAGCAAGATTTGCAAAAATCGAATCTCTAATAACAAATGGAAAAGCAAGTATTGCGGTTGTTAACCATGAGAAAAAAGTTATTGAATTTGCAAAGCTAGACAAAAAAACAGACCTTACGCAAGCAAAAAACACCTTTATTATAGCAGGAAATAATATTGTCCCCTTAAATATAAATGAACATCCTTCCGATTTTGCTGAATATCAATTTATTACAAAAGACAAAAGCTTAGAAAAAGACTTTAATACAATTAAACAAAATTTTATAAACGGAAATGTTTTTATAGCCACAGGCGCCGAACTTAAAACATTAAACGATATCAATCACAACAGGACACAAGAAACTAAAATCGAAGATAAAAAATTAGACCATCGTTCTTCTCAAGATATTCAGCAAAAAAGAGAATCAAATGTTCTAAACCCAGCCATACAACCCAAAGTGCAAACAGAAATCTCTAAAAAAAGAAAAACTATTGAAAGAGAAAATGTTAAATCATCTTTTACTATTGATGAGGAAAAAACAGCAAAAGCCGATCAATTAAAAAGAAGTGAAGAAATAAAAGAAGAAAAACAAGAAAGCGCTCATCAAGCTGATAGAAAAAATCAAGAAAATATTGATGAGCGCGTTTTGAATAGAAACAAACAAAAAAATTAGGTGGTTTTAAAAACCACCTTAAATATTTATTTCCACAATTTGATGTATTTATCATCTAAAAGATTTTCATCCACAGCGTCTTGCATAAATTGCAGTACAGCTATTTTTACAAGTTTTGAATCTTTTAAGTTTTTAATATCTTCAATATTTTTAATACTTGTTGCAATCCCCTCTAACTCTTTAGAAGCATATTTTTTTAATACTGTATTATAAAAGAAATCAAAAGCTGCGCGATCTGTTTTCCCAAGACCATTAATTATGCCATCACAATCAAAATTTTTAGGAATATGAGACAAAACAGTTTGTTTATTAATTAGTAAACCAATTGTTTCATGTGTTTCATTATCCACTACATTTGCAGCAATAAACTTTTTTTGATCTACTTTGCCGGCCTGCTGTTTATCTTCATGTGCACGAACTAACCAAGAAATCATTACTCCATGCACTTCTTTACTCAATCTGCTTTTTTCTTTCTCAAAATTTTGTTGCTCTGCAGCAGGAAGTTTTGATCCGCCAAAGATACCTGATAACATACTCATAATTAACTCCTAATTAAATAAATTAAAATACAAATTAACAACATCTTAACAAATCATTTGATTTGTTTCAAGTTTTATATAACCCCATTATAATGGTTTTGATTAATTTTGTATATTTTCTATAGTGTCGCCAATATGCGGTAACAATGCTAAATGACTAACTCCTTATGAAGGGGGGCGGCAAGGGACTGAAACATGGGGTAATGGATAAATAAAACTTCAACTGCAAAAAAACGTAAGGTTTTAAACTACAATTCTTTGTAACGCCTATTCCGCATTTACGCACGATTTTTTAACCCCTCTCATAAAAACTAAAGTCCCCAATCAATTTGTTTTTTGTCCATTTGCTGCAAGAGGTTGTTGATTTGCGAGAAGTGGCGGCAGCCAAAAAAACCGGTATAGGCAGAAAACGGCGAGGGGTGGGGCGCGGTTAAAATGGGATGGTCTTTATTTTTTGCGATTTTTTCCGCTTTTCTTTGAGCAGAATTGCCCCATAAAACAAAAATGACCGGATCCTCTCTTTTGACCAAAGCTTCTATTGCAGCGTCCGTAAAAAGCTCCCAGCCCTTTCCATGATGAGACATAGGAGAGCCTTCATTGACAGTAAGTGTTGCATTAAGTAGTAAAACCCCCTGTTTTGCCCAGTTTTCCAAACAACCATTAGGGCTTTTTTCAATTTCAAGATCCGCTTTTAATTCCTTATAGATATTTCTTAAAGAGGGGGGTAGTTTAACGCCTTCTGGCACACTAAAGCTCAAACCATGCGCCTGCCCTGGCTGATGGTAAGGGTCTTGACCCATGATCACCACTTTTACACTAGCATAAGGTGTTTTAGAAAAAGCGTTAAAAACAAGCTCTTCTTGCGGATAAATCGCCGCCTTTTTTTTTCGCTCTTCTTCAACAAAAAGCTGAAGTTCTTTTATATAGGGCTTTTCAAGCTCTTCTTTTAAAATATTTTGCCAACTCTCTTCCAATTTAAACATTTTATATCCTCGTAAAAGCCCTAAGGCGCGCTCGTCAATTTTAATCTAAACATAGCTCTTTTTACAAGAGCCTTGCATAGGAATTGACGAAAAAGCTTCAGAAGCTTTATCATCACTCTTTAAATTTTGAAAGGATTTTGCCATGCTCAACAATCTAGCAGAAAACAATCTGATCCGCTTCATCAACATCAGCAAAAAAAAAGATGGCATCTTTGCCAATTTTAGAGTGAAGGGCATTAAGGGAGGCACAGCATTTAGCGCCTCTATCTCTATCGATGTGTCTGCCGCAGAAGTAGATGCTGGCGACTCTTTGGAAAAAATCATTGAATCTTGCGCTAAAATAGCAGTCCGCGACTTTAAAGGCGCATCCTTTTCATTTGAAGGCCTGGCGGCCATCTAAAAAATCATATCTGGGTGTAGCGCAGTTTGGCTAGCGCACTTGCCTGGGGGGCAAGGGGTCGGAGGTTCAAATCCTCTCACTCAGATTCTTTTAATCTCAAAAAAAGACAACCTCCAAAACCTTACCAAACCTCATTTTTGTTCTTCCTTCTTTTCTTTGAGAAATAATTCGTCTAATTCTTTATAAAGATAGATAAGTTCTGGATTCTCTTCCACAGCGCTAGCTAATTTGTGTTTAAAAACCTCTAGTCTTTCAAAGAAAATTTTTTAAACCTGGGGTCATCAATATTTCTTGTTTTTCCATATTAACTCACTTTGTTTAGGTTATTTCTGAAATCATCCTCCAATCTCTTCTACAAAATTAGACCTTATTCATAAAGGAAGAAGAGAATAGGTCATGCTAAATAAATTTTAGAAGATAAAAATACGGGATAATGACATAAGATTAGTTTCTAAGCCAAACCAACCATCATCTTACGAGTGCGCCGTTATTTCAAAATTCAATAAATTGCACAACTCAAAAATCACTTAAGTCTCGATTTGACATTGCAACAAAACGAATCGCTTACCAGAAACTTATGCGTCCTGACAATAACATGAGTCAACGAAAAGCTTGTAAGTTGATCAGGATTTCAAAAAGTACCTTTTAAAAATGGATGCAAGCGCCTGTTTCAGATTGCCCAAGCAAACTAGAGCATAAGTTTTTTACAAGTCCGGCGGGAACCAGATTCCTTCACAGACTTATTTTAGCAACAACACATACCATAAGATATGGCAGCTCTGGCATCCGCGAAATCCAAGAATTTCTTGAACCATCAAAATTGAATGTGTGGGTTGCGTCATCAACCGGGGCTTTACACAGCTGGGTAACCAAAGTGGAAACAACAATTTTGAGGTTTGAACATGAATAACGGAGTAGATTATCTGCGAAAATGGCCAAGAAGAAAATTAGCATTTGTCAGGATGAAAATTTTCATGAAGGAACATCTTTTTTCTACCGGATTCTCTGTCTTGAATCTGTTTTTTAATTTTTCTATACTACAATCTTCTAAATAGATCTGATCTCGGCATTATCTGGAGTCGGTTTGTGTCATCTACTATGGATAAAAAGTTCATTTATAAATTTATGACACACCCTGAAAAACTTCTTTTTCTTAAAAACTTAAAAAGAAGAAAAAGAACAGAGGAATAGATCAAGTCTCCTAAAAGCTGATTGGCAAAAAAGGGAATTGCCGCAATGTAGCACGTGACAAAGCCTGCAGCTGTTTTTGGGTATAAGGATCCCATCAGCCACTCGCCAAAATTTGTAAGAAAAAAGAAGAGAAGAGATGAAAAAACAGTCAAAGAAGCGGCTTGTAAAAAAGAACTCTTTTCTTTGAGCCACTTACCAAAAAAAGCAATCAGGGCAAAGCTTAAATAAACAAAAGAAACCATTGGGTGATAGCCAAGAACAGCATCTGTCAAAAGCATACTTGATGCCACAACAAAAAAAGAGATCCAGCAGCTCTTAAAATAGAGCGTCCCCATAAGAGCCATTGCATTCAATGAGGTAAAATTTGCAGGATGCGGAATGAAACGGCTAAAAATAGCCAAAAAAATAAAACTTAAAATGAATAAAGTGTAAGAGCCTCTCATCCAAAACCTTCAAAAATCAGCAAAACCATTGCTTTTTACATACATCAATAAAAATAAATTGAAAACCGAAAGATATCAGAACCTTCTCGTTTTTCGAAAACATCCACTATTGCAGTTCAACTATAAAAAAACAACAAAAAGGAAAAGAAAAAGGTGGACAACTCTGTTCATAAAACTGTTTACAGAAAGGCGTTTTCTAAAAAGCGTTCATAACCCCCTTTTTTACAAACAAGCGGCAAAGAAGTTGCAAACAAGCGAAGTGAGCTTGTAAGAAGACCCTGTTATAAACAAACCCACAACAGAAGAAAAAGAAGAGAAATCATTTATATAATTTATCTTCTTAAGTTTCTTTTGTGGAAAGTTTTGTAAAAACAGCAAAAACCTCTATATGGTTGCTTCCCGGAAAAAAAAGATAACCTTCAGCGCTTTTTAAAACCCAGCCATTTGCAATTAAAAAATCAGAATCCCGGCAAAAGGAAGAAAAACCGCAACTTATATAAAAAATTTCTTTTAAAGAAGCTGTTTTTACAAATGCATTTAACAGTGTTAAATCAACCCCTTTTCTTGGGGGATCTACAATAGCAATTTCAGTATTAGTTAAAAGATCTAACCTCTTTTCAGAAAAACCAGTTTCAAAAAAAAGTTTTTCAGAAACAGTTTTAGGTAGATTTTTTTTTGCTTTTCCAAAACAGATTTTTGCTTCTTCTGTTATTTCACAGCAAAAAACTTTTTTTGATTTTGATGCAACTTTTAAACCAATCACACCAACACCGGCATAAAATTCCACAACATTTTGATTTTGCGGAAATTTTTCTTCAATAGAGGTTAACAAAGCCTCAAAAAGGTCGAGATTTGCTTGCATAAAGCCCGCCGGATGAAAAAAGCATTGTATATTAGCTAAAGACTCAGAAATCAAAGGAGACCCGTTTATGTGCGTCCATTCAGGACCAAAAATGGTGTTTGTTTTTTTTGTATTAAAATTAAGCCAAATAGAATGCCAAAAACTGGCAGGTTCAAGAAGCCACTTTTTTTTTTCTGCTTCTTCTTTTTTATTCAAAACAAAACAGACTTGTACTTTTTGGGTGCTTCTTTCAACTGTTAATTGAATGTAGCGGAGCTCGCCTTTTCCTGTTTTTTCATTATAAGGAAGAATTTTTTTTTGTCTGATCCATTCTTTTATATGATAGACCGCTTCATTAATTTTAGGGTGATGTACAGCACAAAAGGGAATGTTTAGCGCTTTATGAGTTCCTTTTTCATAAAGACCAATGATTGGATGTTCAAAATCACCCTGAACTGCAAGTTTTGCGCGCATACGCCATTTAACAGGGCTTCCCTTTATGATTTTCAAATCGGAAATACCTTTTTTAGCAAAATAAGTTTGCGCTTCTTTTATAAGGAGAGGTTCTTCAAAAGCAGATGATAATTCGCAACCGGAACAAAGAGCAATGTGCGGACAAAAAGAAGTGTCCGGAGCGGTTTTTTTGTTGATAACTGGTCTTTTTCTGTTCATTGATTTGTTTATTTAAGTGTTTATCGTTTTAATTTTTTTCATAACCTGTCTTTTTTGTTCATCTCGTAAACAAGATATAAACAACAAGAAAAACAGTATCATTATACCTGTTTATGAACAAACCCACAACAGAAGAAGAAGAGGAGAAATATTTTATATTTCTTTTTTCTTCTTTATAAAACGCTGTGGAAAACGCAAGCATCTTCTTAAAATAGCTTGTTTTTTTATGTGCTTTTCAGTTATCCCTTCTTTTACTCAAAACAAAAAAGGTAAAAATATGAGCTTGCTGCCAGTTGATTCTTTTTTTGATTTATCAGATTTTGAACACGCTTTGCTTTTTACCAAAAATAGCGCGGTTTACGAAGCGGTATCAAAAATTGAAGATTACCTTTCTAATTTTAAAAACTATAAAATTGAAGCAGATGTTAAAACCGGCGCTTTTTTAGTTAATCCAGAAACCATTTCGCTTGGAAAGGGAACTGTTGTTGAAGAGGGTGCTTATATAAAAGGGCCTTGCATTATAGGTAAAAACTGTACAGTTCGGCATGGCGCTTATATTCGGGGTTCTGTTATTGTAGGAGACAACTCGATCATTGGGCATGATACGGAAGTAAAAAGCACAATCATGCTAAATCATGCGCATGCTGCCCATTTTGCTTATCTTGGTAATTCGGTTATTGGCAATTATGTAAATTTAGGTGCTGGCACAAAGTGTGCTAATTTGAACTTAAAGGGCGACGAGATTGAAATTTTAGTAAACGGACAACGCATTTTAACAAATTTGCGAAAACTTGGTGCTATTATCGGCGATGGCTGCCAGCTTGGCTGTAATAGCGTGACAAATCCAGGGACGCTGCTTGAAAAAGGTGTTTTTTGTTATCCTGGAACTGTTTTAAGCGGATTTATTGCCTCAAACAGTCTTGTGTGCCCTGATATCAAAAATATTATTAAGCAAAAAAAGTGCTAAAGCGTGGAAACTGTTTTAAAATCTTATCAAGATCAAATTGAAGAGGCAATTCGTCAAAATATTTTAACATTTGGTGAGAAAACAGAGCTTTATTCTGCCTGTGAATATGCCCTTTTAAATGGAGGTAAGCGCTTTCGTCCCGCAATTGCTTTAATGGTTGCAAAAGCGCTTGGAAAAAGTGCAGATGTTTTACAAGCGGCTTTAGCGGTAGAATATTTTCATACAGCCTCTTTAATAGCAGATGACTTGCCTTGTATGGATAATGACGATAAAAGGCGCGGTAAAGCCTCGACTCATAAGGTTTATGGGGAGGCTACAGCATTGCTTGCAAGCTATTCTTTAATAGCTGCTGGCTATGGGTTGATTGCAGACAATAGCCAAAAAATAGCAGAGTCTGATTTGCCGTTCTCAGCAAACGCTGGAGCAATTGCGATTTTAGCTATTCAAAATGCTAGCTACAATACAGGTATTTTAGGAGCATCTGGAGGGCAATATCTAGATCTTTTCGTGCAAGATAGGGTGAGAGAGGCTATTGAAAAAAAAACAGCTTCTCTTTTTGAAATTTCTTTTGTTTTTGGCTACCTTTTTGGTGGGGGAGATATTACAAAAATAGATCAAATAAAACAGTCTTCAGCATATTTTGGAAGGGCTTTTCAAATAGCTGATGATATTGATGATATGTCTCAAGATTTAAAAAATGGCTCCAAAGCAAATGCAGCAATCATTCATGGAAAAGAAAAAGCTCTTGAGTTGCTTCAAGATGAGCTTTTCTCTTTCTTTCAATCTATTGAAGTTCTTGGATTAAACCCAAAAGAGTTCAAGGAACTTGCCAAAAGCTTAATTTTAATAGAATAAAAACATATAATCATAATGGATAAGGATATAGAAATTCAAGGATCTGAAAACTTGGAACTTATCCGCTATTATGATGGCGGTCATCATTTTCCAAGCGGAAATGGATATGGTGTGGGAGTTTCTTTTCCATTTATTGTGACTTTTGACATTACAGCTAAAAAACAAAATTTATTTATTGCTGCAAGAGGTGGCTGTTACATTCCTTTTACTATCACCAAATAAAAAAATAGAAAATATTTTGGCAAGGTAGATCTTGAATTTTTAAAATCCGGATATACAAATTTTTCTGAAGCCCTCCTTCAGGGCGGAACTGATGTCTTAGCAATGAGTGTAGAAGGCTCTTTCCATCACTTTTTTGTTAATCTTGGAAATGGCGGTTATCGATATTATGAGCATTTTGACAGCAAGGAGCAGTATCACTATTACCGACTTGTTAAAGAGGGTAGACCAAACGGAAATATCCGCCACTTTGAATATGATTCTCAATATATTTCGCTGCCAAAGCGCATCCAGACAGCAAACAGAGATCAATTGCTTGTTTTAAACTGGATCGAATTTAACTACAACAACTCAAAAAATGATGTAAAAGCAAGCAACGGGGAGGTTGTTAGTTATCAATTTGAGAGGAAAAAAGGTAAAGCCAAATAGACTCATAAGATAGGAGAGGTTGAAAAACGTCATTTGATGCTTTTAGTCAAAAGATTCTTGAAAAAGAACAAGCTGATAAAAACACTTCTTATACCTACCAAAACGGTAGATTACATCAAATCACTCGACCAAATGGTTTTGTTGTCACTCACACCCATGATGCACTAGGGCGCCTTTTTGAATTGATATCTTCTGATGGCATCATCCATTATCGCTACACCTATGATTTAAATAACAATCTACTTAAATCAGAAGATCTCATTCAAAACCTAATAACAGAGTCGCCCAACAGCTAAAAATGCCAGCCAATGTATGGAATGAATATGGCAAACGAGATCAGACGCGACGTGAATATTTG
>DAORNI010000018.1:15636-22054 GCA_035440845.1 Parachlamydiaceae bacterium | reverse complement strand
CTTCAAAACGTTAATTAATAAGTTCGGAAAATACGAGCATAAAAAAAAAGCTGCAAAACACTCTACTGGAGCGTTTTGCAGCTTTTTTATTTAAACCTTTCGATTTAAAATTTTTTAATTAGAACGCATAAATCGTTTCTAACTCGATCTTAGAATAATGATGTTTTCCACCAATTGATTTCTTGATCTGTCTTGACCATTCTAAAATGGCGTTCAACGACAAGTTCTCAGAGAAAGCATACAAAAATTCAATATTCACACCCTTGTAGTTTGTATTGCCGCGGCCATTTGAAGTAATTGTGTTATTCAAAACATTGCCAGTGCCAATACCAGAGGCATCATCATCTGGGCATGCTGTTACGCCAACCCATTCGTATTGAACACTAAATGCCCAATCGCCCTCATCCACTACTTCACCATAAATAAAGCCTACATACCAACCCCATGGGTTGCCTTTTACGCTATATTTATCTTCTTCTTTTGCACAGTTATCGCATTCATCATAAGGAAGATAAACGCGGACACCGCTATGGTTTTTCATCAATGCACCATAAAGTTTAGCCGGAGCTCCTAAAACTTTTTTGTCGATATGGTAAGCTGCTGTCCATTGAGAAACTAAGAAATCAAAGGCTCTTGGATTTCTTATACGGCAGCGGTTTTCTCCATGTTTTTGCCAGTCGATGAAGCTATACTTAAGGTCAAAGCCAGAATCACAAATGTCCAAGATTCCAATTTCTGTCACCCAGCCAAAATGGTTGACTCTTTCATCTATCAAGAATCCGGCTGTATTCCAATACCAATCACCTACATTTTTAATAGAATCTGAATACTTGAACAAAATACCATCAAAACGGCTCAAGAACTGAATTCTGGAATCAAACGTGTTATAAAGGTTACGGCGTCCAATTTCTACATCAAAGCGCGCATCATGACAGTCATAAACATTGTAGCCGGCATAAGCTTTCATTAAGCAAATACTGCTGCAGCCACCGCTTCCATGAAAGCCTTCCGGATCGCACTTGCATGATTTACCGTTCGAATTAACACCGGCAGAGTTGTCAAATTTAATATGAGCCACACCCCAAGTCTTGTCGCAGATGTAGTCAAAACGGATGTTGCACTCAATATCAAAGTCGTTTTTGGAAACTGGAACGTCATCTTTTATGGCACCATCCCCGCGAAGTGATCTGTAGTTGCAATCCTGGTCGATTCCTTTTTCATTCATGTGGCGCCACTCTGTGCGGACATCTCCACTGATCGTCAAGCCACAATCATCATCATCATCGCCATTAGCGTCATCTTCTTTTTCTTCTCTTTTTACCTTAAGATAGTCCCTTAAAGCGTCCCAATCTCTTTGATTTAGCTCTTCTAGATATCTAGAGCGATCTTGACCTCTCCCAGAAAAGTCTCCATGCTGATGACTTTCATGGGTGTATTGTTCGTGTCCGCCTTCATGACCACCTTCTTGTCCATGTTCATGTGCAACAAGCGGCATGACAGTTGCAAAGCTGAATGCTGCAATAGCAAACATCAAGCATTTAAGTGCTTTCATAGTTTCTCCGTTTTCGCGTTTTAGAAGGTATAATTTTTAAGAGTTTTAGTAGTTTAAGTCAAGAATATTAAAACGCGTAAATACTTTCTAACTCAATTTTAGAATAGTGATGCTTTCCGCCAATTGATTTTTGGATCTGTCTTGACCACTCCAAGCTGGCATTTAAAGAGAGGTTTTCAGAAAAAGCATACAAAAATTCAATACTGACACCTTTATAATTGGTATTGCCACGGCCATTTGAAGTGATTGAATTATCCAAAATATTTCCGGTACCAACGCCCGATGCATCACTATCTGGACATGCTGTTACACCAAGCCAATCATATTCAATGCTAAAAGCAAAGTCGCCCTCATTTATCACCTCTCCATACACAAAACCGACATACCAACCCCAAGGATTGCCTTTTACGCTATATTTATCCTCTTCTTTTGCACAATTATTGCACTTATCGATAGGAAGATAAACACGCACACCACTGTGGTTTTTTACTAAAGCACCATAAAGCTTAGTTGGAGCTCCAAGCACTTTTTTATCGACATGATAAGCTGTTGTCCATTGAGAGACAAGAAAATCAAAACCTCTTGGATTTCTTTTAAGACATCGGTTTTTTCCATGTTTTTGCCAATCAATAAAGCTATACTTGAGATCAAAGCCGGAATCATGAATATCTAGAGCGGCAATTTCTGTGCCCCAGGCAAAATGGTTAACTCTCTCATCCACTAAAAACCCGGCTGTATTCCAGTAAAAATCGCCTACATGTTTAACAGAATTTGAATATTTGAATAAAATGCCATCAAAACGACTTCTGAACTGAATTCTAGAATCAAAAGCTCTACTAAGCTCACGGCGCCCAATTTCTACATCAAAGCGTGTGTCCTCGCAATCATAAAGATTGTAACCGGCATAAGCCTTCATCAAACAAATACTGCCGCAACTACCACTTCCATGAAAGCCTTCAGGATCACAACTACTGGTTGTACTACACTTCACTTTTGGATCACACTTGCATTTCTTCCCGCTCGAATTAATACCTCCGGAATTATCAAATTTCAAATGGGCTACACCCCAAACTTTATCGCAGATATAGTCAAATCTGATGTTACATTCAATGTCAATATCATTTTTAGAAACAGGAATTCCATCTCTTGTAGCTTTGGCACCGCGAAGCGGTTTATATTCACAATCTTGGTTAATTCCTTTTTCATTCATGTGGCGCCATTCTGTGCGCACATCTCCACTGATTAACAAATCACAATTACCATCATTTGCATCTTCTTTTTTTTCTTCCCTTTTTTGGTCAAGATAACCCCTTAAAGCATTCCAATCCCTTTGATTTAATTCTTCAAGATATTTCAAACGCTCTTGACTAGCTTCAGAAAAAACAAAATCACAGAATATAAAGTTCAATCCTGTGATAGCCAATATCAAATACTTAAGCGTTTTCATAACTTCCCTAATTTTTGTTTTAGAAGGCTATGATTCTAAGTATTTTAAAATTTTTAAGTCAAGAATATTCATAAGGACGGTGATAAACACCCCACATCAAATCTTTTCTTGAGCCATCTACCCACTGATCCCAGCTGCGCATGGGGGTGCCTCTCATGCTGTCTATACCAACACGCCAAAGTTCAAGACGTGAAGTTCCCGGATTGACAACAAAAGCAAAATAATCTTTTACCCAATTGGAATCGGCAAAGATCAAAGGAGATTTTAATGAAAACCCAAGCTCTTGGCAGGCCTTCAAAATAAGGAAGGGATAATTGATAGAAAAGCAAGTCTGCTCTTCCATTAAACAAAGAATAGCTTTGCAAATATCTTGCAATCTTTTGGAGGAGAAAATTTTGGTTTGAGAAAAAGAAGCCTCTTCAAAAAGCGTTAAAATTTCTTCAAATTTTAACCGGTCAAATTTTTTGCTTTTTGGAAGTTTTTCAAAAATAGCTCTTACCAGGTCTTTTAATTGATGCTTACTAAAATAAGGGAGCTCTTCATACAATTTGCTGTCGATCTCTTCTTCTGTCAAAAAACCTCTTCCTGTTTGGCCAGAGCTATTTTCAAGAGAAACTTGTGAAACAAGATAATCCCTAAACAATAGGGGAGACAATGTTTGATACATAGGTTTTAAGCTGTTTCTCAAATAGCTTTTATAAGTAACAGGAATTTTTTCAACCAGCTCTTCAATAAAAAGTGTCATCATCTCTTCATCCAATACTATTTGTTGAATCAAGCGCTCTCTTGGTGCAACAAATGTATCCCTGATATAAGTATAAGTAAAGCTGTCTGATTGCCAGGCTTGGCGAAATTCTTTAAATCCCGGTTTTAGCAAAAATGCGTGAGTCGGAGAAGTCATCAGCATCGATTTATTGGGATTTTTTATATATTCCTCTTTTAGCTTTTGCGGCAGCGCTTTAATGGAATCTACTAAAAAGGTTAAAAGCTCAACTGGACTCTCGACCCATCTGGAAACTTCCGCCGGCTTTTGTTCTCTTTTATAATAAGTGGCAGTTAAAGTAGACATCGTCCCGCCAGAAACATAAGCCCAGGGCTTTGCCTCAATTTTATCCAAATTTTGCAAAGGATTTTTTATAGGAGCCGTTTTGTGCGCAATTGCCATTCTATGAAAGGAAGACTCTAAAAATTCTTCTGTTCTGATCTTCATGACAATCGCTGTTACAATTTCTGAAAATTCTTGCTCCAAGCCCTCCATCTCATAAGAATTGCGGATCTCTGGCTCTGTCATGGTAAAAAAACCAGCTAGTGCTTCTATAAATTCTTCTGCTGTTTCAATTCTTGTCCATTGGGCAGAATTTCTTCTTCCATGCTTAAATAAAAGCCGAAAACCAGCCGGGCTGTCATCGTAGCGGCTTGCCGTAATATCTTGCATCCCAGCATCATAAACTTCCTGAAAATATTGAGGAAAAAACTGGAGATAAAGGTCTGTCAAAAGATTAAATAGATTGGCAAGCCTTTTTGCTTTTGTATGCAGCGTATCGCGCATCTCTTCTAAAAAGCGAAACTCATGCACCTTGGCCTGATATTCTGCCTTTAGCCATGTTTTTTCAGTGTCTGATGCTGTTCTTATCCTGGTCTCTAAATATTTTACATGTGCATAAGCAGCATCATACTCTTCTTGAAAGTCATGCACCTTGCGATTTGCCTCATCCAATTTTTGTTGGAGAGCCAAAAAAAGAGCCTCCCCAATTCCGCCCTTTTCATCCGATCTAAACCCAAGACTTGAATATAAGTTCCACGTGGTAAAACCCGATTTATTTTCTGCAAAAGAGGCTAAAGTAAACTCCCACGACTTTAAAAGGGCATTGTCTGCTAAAATTTTAAATGCTGTTTTTGCTGCCTCATAATGGATTAAAAAATTCTCACTATTTTTTTTGGAATTGGGTTGAGAGCTTGATACGTAAAAAGGCGAAGCTCCAAGAGATTTTTGACTTAGCTCATAATTTTTCACATCTTCTTTTGTTAACTCATATTCTTTTAGCAAAATCGTATGCAAAATATCTTCTGCGTTGATCCAGGCGTGGCTTTTAGTATCTTTAATGGCTTTAACGGCGTCTAAAACAAGCTCTTTTGTCTTTTCAATTTTCTCTTTTAACTTCATCTCTTTTGTAAAAAGAGATGTTTGTTCTAAAGCATTGATGAGTCCAGGAGAAAACCAGATTGCTGTTTTTTCTATTTCGATCTGGTCTGAAAAGAGCAAACGTTTTTTTAAATCACCGACACCCCAGTTATAACTTAAAGGGACAGAATACTCAAAGCCCCCAAAAGTGCGCTTTAAACGGCCTGTATTTAAAAGTTCAATGATATCTTTTACAAATTGCCTTGGCTGTTCTTCATGGATCATAATAGCTGGTGCTGTCCCAAAGCAAGACCCAACACTTTGTCTTAAATAACAAAGCAAAGAAGAAAACACCGCTCTTTTTGCATGGACATCTGTAACTATTGTGTTTTTATCTAAAGCAAGCGTTTCTCTGACAAGCTCTTCTGCACCTGGATTTTGATAAGGTTTTGCGACTGATTTTAAGAGAGATAAAAGCTCTTTATCTTCCATCACCTCTAAAAGGACTTTTAAAATCAGCTCTTGTCTTGACGCATCATCTTCTCTTTGTGGTCCTATCGAATAGAGGCTTTGCTTGAATTGCTCTATTTTTTCTGCATCAATTAAAAAATCGCCTGTTTCTGAAATTAAAAAGTTGGCAAGCGCCCTTGTCCTTAATACATTCCGAATGGCAACGCCCTCTTGCAAATGAGAAATATCCGCCCTTCTTGACAAGTCGCCATATTCTTCTTCACAAATAGATGTAAATGCATTTTTTGGCTTTTGTCTTTCTTTGATTATTAAAGAAAATAATCGAGGATAAAAAGCATCATCCGTAACCGGCACTTTTATTCTCGAAATTAATTCTTTAATTTTTTCCATATCCATTTCAAAAAAAAATTCTTAAATTGACTATGAAGAAGACTTTAGCTGATTGATGGCTTTTACCCAAATGTTATCTTCTGTTAAATGACCCTCAACTTCCATGCCTAAATAAGTAGATCGCATATGTTCAAGCAGTTTATCTAGCTGATAAGTTTTACAATCTTTTAAAAGAAGAAGAATACAATATTTTTTGGCAATATCCGAGCGTAAATTGCTATTGCCAAGAACATTTAACAAATTAACAAGCAATTCGTCAGTTTCTCCTGTTTTAAAGGGCCTATCTTTTTTCGGGTTATTCATGACCTGAAGCAAATAATCAGAAGTTGCCTCCTGATCAGCATTTGCAAGAGAAAAATAGAGAAGATAAAGACTATCTACTTGAGTTTTACCAATGTAGCGATTTGGATTTTCAGGATCTTGCTTAACATCGTAA
>DAORNI010000018.1:0-15619 GCA_035440845.1 Parachlamydiaceae bacterium | reverse complement strand
CGTAAGAAATACTTGTGGCAAAAGAATCTTTTCCGTTAACCGGTTCCCAATCAACATCAACTTTTAAACGCTTTGTCTGAAAATTCAAAGTAGCTTGCATCGGTTTTAATGTAAATTCTCCCGGTTTCCCTTTTATTGGCTCTAAAAATTGTTTAAGCGAAACTTTTCCTTTTGAAGATGTTTTTATCTCTACACGATTGATTTTTAAATCAGATAATAAATCAAGTTCAGTCTTGTTTAAAATCTTTTGTGCATTTTGATCATGCATGTAGTGTTGTTTTAAAGACTGAACTTGGTCTAAAACCATGAGTTTTCTGGTAGATGATTGATCGTATCCATTTTGAATTTTTTTATAATTTCGGATTAAAGACTTTAGCTTTGCATCTGTTTTAAGGATTTTCACCTCTTCTTTTGAAAGAACTATTTGTGAAACAGCCCATAAAGAACTAACTGAACATGATCCACCAAGTTGAGCTTGGGTATAATAGCTAGATCCCTCCTCCATTTGAACCGGTTTTCCAAGCTGTCTCATACATAAATACATCAAATCGATTTGGTTTTCTAAGTTACTATTTTCTCCTTGAGTTGCTAATCCTTTGGCATGTCCTAATTGTTCTTTGGGAATACAAGAAAAAGTGGGAATTTTACCACCAGAAGCAACGCTGCTAAAAGTTTCAAAAAAATGATTTTTAAAAAGTTTTTTAGGTGAAATATTTTGAATTAAAGCAACTGTTTGGTATTCATTTTCTACTGTTTTACTTTTTGGATGAAATTCAGAATTTCTTGTAATACCAATACCTGTATTTACAAATTCCATATTGTAGGTATTATTATGATTGCGAGTAATTCGCATGACCATTGCATGACCTCCTGAAGGCTTCATTGCAGGTCCCTTAAATCTTAAAACATGTCCATCTATTAAAACAGATTCTCCTTTAGATAATTTTTTGACAGCTATCTGCATAGAATGTGCTCTATTATCTGCTACCGCTTTAATATATTTTTTTGTAAGCGTTTTTCTTCCAGAATCTGTAGGACAAGACACCATAAGGCTTGCAAGGGGCGCGGTCAAAATCTTTAGACGTAAAGATTCTGCCGGCTTATAAGAATTTAGCTCTTTTTTAAGTTGTTGAAACCCTTTTTTTTCTCCTATTAATTTCTTTAATTCCCTAATCTGATCTTTTTCAAACGATCCATAACTGGTAAAAAGATGTTCTTGTGTCCGGTTAATCTCATCAATATCTTTTTTAGAAATATTTAAATCCAGAACTATTAAGCTTTTCATAAAAAATGCTTTGCATTTGATTGCCGTTTCAACAGCGGGGTGTTTTTTTTCAGCAAGATCTTCTAATTGATTTAAATCTCTTGCGCTCACAAGACCGGGTCTTTTTTCAGTAGAGGCTCTTTTATAGAGATCAACTCTTGTTTCTTGTGCATGATCGATGGAAAAGTACCCCGAATCCATAAATTACCTCAAATTTTTTTAAAAAAAACAATAAACCACATAGTTATAATAGCATTTAATAAATAAATTTTAAACAAATTAATTTTAGTTATTATTATCTAATCTTGAAGAGAAAAACTGCTGATTTTTTCCGCTTTTCAGTTTCAAAGCTTTTCGCTATACTGACTTTTTTTTACTTTAAGGTTACATATGTTGATTAAATTAAAAGATGAATCCACGATTGAATTAGAAGAGGGAAGCTCTGCAAAAGACTTAGCTGAAAAACTCAACTTAAGAGGTCCTGCCGAGTCTTTGGGCGCCAATATCAATGGGAAAAATTTTGATTTGACCAAAAAACTGACAGATGGCGACACCGTCATCTTATGGAACTTTGAAGAGTCTCAAGGAAAAGAGATTTTTTGGCACACTTCCGCGCATGTTTTAGCTCAAGCTATTTTGCGCCTTTTTCCAAATGCCAAACCCACCATTGGCCCTCCTATTGAAAATGGATTTTACTACGATTTTGCAGATCTTGACATCTCCGATGCTGACTTTGAGCGCATCGAAAAAGAGATGCAGACCATTATCAACGAAAATTACCAGTCAAAAAGAGAAGTTTTTAATAATAAAGAAGAAGCACTAAAAAGCTTTATCCATAATCCCTATAAGTGCGAACTGATTGAAAGCTTTAATCCAAATGATGAATTAACAGCTTATCGCCAAGGGGAGTATTTTGACCTCTGCAGAGGTCCCCACCTCTTTAGTTTAGGCAAAATTAAAGCGATCAAGATCATGAAGACATCCGGTGCCTATTGGCACGGAGACCCCACCAAAGAAATGCTGACCCGCATTTACGGCATCTCTTTTCCTGACCGCAAAATGTTAAAAGACTACCTGACAGTCTTAGAAGAAGCTAAAAAGAGAGATCATAAAGTTTTAGGGCCAAAACTTGATCTTTTTTCTTTAAAAGAAGAGGCGCCCGGGATGCCATTTATCCACCCAAAAGGGCTTTTTGTTTGGAACCAGCTTCTTTTCTTTATTAGAGAGCTTTTAGATAAGCGCAATTACGTGGAGATCAAAACTCCAACTTTAATGACAAAAGAGCTTTGGGAAAAGTCTGGACATTGGAGCAACTACCGCCAAAACATGTTCACCTCCCAAATTGAAGAGCGCGACTTTGCCATTAAGCCGATGAACTGTCCGGGTGGCATGCTTTATTATAAAGGTCAAACTCATAGCTATCGCGAGCTGCCTTTAAGGGTTGCAGAAATTGGTAATGTGCACCGCTATGAGCCGTCTGGTTCTTTATCTGGACTTTTTAGGGTCAGAAGCTTCCATCAAGATGATGCTCATATTTTTATGGAGCCCTCTCAAATTGAGAGCGAAATCACGAATGTGTTAAATTTGGCGGACGAAATTTATAAGGCGTTTGGCCTCGAATACCGTCTAGAACTTTCGACCAAACCGGAGAAAAACACCATCGGGACAGATGAAGAGTGGCAAAATGCAACAACCGGTCTTCAAAAAGCACTAGACAATAGCGGTAGAACTTATAAAATCAATCCTGGTGATGGCGCTTTTTATGGTCCCAAAATTGACTTTCATATTAAAGACGCTCTAAACCGAACTTGGCAGTGCGGCACTATCCAGCTAGATATGGCGCTACCGGACAAATTTGAACTGGAATACATTGCACCAGATGGTTCAAGACAAAAACCTGTGATGATCCATCGCGCTATTTTTGGCTCCATTGAGCGCTTCTTTGGCATTTTGATCGAGCATTTTGCAGGGCGCTTTCCTCTTTGGCTAAGCCCCTCACAAGTGAGGATTTTAACCGTTGCAGACCGCCACATCCCTTATGCAGAAGAGCTTTACCGCAAACTAAAGGACGCAAAATTCCAGATCGAAATAGATGACTCCTCTGAATCTGTCAGTAAAAAGGTGAGAAACGCTCAACTAGCACAAGTCAATTACATGTTGACAATTGGCGATAAAGAGATGGAAAATAGAACAATTAACTTAAGGACACGCGATAATGTGGTTCATGGGGAATTGGGACTAGACAGCTTTATAGAGAAGATTACGGTTGAAAAGAATAGCAAAAGCTTGCAGTCTGCTTACAGCTCAAACAATTAAAATTAGTACTTGTTATGCGAAAAATCATTGCTACTAGCAGCTTTAAAGGAGGGACAGCCAAAACCTCCACGACTCTTCATTTGGGAGCCTGCTTTTCCAAATTTGGAAAAAAAGTTTTATTAATCGACTTTGATGCACAAGCCAACCTCACAACGGGGCTTGGTTTTGACCCGGATGAAAATGACAGCATGGCAATAGTCTTACAAGGCGAAAAGAATTTAAAAGATGTCATCAAAAAGACAGCTTTTGAAAATCTTGATCTAGTGCCGGCTGACACCTGGCTTGAGCGGGTAGAAGTGAGTGGACAACTAGCACAAGACCGCTATTCGCACGAGAGATTAAAAGAGATCTTAAAAGACGCTTCTTACGACACCATCATCATCGATACTCCGCCCTCCCTTTGCTGGCTGACAGAATCGGCGCTTATTGCTGCAGACCACACCCTTGTTTGTGCAACGCCAGAGTTTTACAGCGTTAAAGGATTGGAGAGGCTTTCCCAGTTTATTGAAAGCATCAACCAGCGCCATCCTTTAAATATTTTGGGCGTTGTCCTCTCTTTTTGGAATCCGCGCGGTAAAAGCAACGACGCATTTTTAGACGTGATCGAAACGACATTTCCAAACAAATTGTTGAATTCAAAAGTGCGCCGCGATATCACTATTTCAGAAGCGTCTGTTTTTGGAAAACCTGTTTTTGAAACAGACCCAAAAAGCCGTGCTTCAGAAGACTACCTGGCAATCTCTCAAGAAATTTTATCGAGGATGTAAAGCGGTTTTACATGGGCAATATCAACAAATTATTAGCAAAACGGCTAAAAAAAGCAGAAGCGCCTTCTGCTAAAATGACAGAAATGTCAAAGCAGTCAGCAAGCGGCAATTTAACAAGCTTTGCCGGCATTTTTAGCCTTTCAGAATTAAGCGGCCATGAAAAAGCTCTTTTGGAAGAAATTTTAGAGACACACGCAACAAAAAAGGAATATATTGCAAAAGATTTGCAATCGTTAATTTCCATCACAAGCGAAGTTAAGGCCATCAATAACCAGGCGGCTATTTTGCATGGAGAGCGTATTAAAAAGGCACAAACGCTATTTAAAAGTTATCAAGAGGGTGCTTTTACAGCTTGGCTTATGGCAACGTATGGAAACCGCCAAACGCCCTATAATCTGCTCCAATACTATGAATTTTATGAAGCGCTGCCAAAAGCGTTAAGACCACAAATTGAAGCAATGCCAAGACAGGCTATTTACACGCTTGCGAGCCGTAATGCCCCTTTTGAGCAAAAAATTGCTGTTGTTGAAAATTATAAAGGCGAAACTAAACTTGAGCTTCTTAACATTATCCGCGAATTATTCCCCCTCTCATCAGAAGACAAAAGAAAAGAGCTTCCAAGTGAAACAGCCCTTGAAAATTTCAGGAAGGCTTTTAGCTTTCTACAAAAGAAAAAAATACGCTTGAACAAGCAGCAAAAACAGGAAATAGCGTCTTTGATTAGCGACCTTCAAGACTTAATCTCTTAAAAAAATAGGGGTTTTTATGATTGGATCTGGAGAACTTATTGTCATCTTATGCATCATGCTCCTTCTTTTTGGGGGAAAAAGACTCCCGGAGCTTGCTAAAAGCCTTGGAAAAGGCATTTACGAATTCAAAAAAGCGTGCAACGGCCAAGAGTGCACCCATGATGAAGTTTCAGAAGTAAAAGAGATCGTAAAAAAACACGATGATGCATGAGCTTTAATCTGTCCGATCAAAATAGCCTTGATACATTTTGGGGACATGCAGAAAGTTTAAGAAAAACAATTGCACAGTCCCTCTTTTTTATCTTAATCTCTATCTTGATGGCTCTCTTCTTCTATCAAGATATTTTCCATTTTATCCAAAAGCCTCTCTACACCCACTCAGAAATAAATAGTGTTTCTTTCAAAAAAGAAAAGCTCATCAACAGTAGCTCTCAAAATAAGCTTTATACTCTTCCAAAAAACAGTTTAATTTTGCAGCAATCAGAAAATAGTATCCAAATAGATAGAGCAACCTTTAAATTGCCTCCAAAAGCTTTTCTCATCATCGAAAGAGAAGAAAATTTAAAACCGCTTGCTCTTTTAAGCCCCATTGATGGCATGACAACAGTTTTGAAAACAGCTTTTTTTATAGGACTGTTTGCTGCATCTCCCGCCTGGTGTTTTTTACTTTTAAGATTTATAGCTCCTGCTTTACAAGATGGCATCAAACAGCTTTTACTACCTTTTCTTTTTTCTTCTTTTCTCTTTGTTTTGTTGGGATTTTCTTTTGCCTATTTTATCACAATTCCACTTGCCAACAACTATTTAACTCTTTTTAACGAAAGCCTTGGCACCAATTTTTGGACGCTTTCCAACTACATCGACTACACTCTTTTTTTAGCGCTTGGAAACGGCTTAAGCTTTCAGTCTGCTGTCGTTGCTCTTTTTTTAGTCCATTACGGCTTTTTAACCTCATCTCAAATGATCAGCAAAAGACGCCACTTTATTGTTGCAGCCTTCATCATCGGTGCCCTTTTAACCCCGCCAGACGTCCTCACACAAGTCATGCTCGCCATCCCCCTCATCATCCTCTATGAATGCATCATCCTCTACGCTAAATTTCTCGAAAGAAAAAGAGCTAAAAGAACAACCAATCACATTTAAAATATTTGTTGATCTGTTATACATGTCATTCTTTTTAAGGCTGGATTCTTCTTTCATGCGCTTTTTACTTCTCTTTTTTAAATAAAATATCAATCATTATTTAATAAAAAATATTGCCTTAAATTTTAAAAAAATCTATGAATAACACGAATTCAAAAAATATGTCTGAATAATAAAAGAGATCAAAAATGAAATTATTAAACTGTCTGTTTTTAACTTGTGCTATTTTTTTATCAACAGCTGTTTTTGCCGATAATAGTGAGAAAGAAGCCTATGCACAACTTTCCAGTTCATCCGTACAAATATCTCCATTAAATTCTGTAGTATTTTTAGAAAATCAAGACCATCTCTCTGGCATAAAAGTTTTAAATGATGCACAATTTAAAATTAAAGAAAAGGGACCCTCTCTCATCATGGTGAGTGATCGTGTAGGATCGCAAGGTTTTTTAAGAGCCTGAGATGTCAACTTATGGCTTAACAAAAACATGAATATTGTTAACAACACAAAAAACAAGTGCAGATATTGCTGATTGGAAAGACGAAAATTTTATTAATATGCATACTGTAATATCATTAGATAATAAAAATGTAATAAGCTTTGGCATTTCTGCGACAGCACCGGGAATTGGATTAGCACCAGATGCAAAAAATAAAGATCTTTCTATTATTGTTTCTATTATAAAATTTAAAAGTTAATATGTTCGTATGTCAGAAGAAGAAATTATTAAAGTTTATAAACAGATTTATGATGTCGTTGTCCCCGACCTAAATTATTTTATTAGGCAAATTGATTGTCGGGATGGCTGTCCAGTAAATACAGACCCGCGCGGCTATATGCTGCAGCTTCATGCTGGTAATCTTTTAGAAGGCTATAAGATTGCAAGAGGACCAAACCCTTTTGCATCTATTTGCGGGATGATTTGCGGAGCTCCCTGCGAGTTAACCTGCAGAAGAGACCGCGTCGATAAAACATTGACGATCAGAGCACAAAAACGGTATCTGGATGAGTGGTTTGGTCTTGATAAGGAAGCTCATGTCAAGTCTTTGGAAATGAGCTATGCCAGAGGATCTACCAAACCAAAATCAAATGGGCTAAAAATAGCCTGTATTGGTGCTGGAGTTGCTTCTTTGACGTGCGCTCATGATCTGCTGCGTCTTGGATATGCTGTTGACATCTATGAAATGATGGACAAACCAGGCGGTATGCTGACCTATGGAGTGCCCTCTTATCGCTTGAAAAATGATATTGTGTTCAATGAATGCTACGCCATTGAATATCTTGGAGCTAAAATCCTTTATAATCAAAAAGTTGGATCCACAATTACTCTAACAGAGCTTCAAGAAAAATATGATGCTGTCTTTATTGGTGTTGGCCTTTGGAAGTCAAGAGAGCTTCCAATACCAGGAGCTGATAAGCCAGACATTATCCGTGGTATCGAATATTTACGCGTCCGCTGCGTAGGTAAACCATGGAAAATCAAAGAAAACATGGTTGTCATTGGAGGCGGAAATGTAAGCTTTGATGTGGCAAGAACCTCTGTTCGAAACGGTGCTAAAAAAGTCACCATGGTCTGCTTAGAATCAAGAGATGAGCAAACTGCTGATGAGTTTGAAATTGAAGATGGGATGGAAGAGGGAATCACTATTTTAAACCGTGTGGCTCCAGTATCTGTTGAGCGGGATGAAAACGGTAATATCAAAGGTCTTTTGATGCAAAGGATCTCTTGTCTTTTTGATGCGTCTGGCAGATTTTCTCCTCAAGTCATTCCAGATTCTCAATTTATCATCCCTTGCGACACGATTGCCCTTGCAATTGGTCAAGAGATGGACATGAGCCTTTTTGATGGCTTTTTGCAAAAAGATGCACTTAAAATGGAAAGAGGTATCATCAAAACAGAGAGGGGGACTGGACGAACTTCTATAAAAGGCATTTATGCAGGAGGCGATGCTGCTTTTGGAGCGGCTCTTTTTATCACTGCCATCCGCCACGGACAAGAAGCTGCAAGGTCTATTGACTCTGATCTTTTAGATACAAAGCCCTATCAAGAGTTTTCTGCCGAATTTACAGAAATTTCCCCTATGCGAGATAAAGCCTATTTGCGGGAAAAATGGTCTCTACCAACTATGCAGCCGGCAAAAATCCGCATCCATAACGAAAATATGGTGGAAAATAACTACACCTATGAAGAAGCGCATGCCCAGGCAAACAGGTGCCTGCAGTGTCATGTAAGCCCTGTTTTTGATGGATCCCTTTGCATCAAGTGCAATGGCTGCGTTGATGTTTGTCCAGCAAACTGCCTAAAGCAGGTTCCCTTAACGCAGTTGAACATGGATTTTGGAACAGGCAATTTAAGAGATGCTGTGGACAATTATTACGGCATTGATTCTGCCAATACTCCAAATGAAGAATTAGCTGAAATTGGGACTGCCATGCTAAAAGATGAAGACCTTTGCATCAGGTGCGGCCTTTGTGCAGAAAAATGCCCCACCCAAGCTGTCACCATGGATCTAATGGACTACAGCTTCCGCTGGCTCGGTTGAAATTTAAACCACTATACCAATTATATGATTTGAAAAGAGCTGAAATGCTGTGTGGGTATTGATTCTTGTTTTAAAATAATTGTGCTAATTTTGCTGCCGAAATGGCTTTTAAGCTTTTCTATGCAAAGATCGATACTTTCTTTTTTGCCTTGTAGATAAGCTTCTACAGTGCCATCTGAAAGGTTTTTTACTGTTCCTTTAAGATCTAGTTCTTCTGCAAATTTAAACATTGTGAAACGAAAGCCAACACCTTGTACAATACCTTTAAAAATAAGATGCTGCTCAATTAACATTCGCACTCAGTTTCTGGCTCATCAAAAGGAACAACATCAAAAGACTCTTCTAATGAAAAATTTAAAATAAGATCTCTCACCTCATCTGGAGAGGCAGCTTTACTGATCAGCTCCCTAAAGCTTTTGGTGCCGACAGATTTTTTAAAGTACCAGCAACCAACACGGCGCATGTCAACAGCCGTTCTTCTGGCGTGGTGATAATCAAAGGTGTGCTCAAAATGCTGAAAAAGTGCCATTTTGTACTCTTCTTGGCTTCTAACTAAAGGAGCCTCTCCCTGCAATTCCCTGATAATATCAGAGACAATCCAGGGTTGTCCCATAGTGCCTCTTGCAACCAGTATGGCATCACAGCCAGTATATTCAAAAATGCGCTTTGCAGATTGAGCATCTGTGATATCACCATTTGCAATGACTTTAATGGAAGTAGCTGCTTCTTTTGCCAATTTAATATAATCCCAGTTGGCAGGACCCTTATAAGCTTGCTTTCTTGTTCTGCCATGGATGCAAATGGCTTTGGCACCGGCTTTTTCTGCAATTTTTGTTACTTCCGCTGCAATGATACTCTCTTCGTCCCAGCCAGCCCTTATTTTCAAAGTAACGGGGATTTTAACGGCATTCACCATTTCACAGACAAGCTCTCCGATCAGTTTCGGATTTTTTAAAAGGCCAGAGCCGCTCCCATCTTTTGTCACCTTGTCAACTGGACAGCCGCAATTTAAATCGACAACATCAAAGCCCAAATCTTCAATGATTTTAGCAGCAGCACCGGCAATTGAGGGCTTACTCCCGCAAATTTGGCCGCCAATGGGATGCATCGTCTTGTCAAAATCGAGCATGTGGAATGTGCCCTGGTCATTGCGGACAAGGGCGTCCATTTTGACCATTTCGCAATAAATAAGTCCTGGACTATATGCTGCAGACATTTTGCGAAAAGGAAAATCTGAACATCCAGCAAGAGGCGCATAAAAAATATTATTGGGCAATTCTATATTGCCAATTTTAAAATTTTTTTTATACATACTTAATAAAAGAGGTGAATGACTGCAAACTTAACAAATTTTTCTATAAAGCTAAGACAAAAAATAGCTGCAATCGGACTTAAGTCGATCATGCCAAGAGGGGGGATGATTTTTCTAAAAACGTTTAAATAAGGATCTGTGTAAAAATTAACAAATTGCATCAACTTATGGCGCTGGAATTCCACAGGAAGCCAGGACCCTAAAATACGTGCAAAAAGCATGATAAGGTAAATTTGAAAAATAAGGTCTACTAATTTTAAAATCATAAGGTCTATCATACTTAAAGTTTTGATTTTTGTGTAGCTTTCTTTTTCTTATAGTCTCACCTTGTTAAGAATAGAATTTTTGGAGTATAGTAACAAATTAACTATTAGAAGGTAGCAAAAAAGCCGTGAAAGCCAAGCTCTCTCAAAGCAAATTTATCATTTGGATCCTGAATCTAAAAAAAGCTGCAGAATCAGGCTTAAAAAAACAGATATCACCTAAACTAAAAGAGCAGTTTTCTTCCCTAAATGCAAAGTTTGGCTTTTCCTACCAGAAAAAAAAATCATTTTCATTCGATATCAACAGCGTTAAAACTTTAGGTCTCGAATTTAGCGATCACGCTTTAAAAATAGCATTTTTATCTTATGAAAAAGGAAAGTTTGAACTTAAAAACGTCCTTAAAATTCCGTTAGAAAAAAACGAGGGCGATCTCCAAGTCTTATCCTTTAGTGATGTAAAGCGGTTTTACATTGAAAATGCCAAAATTAAAGAAGAAGACTCTGATTTAAAAGATTTGATGGATAAAAGTCTTGTCTCTACAGCTCTTTCTCAGGAAGAAGTTTTGGTGCGTCCACTCGAAATTAAACTAAAAAAAAAAAAAGACATAGAAGCCGCTTTGCCTTTCCAAGCAGAAACGCTTTTACCGTTTCCTCTTGATGTCTGCTTAATAGATAAAATAACTCTTGGCCAATCAAACGAGAGCACAAACTTAACTCTTTTTGTCACAAAAAAAGAACATTTGAAAAAACATCTTGCCAAGTGGCAACTTTTGCAGATCGAACCGGAAATTGTCACTTCAGAATCGCTTGCACTAACAAGCTTTGCAAACCGCTTTTTACCCTCTTTGACCCATTATTTTATTGTTTCTTTTAAAGAAAAAAACACATCTGTCAGTCTTATAAAAGAAAAAAAACTCGTAGCTTCACAAGCTTGCAGTTTTGATGAAAATGAAGAGAATCATTTAAATGAGATAACGCGCATTATTTATTCTTTAAGTAAGCAGGCCAAAGGTGCCAATATCTCAGATGTTTTAATTTTAGGCGCTGATCCAAAAACCACGGCTCATTTTGAAAAAGCTCTTGCAAAAATCAATAAAGTCTCTTGCTCTCTAGAACAAAGTGATGAGTTTTCTTTAAGCGAGAGCGAACTTAAAGCATTCGCAATCCCGATTGGTTTATCCATTGCCGCTTTAGAAAAAGAAAAGATCAACTTCCGACAAGAAGAACTTAGCTTTCCAGACCCCTGGAAACACCTTAAAAAACCTTTTATCTGTTTGTTTGGCTTAAGTTTCTTTTTAGCATTTGCTTTCTATCTTTTTGGAAATGCATATCTTGGCACATACGAAGACCATATCAAAAAAGAGTATGCAGCTTTGCTCTCTAGTATGCACAAGCCCTACTATGCATTTGAAGCAGAATATTTGACAAAATTTCCAAATCCCGCTTTGCAAGAAGGAGAGTTTCCTTTAATCAAAGAACTTTCTCAAGACGATTTGAACGGGCGCCTTAAATTTCTTTATCAAGAACTACAAGCAGCACCAGACCTCTTTCCCCTGTTTCCCAATATTCCAAGGGTCAGTGATGTCTTGGGATGGCTTAGCACTCACCCTCAAATAGTCTCTATTGATCCCATAACTGGCAATAAAATAGCCTTAATCCAGTTAGAAGCTTTTAGTTATTCGATGCTAAAGCGTCCGGAACAGTCAAAAAAACAGGAAAGATACCAGGTAAAAGTTGAGTTTGAATTCAGTACGGAAACGCCAAAGCTTGCACGCGAATTTCATGATGCGCTTATTGCCCCAAACTCTATTGTAGATCCAAAAGGCGAAGTCAAATGGAGCTCCAACCGCGGAAAATATAAAACATCTTTTTTCTTAAAAGATAAAACAGTTTACCCCTCCTCGAGATCATAGGGTTATAATGGATTTTTTTAAAAATATTCAAAAAGACAAAATGTTTGCTCTTTTAATAGGAACCGCTTTTTTACCGCTTCTTTTTTCCCTGTTTCATTTCATGACAGAAAAAGCAAGACTAGACGAGCTGCAAAGCAACTTGAACGACACCGAATATTTAAGCTCCATGCGCGAAAAAAAACAATCTGTCAACATGGCATTAAGAAGCCATAATAAAGATGCAGACCACTTTTACATCGACAAGCATTTGGAAACGCTCACCTTTTTGGAACATGAAATTGACCATTTGGACAAAATCATTAATAACGAAAATTTTGCAGAAGATGAAGCAATTAAAAAACGGTTCGAATTTTTAACAGGATCTTTGAACAGCATGATTTTTTCAGAAGGCGTCGTCCAGTCGCACCCACTTTTTCAAGAGACAACAGAAACGCTTGTCCACCCGGTAGAAGTCAATATTTTAAACATCCAGCAAATTTTAAGCCACATTGAGGGAACAGAGGTTGGGGCTTTTTCTCCCCCGCCCCATAGACCGCAATTAATCGTGCTGGATTTTAAATTGGACAAAAAAAGTTTAAATGAAAAAAATGATGTCTTTCTTTTGAATTTAAAGCTATTAAAGCGGGAATTTTTGTGAATCTTAATAAATTATTTTTATTTTTTATTTTAACTGCTTTTTGTTCTAGTTGCCAAAAGCCTACCTATTATGTCGAATATCAAAAGCCAGAGCTTGCCAGCATCAACCTGGTGGACAGAAACGGCATGTCAGAAACGATCAGCCAAAAAGAGCGCCTGCAGCGCTACTCTTCTGTTGATTTTTTAAAAACACAGCCCTATCAAAAAGTTTTGCGCGTCTTTACACGCGATGTCTTTGGTTCCATCAAAGCAATCATCACAAGCTATTACCCAAACGGCCAGCTAAAACAGTATTTAGAGGTAAAAGACAACCGCGCCTTTGGACCTTATCGTGAATGGTTTGCAGACGGCACCTTAAAGCTTGAGACCTATGTGATTGGCGGCCTTGCCGATTTGAACACAGCAGCAGAAAAAAGCTGGCTTTTTGACGGATTAAGCAAAGCTTATGATGAACATGGAAATTTAGCAGCCAGCATTGAATACCATAAAGGAGAGCTAACTGGAAACTCTAGGTATTACCACACAAACAGCAATCTTTGGAAAATCATTCCTTTTTGCAAAAATGAAGCAAACGGCACTTTTAAGATCTTTTTAGAAAATGGTGATCTTTTACAAACATCAGAGCTTAAAAACAGCTTAAAAAACGGAAAGACGATCCGCTATTGGAATAAAAACCAGATTGCAGCTGATGAAACTTATGACAATGGAAAGCTGATCAGCGCCTTTTATTATAATATGTGCGGCAAACTGATTGCACAGGTGGAAAATGGAACTGGTCAGCGCGCTCTTTTTGGAAAAAACAGTGTCTGCGAGCTTCAAGAATGCAAAAACGGGGTTCCAGATGGCGAAGTCAAAATTTTTGATCCAGAAGGAGAACTCGTTAAAATTTACCATGTAAAAAATGAGATGAAGCATGGTGAAGAAATAGAATTTTTTGAAGGCACAAAACAGCCAAAGCTTTCTATTTTCTGGTGGGAAGGCAAAATTCATGGAGTTGTTAAAACCTGGTATGAAAATGGCACCCAAGAAAGCCAGCGAGAAATGACAAACAACATGAAAAACGGCCTTTTGACCGCCTGGTATCTGGACGGAAGCGTCATGCTTTTAGAATCTTATGAATATGACACGCTGTTAAAAGGAAAATATTTTAGGAAACAAGAAAAAATTGCAATTAGCGAAGTCAACGATGGCAATGGAACTGCCACACTGCATGATAAAAGCGGCAATCTAATTAAAAGAATTTCATACGTCAATGGAAAACCACAAAGTTAGGAGATTTAAAATGAATGATACAGACAAAAAAAAAATAAGCGATGCAGACCGCAAAAAGACGCTGGATTTGGCCGTCAGCCACATTAAAAAACAGTTTGGAGAAGGCTCTATCATGCGCCTTGGAAAAAATTCTGCAGAAATAGAAGTCAGCGTTATTAAAACAGGGGCACTTGCTTTAGATTTGGCACTTGGTATTGGAGGCGTTCCAAGAGGGCGTGTGATAGAAATTTTTGGCCCTGAATCTTCTGGAAAATCGACATTGGCTCTCCATATTGTAGCAAACGCGCAAAAAAATGGCGGTGTTGCTGCTTATATTGATGCAGAGCACGCATTGGATCCTGGTTATGCCGCAAAAATTGGCGTAAATCTAGACGATCTTTTAATTTCACAGCCAGATAGCGGAGAAGAAGCTCTAAACATTGCAGAAACGCTTGCAAGATCAAATGTGATCGATGTCATCGTTATTGACTCTGTGGCTGCCCTTGTACCAAAATCAGAGTTGGAAGGCGAAATTGGAGACTCTTTTATTGGCCTGCAAGCAAGACTTATGTCGCAAGCACTGCGCAAACTAACAGCTGCCCTATCAAAAAGCAATACAAGCGCTGTTTTCATCAACCAGATCCGCGAAAAAATTGGTGTGATGTATGGAAACCCGGAAACAACAACAGGCGGCCGTGCACTTAAATTCTATTCATCTGTCCGTTTAGACATTCGCCGTATGGCAAGCATCAAAGGCGGCGATAATGCTGAAATTGGAAACCGTGTCAAAGTCAAAGTGGTCAAAAACAAAATGGCGCCTCCTTTTAAAGTCGCTGAATTTGACATTCTCTTTAATGAGGGCATCTCCCTTACAGGGACACTCATTGACATGGCAGTAGAATATGATGTCATCAATAAAAAAGGTGCTTGGTTCAGCTATAAAGAGACGCGTTTAGGGCAAGGCAGAGAAGCTGTCCGTACTGAATTAAAAAACAACCCGAAACTTTTAGAAGAGATCGAGGCTCAAGTTTTAGCAGCCCACAAAGAAGCCCTTAAAAATGGCAACAAACCGTCAGCCGCAGCTGAAAGCTTTGTAGAAGAGTTTGCAGAGGTTTAAAACCCATCTTACGCAAAAAAGAAGAGCTAGTTCCTGGCTCTTCTTGTTCCTTATGGTACTGTTAACAAATTAAATTAAGCTCTTTAATTGCAGCCAAAGCAAAAAAACGTGCTTACAAACTTATCAAAACGAAGAATTAACAGCTTATTTTCTTTAATTCGTCCAAAAAATCGTTCGATAGCAGAGCGAGTTTGATAATAACCTGGGTTTTCTAGTTTCTCTCCTCGAACTTCAGGTCAAAAAGTAAAATTATACATCGCAAACGAATTTGTTAACAGTACCACACAAGAAATTCAACCTTTTGAAACGACAACAACAAGAAAGCTTCTAACCTCTCCTTCTTATTG
>DAORNI010000017.1:34769-35523 GCA_035440845.1 Parachlamydiaceae bacterium | reverse complement strand
TTAGGGCAATTTTTTACTAGCTCTTTTAAAAAATCATCATCAATATTATCTTCAGAGTAAGTAGAAAAATCAACATACTGAATCAGATCTCCTTGTATTGATAAATAATTTAAGGCATCTTTTGCAGAAGGAAAAAGCTCACTCAACGGAATTTTTTCCTTATTAATTCTATTAATAGCTTCTTTTTGAAATACTGTGTCAGCACTTTTTTCAACCAGTTCCTTTGCACTCAAAAAATTTAAGATAAGAGAGCCTATTTCAGGTGGCAATGAAATGGTTGTATCAACTGTTACAGTGCTAAATACTGGTTTTACATTTCTTTCTGGAGCTTTTTGCATTAATACTCTTACACTTTTAATGGCAAAAAGAGTGATTCCTAGTGCAACAAGAGTAAAAGGAAAAATAATTTTTAGCGGGACACCGTGATCTTTTAAACTTTTATGAATAGGCTTTGTTTGATCTTGCAAGGTTTTTAAAGCCTTTGAAAAAACTGTAGTAAGAGAGTGAATTGCCCGACTAGGGGATATATTCTGAATAAAATGCACAAAAGAGTGTGGTATTAGAGGCTGCATAAAATTCTCCTCGTTATATACTTATATAACAATTATACAACTAATTAATTTAAAATAAAATAAATTATTGAAAATTGATTATTATATAATAATTTATTGTATTTAATAACTAGTTTAAGGATTGCAAGCTAGATGAATCCCTTAGACACCGATCTTATTAGAAATAGAGTGGTTGCGTTTAC
>DAORNI010000017.1:23579-34759 GCA_035440845.1 Parachlamydiaceae bacterium | reverse complement strand
AATCGGTTTTGCCTAAACCAAGATACCCATTCGGGACCATCGCGATTTACAATCACAACAACCATGCCTGATACTTGCATTTCTTTAAGTACATTTTTATAGTCGTTTAAATTTAAATTTTCGCTTTTGATCTATGTCAAAGTCTTCGAGATTGCGCTGTCTTTCACATGGGTGAAAAATAAAAATGTAATTTTAAACGACTATAAGTTGTTTTTGCAGCTTTTCGATTGACTGAGCAGGCGCTCTGCTGTCTGGTATGTTTTGCGAAAAACATGCGACTCCAAGACCTTGCTAAACCATGAAATTAGCGAACTACAGAGCAGTCTAAACCCATACGAAAAAGATTTAAAAAACTGCTCTAAAAAATTGGAAGAATTAGAAGTTCTTAAAAATTCAATAAAAAAACTTTGAATTCAAACTGATGCTGGTCAAAGACCAGCATTGATTAAGAAAATAGCTGCTTTTTTCTCTAAATTGGGCAGTGTTCCTTTTTTCCACAACGCTTTTGGTTGTGAAATCACGCTTTGCGTTGGTAGTGTCAAATCAGATGCCACTGCAATCCAGGTGTCGTCATGCAAGGTTTCTAAAAGAGAATCTAGTAAGTGCTTATTCCGGTAAGGCGTTTCAATAAAAATTTCTGTGCTGCCTGTCTTTTTAGAATTTTGCTCCAGCTTTAAAATTTCGAGTTTTCTTTTTTCTGGTGTGGTATTGAGATAGCCATTGAAGGTAAAATGCTGTCCCGGAAGCCCAGAGAGCATTAAGGAGAGCATGATAGAAGAAGGGCCAATAAAAGCCTGCACATTCATCCCTTTGCTTCTTGCGTAGCGCACAAGCTTGGCTCCAGGGTCTGCAATGCAAGGAAGTCCGGCATCTACTACAAACCCAAGTCTTTCGCCCTTTTTAATAGGCTCTAGTAAAAACTCTAAATGATCATCTGGCGTGTGCTCATTAAATAGAGCGATCGGGATCTCATTGACCGGCTTTTTGGTTTGAAACCGGCTTAAAAAACGCCTTCCGGCTGTTGCACTCTCTGCAATTAAACCATCCAGGCTCTCTACTGCTTTATCAACACTGCCCGGTAAAAAGGGCTGATGATGAGGAAATTCGCCTAAAAGATTGGGAAGGAGCAAAAGAGCGCTTTTTAATTCTGCCATAAAAATTATACCACCAGATGAGTTATTAACATTTCTGCTAAAGCATTATCGCTGCCGATGCCATTTTTTGCAAAGCTTTCCGTCTCGTCAATCTTAAGCATCGCTTTTTTAAATCTCACAAGCCCATAAGAAGAGGCCAGCTGCATGTTATTTTCGAGAATGCGGCCTTTCATATAGGGGTAGGCTGTTGTTACGCCACTGCTCCCTCCCCCGTTTGCCAAAATCGTGCAAATCTGGTAGTGTGTTTGCACTTGCGCTCTAATTTGCCGAAGAAGCGCTAAAAAAGCGGTTCCCTCTTCCATCAAGCTCTTCATGATTTGAAACGCATGTAATCCATTGCGTGAGAAGATCGCGTCTGATAATTGCCAAATGGTGTCGCTATTGACAGAGCTTGTAATAACCGCCACATCTTTTGCTGTTATTTCATTTCTATCGCCAATAAAGCAGATGAGTTTTTCTATCTCTTGAAAAAGAAAGGCTTGATTGGTACCAGCTTGTGCAATTAAAGCATGCACAGCTTCTTCGGTGATCCTTTTTTTATCTTCGGCAACTTTGGCCATAACCCACTCTTTTGAAGATTTTTCCTTTTCCCACGGCTTTTCTTCTGCAATGTCTAAAATAACACCTGCTTTTTCCAGTTTCTTATAAAAATTCGTGCTCCTGTTAATGGCTGACGCCGTAAAGATTAAACAGGCAGTCCTGTTTGGAGAAGAAAAATAATCTTCCAGTTTTGCGATTTCCTGCTTCGAAAGGTTTTCCGCATTTTGAATTAAAACGACCCGTTTTTTACAAAAAAAAGGAAAAGATCGAAGCTCTTGCATCAAATCGTTTAAATCAAGCGCTTCCCCCTGATAGATTTTTAGTGCAAGGGCGGGATCTGTTTCAGAGGAGAGTAAAACAGCAATGAGTTTGTCTGCTGCCTTTTTAACTTCAAAAGACTCTTTTCCAATAAGGGCATAGATGTCTGCAAGGTGGTCTTTGTCCGATCCTTGCACATGCTTTTCAAATGCTTTGACATTTGTATATTTCATTTACTTTTCTCCCTGGAATGCCCAATCACTTTTTACCTGACTTTTAAATAAAATGATAATATATTAAAGTTTATTAATTTAGGTGCTCACACAGACCTGCAGTGTTTAGGGCGTGCATCTGACATTAATCAGACTCTGCATTAAGTTTATTTAAGATTTAACTATTTGTGTAATAGAAATTTAAGAGATAGCGGCAGCCGGACTTGAACCGACGACACACGGATTATGATTCCGTTGCTCTACCGACTGAGCTATGCCGCCATAAAGAAAAAAACCTCAGAGTTGAAACTCTGAGGTTTAACGATAAATTAGCGGGGAAAGGATTCGAACCTCCGACCTTTGGGTTATGAGCCCAACGAGCTAACCCCTGCTCCACCCCGCGATATTCGCTTAAGTTATCGTCATTAAAGATATACAATAGCAATAGGCTGTATTTAATGCAAGCGATTTATCAAAAATAAATCTTTTTTTTTTGAGAGCTTATTTGGAAATGGTCTACAAGTATCTCTAGAGTTCTTTTTGTAGATCCTTGTAAAGAAGCGATCATCTCTAATCCAGACTTTTTTATCTCCAAACATTTTTCAGAATCACGTAAAAGCACATCAAGAGTATCTTTTAAGCCTTCTTTATCTGTTTGCACCCCAGCTGAAAAAGCATGCACTAAATGGACAAGTTCTGGTTGGCTGTGCATGTAGGAGCCAAAAATAACGGGAACTCCCGTATAGAGAGGCTCTAAAATATTGTGTCCGCCAACTTTTGGCCAAAAACTGCCACCGACAATGGCAATGTCTGCTATCTGATAACAATAGCGCAAAAGACCCATCGCATCTACTAGCACAATATTTTGGCTGCACTTTTCAGATTTTGAAAAAACGCAAAAAGAAGCTTTTCTTTGCTGAAGTTCTTTTTCAATTTGAGAAAAACGCTCCGGATGCCTTGGCACTAAAATCACTTTTAAATCCGGATGTTTGCCTGAAATTTGATCAATGGCGTCTAAAACAAGTGTTTCCTCATTTTCATGCGTGGAGCCGACTGTGATCACTTTTTGTCTTGGATCTATACCAAAACGCTCTTTCCAGATTTTAAGCTCATCTTGGCTTAAAACTTTTTCTTCAATATCAAATTTTAAATTGCCAGAAACCCCGATCTTCTCCTTTGGCACCCCTAAAGATAAAAACCTCTCTTTATAAGCTTCGCTTTGCACGACAAAAAAATCCACCAGGCCATAGAGTTTGTTTGCAAAAAAGGAAAAGTAATTTAGTCTTTTTAACGAACGCTCAGAAATTTTGCCATTCACCAAAAAAATAGAAGATCCTTCTTTTTTTGCAGCTTTTAAAAACTGATACCAAAGGTCTGTCTCAGAAACCATCACAACATCTGGCTTCACTTTAAAAACAATAGGCTGGATGATAAATTTTAAATCGATGGGTAAAAAAAGATGGTAGTCCGCAAAGGCCAAACTTCTTTTGCTTTCTGCATACCCAGTTTCTGTAATTGAAGTGATCAAAAGCGTATAATCTGCAGAGAGCGCTTTAGCAAGGGCAGCAATCGCCCTTGTCTCTCCAACAGAAACGGCATGAAACCAGATAAGTGGCTCATTTTTTTTATCAATTTCTGGAAAATCTATTCCAAAACGCTTTTTCAGGCTCTTTTGATACTTGCCTTTAAAAAAATAATCATAGGCTATTTTTGGGCTGTAGAGCAAAATCAAAAGAATCAAACTAACATCATAAAGAAGGGAAAAAATCATGCTCCCAGTATAAAAAATAGGCTTAAAAAGAAGAAGAAAAAAAGAACAGTTGTAAAAAAATAAATTTTCTCTTAGCTTGTAAGTTCTAACACTCTATTTTTTTTGGTAAAACATGAATTTAAAAGTAACAGCAACAATGACTTATGCAACATTTGTTTTAATAGGTGGCTTAATTGGCTTCTTAAGAGCCGGTAGTTTTCCCTCGCTTATGATGAGCGGAATTTTTAGCATTTTGCTCTTTTGCTGCTCTTTTTCTATCTTCAAAAAAAGTGTTTTAGGACATGTCATCACATTGATGCTTACTTCCTTTTTGCTTGTCTTCTTTGGATTTCGTTTTTTTCAAAAACCAACTTTTATGCCAGCTGGTCTCATGATTTTATTAAGCTTGGGCATGCTTTCGATCTTTCTTTTTAAAGCACCTAAAAAAACGCTTT
This sequence comes from Parachlamydiaceae bacterium, assembly GCA_035440845.1. Classification (GTDB taxonomy): domain Bacteria; phylum Chlamydiota; class Chlamydiia; order Chlamydiales; family Parachlamydiaceae; genus JBBSJT01. Next base: position 30,390 of record DAORNI010000017.1, on the reverse strand, counting down.
CTAGTCAGCAATAAAGAAACAAGTTTAAGCGAGTTTAAGAGCGATAGATCTTTATCGCGCTTTTCCTTTTTATAAATGCAGTTATGCAAGAAGTCTATTATCTATGGCGCACTTCTATAACGCATTTTTTCTCTGCAATCTTGTCAATCAATTGAGAGAGCGACTCTTGGTTTTCTTTGTCCAAATTAGCATCCCACTCATCCAAAAGCAGCACATCCACATCTACTTTTTCCAATATTTCAAAAAGGCGCTTTTTCAAAGATTCGCCGGTTGAATATTTATTGGTCTCGCTAAAAAAGCTAAGCTGGCTATATGTGGGCAAGAAAAAAGCCCTTCCTGCCAAAGCATTTTTAATTAACATTAAAGCAGTCGATTTGCCGCTGCCATTTTCGCCTCTTAGTGTCAGGCGCCCATTTCTTGAGGTTTGGGTTAAAAGATCTGCATGAGACTCTATAAAACGCGGGTTTTTATGCGATACATGCGCATCATTATAAAGTTCGTCTTCTGCTTTTTCTTCGCTCTCCTTAGAAAGAGTTGCCATGATCTTGTCCCACTTGATTTTTTGAACAAGCACATGGTGCGCATCATTTGTTGCTTGAATAGCCTTGTAGATGGACATTAGCTTGGCCTTATGAAGGCCCCAGCGAAAGCCAAGAGAAATGGTTTGGTAGGTGTAGGTTAAAATAGTGAACAAAATAGGGAGCACTACGACAAAAGAAGATAGACGCACAAGGTCTGTCTTATATTCCAGTACAAAATAAATGATCACAAAAAGGGAGGGCAGCGAGGTGACAAGGGCTGCAAAAATAGCTAAAGTCTGATCAAACCTTTCAAGTGCAATATTGCGCTGCAAGCAGCGGTTTAGCCTTTGGGTTGTTTTTTCATCCCAGAGTTTAAAATTATAATGGTTACCAAGCAAAATATTATCCCATGCAGAAAGGAGCGACTGGCATAAATCGACTCTTGCAGCAAGCGCTTTTTGGGTCAGGTTTTTTTGTCTTTTTCGCTTTAGCTTCATCATGAGGACAACAAGAGCTACGCTAATGGAATAAGAGACAACAAATAATGGCTCTACCACAACAGATAAAAACATAATGTTCAAAACAACGCTGAGCACCCAGGTGAAAACATCCCAAGCATAGTCGATAAGGGCGTGCAGGGCAGCTGGCCCTTCTGTTGCTAAAAGAGAAAGCTTTTCTTCTTTTAAAGCTTTGTTGTTCCACTCCCCGATGTTATTGCGGTTTGCTGTGACAAAGGCGTTTATAAAAGAGCGCTGTGCCTCTTGCTTCCACTCTGTTTTCAAAATAAAAGCAACACAAGCTGGAATATAGTGGACTGCGAGCGTGATCAGATAAATAACGATATAGGGTAAAAAAGGCGCGCCTTCTGCCACACTCTGCATGAACCAGACAAGCCAAAGCGTCGCTGATGATTCAATCACCTGCTGAAAAAATAAAACCGTCAGGCAGCCAATAGCAAAACGGTTTGTCAATAGACTGCTGATTTGCTTTCGCAATTTTTTTGAATCTGTATTAAACATGTCTTTTTAATAAATAGAGGGGCAAATAAAAGTATACTGAAAAAATTAAATGTTGCGAGTAGATCGCGCTACGGATTATGCATAACTTACCTAAATCTTTTAAATAGAAATTTCGTTTTTTTTAAATCAATCCGCTGCTATGTTGCAATTATGGAAAGATACCGTATTGAAACAGATAGCTTTGGAAAAATCAGCGTCCCAAAAAACGCTTATTATGGAGCGCAAACTGCAAGAAGTTTGTTCTATTTTAAAATTGGCAATGAAAAAATGCCAAAAGAGCTGTTAAAAGCTTTTGCTCTCATCAAAAAAGCAGCAGCAGAAGTAAATGTAGAACTAAAACTACTTTCTAAAGAGAAAGCAGGAGTGATTATTAAAGCGGCAGATGAGGTCATTGACGGAAAGTTAGATGCACACTTTCCTTTAAGCGTTTGGCAAACAGGCAGCGGTACACAAACCAACATGAACATGAACGAAGTAATTGCCAACCGGGCGATTGAATTGGCCGGCGGCCATTTAGGAAACAAATCCCTCATCCATCCAAATGATGATGTCAATTTATCCCAGTCCTCTAACGATGCTTTCCCAACAGCCATGCATATTGCTGCAGCTGAATCTCTTAACAAAGAATTAATCCCCGCTCTCCACTCTTTAAAAAAAGAGCTCTTAAAAAAAGAGAAAGAATTTGCTTCGATCATAAAAATTGGCAGGACTCATTTAATGGACGCCGTGCCTTTAACGCTTGGACAAGAATTTTCCGGATACAAAGCACAGATTGAAGATGCTTTAGGATTTATTAAATCCTCACTTCCAAAGCTTTACGAAATAGCTCTTGGAGCCACAGCTGTTGGGACAGGTCTTAATGCGCACCCTAAATTTGGCAAGCTTATGGCTGCAAAAATTGCAAAAATGACAAAATTGCCTTTTGTGGAAGCAAAAAACAAATTTGCAGCTATTGCCTGCCATGACCCTCTTGTTTTTGCAAGCGGCGCTTTAAAAACGCTAGCTTCTGCCCTTATTAAAATTGCAAACGATATCAGATGGATGGGCTCTGGTCCAAGATGTGGCCTCCAAGAACTTTTTTTACCGGCCAATGAGCCAGGATCCTCCATTATGCCGGGCAAAGTCAACCCCACCCAATGTGAAGCACTCACTATGGTTGCCGTCAAAGTCATTGGCAACGACAATGCCATTACAATTGCCGGCTCACAAGGAAATTTTGAGCTCAATGTGTTCAAGCCTTTGATCATCTTTAATTTATTGCAGTCGATCCATCTTTTAAGTGGCGCCATAGAAAGTTTCAACCAGCATTTACTTAAAGGTTTAAAACCAAATAAAGAGCAATTAAAAAAGAATGTGGATCAGTCTCTCATGCTAGTGACTGCTTTAAATCCAGCCATTGGCTATGATAAAGCGGCAGAAGTTGCAAAATATGCTTTTAAAGAAAAGATCAGCTTGAAACAGGCTTGCCTCAAATTAAAAATTTTGACCACCAAAGAGTTTGACAAATTGGTAAAACCTTCTAAGATGATCTAATCAGGACTTTTCCTATATATAGTCGTTTAAAATTACATTTTCATTTTTCACCCATGTGAAAGACTCGCGATTGCAATATAATCCAAATTCTTTGTCACATTCTAAGCTTTTATAAAAACCCTTGATGGAGTTCCTCATGCCAAATAAGTTTCGATTGTTAAATTATTAATCACTGATCTTACACAAAAAGAAGGTGTGTTAATTAGCAATCAAGCTGTCTGAGCGCCAGCGGGAATCTTTTTTATTTAAAAAATAAAATAATAATTGTTTTAATATATTTTTTAATAAATTATAAGTTTTTAATTTCTCATTTAAAAGAAGTGTACCTCAAATTAAAAACTGCAGATACACAGAATTTATTTCAAAAATTCAATCAGCGTGTCTTAAGACATGTTAATTGAAGGTTTGGATAGAAAAGATTGCGAAAAATTAAAGATTAAAGCTATAACGTTGGTTTTAACTTAAAACTTATCTTTATCATGGCACAATTAAAAGATCCCGCATTAGACACCTTTTTTTCTAACCTGGAGTTTCAGATCAAGCACCGGGCTGTCAAGCGTATTTTTGATGTTTTGTTCAGTCTTACAATCCTTGTTTTGTTTGCCCCGGTCTTTGCTTTGATTGCGCTTTTTATTGCCTGCACGTCAAAGGGTCCTATTGTCTATGCCCATAAGCGAATTGGACGAGGTGGCAAGCTTTTTAAATGCTACAAATTCCGCACGATGCACCAAGATGCAGAGGTTAGATTGCAAGAGCTCTTAAAAAAAGATGCGGCATTAAAAGCTGAATGGGAAGCCAATTATAAATTAAAAAACGACCCCCGCATTACATCGATCGGCGGTTTTTTAAGAAAAACTTCGCTTGATGAGTTCCCTCAATTTTGGAATGTATTAAAAGGCGATTTAAGCGTAGTTGGTCCCCGCCCTGTTGTTTTGGACGAGATCATCAAGCATTATGGCGAAAAGGCCGGCAAAGTACTTTCCATCCGCCCAGGACTTACTGGCCTTTGGCAAGTTTCTGGCAGGAATGACACCAGCTACGCTTCCAGGATTTCTCTTGACGAAGAGTATATTAACAATTGGTCGCTTGGCCTAGACATTAAGCTGGTCTTAAAAACAATTCCCGCAATACTCTCTTCACGGGGTGCTTATTGAATTTAAGAGATAAAAATTTAGCCACCGCTTTTTTTTCTATGCTGTTCTTTACCCTTTTTAGCAGCTATATAGCTCCTTTTTTTCGCCTTGCATTTTTTGCTCCCTTTTTAATTATTGCCTATTACCAGAAATCTTATCTTGGCGCCCTTAAAAGTTCTTTTTTATGCGGTATTATTTTAGACCTTTTATCTTCCCCTTTGCGCTTTGGCATTTGGACCCTCAATTATCTGACAACAACTGCCCTTGTCTATCCTCAAAAAAGAAATTTCTTTTCAGACAGCCTTATCACAATGCCCATCTTGGTCTTTCTTTTTTCTTTTATTTCCACTGTTTTGCAAGCCGTGCTGCTTTTTATTTTCTCAAAACCTCTCAAGCTCTCCTTTGCATGGATTTTTACTGACCTTCTTTTTATGCCGTTTTTAGATTCCCTTTTTGCTTTTTGCTGGTTTGTCATTCCCTCCTTTTTTTTTAAGTTGAGTGTCAAAAGGGCTGCAAAATGAATTTGCCACTTGCAGAACAATTTAGACCATCTCTTTTAAGTGATATTGTAGGACAAGAACATCTTGTTGGCACTCAAGGCTTTATCACAAAAATGATCGAGTCTAAAAAGCCGCTTTCTATTTTACTCTGGGGGCCTCCGGGCTCTGGAAAAACATCTATTGCAAAGCTTTTTGCAAAAGCTTTTTCTCTTGAATTTAAAAATATGAATGCTATTTTTAGCGGCATTGCAGATATCAAAAAAGTGGTGCAGGAACTAGAAGCTACACCTCTTTTTAGCAAGCAGATCGTTTTATTTGTCGATGAGATCCACCGTTTTAATAAAGCACAACAAGATGCTTTTTTGCCTTTTGTAGAAAAAGGCACCTTTATTTTAGTGGGAGCGACCACTGAGAACCCTTCCTTTTATCTCAATAACGCCCTTTTATCGCGCCTTCGCGTTTTACAGCTCAATCCCTTGAATGAAGCAGCTCTTGAAGCGATATTGAACAAATATGAATCAAAAAAATGTAAGCTTAACATATCTGATGACACAAGAAAATATTTGATCCATGCATCTCAAGGAGATGGACGCTATCTGCTGAACTTGATTGAAAATATCGAAGGCTTAAAAACTGAAAAACTACTTGAAATTGAAGATTTAAAAAACTGCATTCAGACGCGGGCTGCCCTTTTTGACAAAGGGCAAGAGCAGCATTATAACTTGATTTCAGCTTTGCATAAAGCTGTCAGGGGATCTGATCCCGATGCTGCCCTTTACTGGTTTGCAAGGATTTTAGAAGGGGGTGAGAGCCCTCTTTTTTTAGCAAGGCGCATGATCCGGATGGCATCGGAAGACATTGGGCTTGCTGATCCAGAAGCTTTAAAATTGACAATTGCCGCAAAAGATGCTTATGAGATGCTGGGTTCTCCAGAGGGAGAACTCTCTCTTGCAGAAGCTGTTGTTTATTTAAGTCTTGCCCCAAAAAGCAATGCTATCTACGCCGCATATGGTGCGGCCAGGCAAAAAGCTAAAGAGACAACGCATCTGCCCCCGCCTCGTATTATTTTAAATGCGCCGACCAAACTGATGAAAGAATTAAAATATGGTGAAGGTTATATTTATGACCATGACGCAGAAAATAGTTTTTCCGGACAAAACTATTTCCCGGATGATTTGGAAAGGCTTTTCTTTTATTACCCAAAAAAAATTGGGTTTGAAAGGGAGATGCAAAAAAGACTCACCTATTTTGCTAATTTAAGAGAAAAGAAAAAAAGTTAGTTTTTTTGGGGTTGGCTCAGAATTCGGATTATAAAGCATGTTAAGGATTTTGCTACCTCTGTAAAGGTTTAAATTCGCCTTTTTCCATCACCTTGCCCTATCGCCAAACATAATCACCTGTCAAATTTATGTGTTCCCAAATTCTACCCCTTTTTAGTCCTTAATTTTTTCATCATGCGCTTCCAGCCTTCCGCTGTTTGAATTTTGACATGTCCTAATGCTTTCTTTTCAACAACTTTAGGTTTAATTTCTTCTATTTTTATAGACATTGCTACAGTCTTTTTTGATACTTCTTTTTTATCTTTAGCTGCTATCTTTTTGACAGCCATTTTAGCCTCCCTTTTCTTTATTCACTCACCCTACGCAAAGTTGATTTATGTAAGATGAGTTATTCATGAATATCTATTCAAATAGTGTGCCAACTTGATAAGATGAGGGATATGGATCGCATTATTTTTCATCTCGATATGGATGCTTTTTTTGCTTCGGTAGAGCTTGCTAAAAATCCAAAATTGGCAGGAAAAGCAGTGATTGTGGGAGGAGACCCAAATTCCAGGGGTGTTGTCTCCACTTGCTCCTATGAAGCAAGGGTTTTTGGGGTAAAATCAGCCATGTCGCTCTTTTTAGCCAAAAAACTTTGCCCTCACGGTATTTTTATTGCGGGCGACTTTGCGGCTTACCGCGTTTATTCTGACAAGATTTTTGAGCTTTTAAAGAGCTATACCTCGTTTATTGAACAAGTCAGCATTGATGAGGCTTATTTGGATGTGACTCATATAGCAGATCATTACGGAGGGGCTAAAAATCTTGCCAACCTCTTTAAAA
>DAORNI010000017.1:21626-23559 GCA_035440845.1 Parachlamydiaceae bacterium | reverse complement strand
ATTTATGAAGAGACATCACTCAAATGCTCTATTGGCATTGCAAAAAACAAGCTTGTTGCAAAAATAGCCTCTTCGCTTGCAAAACCAAACGGCATCTATGATGTGCCAGATGGTTATGAAGCAGCTATTTTAGCACCGCTTCCCATAGAGACAATTCCCGGTATTGGAATAAAGACAAAAGAAAAATTAAATGCCAAAGGCTTTTTTATCATTAAAGATTTGAGGGAACTCTCTTTAGATTATTGCCTGCAGCATTTTGGCATTTATGGCTACCATTTTTACAAAGAGGCAAGGGGTGAAGATTCAAGACCAGTCAATTGGGAAGAGCGCGCTCCTAAATCGCTTGGTGCAGAAACTACTTTTGAAAAAGACATTCAAGACGAAAAAGATCTTTTAAATGCGCTTTATGAACTGGTAGATAGAGCTGTTTTTCGATTAAAACAGCATAAGATGCGCACACGAGCCATCAGCATCAAACTACGCGCCTATAACTTTAAAACGATGACAAGGTCTAAAATCCTTTATGCTGAAACACAAGATTTAAAAACCATTTATAGCCAAGCGGCAGCCCTTTTTAAAGAGCATTATGTTGTAATGTCCCCTTTAAGGCTCATTGGCATTTCCTTAGAAAAACTCAACGACTCCTGGTGGCAGCCTACTCTTTTTTAAAGCTCACTGATTTAAAGCCCATTGATAATAAGCCTAATTGCACATAAATTAACGAAATGCAAACCACTTAGACCAAAAGCTACATTAAGCGCCATTTTATCCGCGTAATATCTTCGAAAAAAAGGAAATGTCAAAATGGTATTTAAGGATATTAATGTAACAACTTTCTCTAAACCTTTTGTTTTAGCTGTCAATATAGTTAAAGCTCCAAAAATAGCTCCTGAAATAACACCAAGTCTTGGATCAACTTTGACCTTTGTAATGACTCGCGGCAGCTGACCGCCAGTTATTGCAAAATAACCTACAGTAACACCCAGCGTACTTAAACTCATGCTCATAAAAACCCAATTATTTTTCTGCCGCTGTTTCACGGCTTATTTTTAATTCATTCATTACCATAGGCTTGCTTCTTAAGGCTACATGCTATTGCCGCTTCGCGGCTTAAATGGATGGTTATCGTATTTTCTCAATGCTTTCAAAAACCATCTCACTGTGCTCACTGCTCTTCAGTGGTACAAAAATTACTCTTGAGTGTATATTTTCTGTATCACGTTACTTAGTGACAAAGTTGAGCAGCTTGTTAGGGACAAAAATAACTTTTGTCACCTCTTTTCCATCTAAATGTTTGATGATAAGCTCATTATCCTTTGCAGCCTGCAGCACAATCTCTTGCGACTCATCTTTTGGCAGGTCAAAGCTTCCGCGGAGTTTGCCATTGATCTGCACCACATAAGTGATAAAAGCCTCTTCCAAATATTTGGGGTCTACTTCTGGATAAGGAGCCGTTGATAAAGGCTCTTTAAATCCAAGTATCTCCCACGCCTCTTCTGCCAAATGAGGCGCAAAAGGCATTAAGCATTGGATGGCCATTTTTAAAACAGATCTTGGATATTTCTCGAGTTTTGTAAACTCGTTCATAAATTCCATCATCTTGGCAATGGCTGTATTAAACTGCAAAAGCTCAATATCTTTTATAACACCATCAACTAGCCTAAAGCCTAATTTTAAAGCTTCTTCTGTTTCTTCATTCGTCACTTTCTCAGAATTTATCATATCATAAAAGCGTGTCAAAAAGCGCTTGCAGCCAGTAACTGCTTCTGTGTTCCAGATCTTCTCTTTTTCAAGAGGCCCCATGAACATCTCATACATGCGAAGAGAATCAGCTCCAAATTCTTCAATGATCTCATCTGGAGAGACGCCATTTAACTTAGATTTTGACATCTTGTCAATCTGGCTTTTTAATTCTCTGCCAGTTATTCGATGA
>DAORNI010000017.1:20481-21605 GCA_035440845.1 Parachlamydiaceae bacterium | reverse complement strand
TTTTTTCTACTACATCATCTGGAGCCACATAGGCATTGTTCACATCCAAGTAAGACCGTGCTACGATGATGCCCTGGTTTCTAAGCGTTTTAAAGGGCTCTTTTTGGCTTACAAGACCGCAATCAAAAAGCACTTTATGCCAAAATCTGGAATAGAGCAAGTGAAGCACTGCATGCTCTACACCACCCACATACAAATCTACGCTCATCCAGTACTTTTCAATTTCCTTGTCCCAGGCCTGCATTTTATTATGCGGATCCAAAAAGCGTAGATAATACCAGCAAGAGCCTGCCCATTGGGGCATCGTGTTTGTTTCTCTTAAAGCTTTTTTGCCTGTTTTTGAGTCTGTGATCTCCACCCAACTTTTAATTCTTGCAAGAGGGCTTTTTCCATCACCTGTTGGCTTGTAGTCTTGAAGCTCTGGAGGGCAAAGTGGGAGCTCGTCTAATTCTAAAGCTCTTTTTGTTCCATCTTCAAAATGTAGGATAGGAAAAGGCTCTGCCCAGTAACGTTGGCGTGAAAAGAGCCAGTCGCGCAATTTATAATTGACAGTGGCTTTTCCAATTCCCTTCATTTCAAGCCACTCCGTCATTTTTTTGCCAGCCTCTTCTATGCCAAGTCCATTTAAGGTAACGTCCTCATTTTGCGAGTTGATCGAAATGCCATTGCCAAACCAGCATTTTTTACCTTCTAAAACCTCTTGCTTGACTGCCTCATCATCTGGCTCATACACAGGAATGATGGGTAAATTGAAAAATGTGGCAAACTCAAAATCGCGTTCATCGTGGGCTGGCACTGCCATAATAGAGCCTGTACCATAGCTGATGAGTACATAATCTGAAATCCATATAGGAATTTTTTTACCGTTCACTGGATTGACAGCAAAACTGCCGGTAAAAGCACCCGTTTTTTCTTTGTTGAGCTCTGTCCTGTCCAAGTCGCTTTTTCCAGATGCCTGTTTTTGATACTCTTTTACTTTTTCAAGCTGCTCTTTTGTTGTGATTTTCTCCACTAGGGGATGCTCTGGAGCCAGCACCATGTAAGTCGCTCCAAAAAGTGTATCGGGGCGTGTTGTGTAAACTTTGATAGTCTCGCTAAAGCCATCAACTAAAAAGTTGACTTCC
>DAORNI010000017.1:17771-20462 GCA_035440845.1 Parachlamydiaceae bacterium | reverse complement strand
CCAATCCAGTTGACTTGCAATTTTTTTAAACTCTCTGGCCAATCGACTAAATCAAGGTCTTCGATCAAGCGGTCTGCATAAGCTGTAATTTTTAATACCCACTGGCGCAATGGTCTTCTCTCCACTGGATGTCCACCCTCTTTTGCTTTGCCGTTTTCCACTTCTTCGTTGGCAAGGACGGTGCCCAAAGCCGGGCAATAATTGACAAGCATTTCAGATTCGTAAGCCAAGCCTTTTTCATAAAGCTTCGTAAAAATCCATTGCGTCCATTTGTAATAATCGGGGTCGCTCGTTGCTATTTCCCTGTCCCAATCATAACTAAATCCAAGAGACTGCAGCTGGCGCCTAAAATTATCGATGTTGTTTTTGGTGGAAACTGCCGGATGCATGCCTGTCCGAATGGCGTATTGCTCCGCCGGAAGACCAAAACTGTCCCAACCCATGGGGTGGAGCACATTAAAACCTTTTTGCCGCTTATAACGCGCCATGATATCTGTTGCCGTATACCCTTCCACATGTCCCACATGAAGGCCGCTGCCGGAAGGATAAGGAAACATATCCAAAACATAATACTTTGGTTTTGAAATATCGAACTCTGCTTTAAATGTTTTGTTGGCAAGCCAATATTTTTGCCATTTGGATTCGATTTTTTTGTGGTTATATTTCACGAATGACTCTTTATTTTGAATTGCATTTTCTGTTATGATTGCAGTTTGATAAGAATAGTACCAAATTGAGTCATAATTACACTATGAAAAAAAGTAAAAAAACAACTGACAAAGGCGAAGAAAACATTAAAACTTCTAAAAAAGACAAAAAGTTATTTGAAAATTTATTAAAGATTACCGAACAGTTCATGTCGGGAAAAAATTATCCGGGCCTTGCTTTTTCTCAGCTTGCAGAAAAATTAAACATCCTTAAAATGCACTACCCTATTTTTAAAGACGTATTAAAAACTTTAATTAAAAATGGTTTTGCAGTTCTTGAACAAGAGCGCTACACCGTCAAAAAAAATAAGGACGACTATGTAAAAGGCACGCTCCACATGCATCCGCGCGGGTTTGGATTTTTACAGCCTTTTGATAAAGAAAAGCACCCGCAAGATATTTTTATTCCCAAACACCTGACAAAAAATGCTGTCCATGGAGACATTGTCGAAGTGGCCATCAACGAAGAGAGCTTATCTGACAAAGGACCAGAAGGCAAAATTGTTGCAATTTTAGAGCGCGGTCGCACCCATATGGGCGGCATTATTAAAGAGATCAACTACGCAGGAGAGATCATTGCTTATGCCCCGATGCTTGGCATGCAGCAAAAAATTATTGTAGAACCAAATGAAAATTTTACTTTAAAGCCTGGCGATCGTCTTGTAATGGAAGTCAAAGACTGGGGATCAAAAGAGACAGAGACCATCTGCACAGTTTCCCACTACATTGGCCATATTTCAGACCCCTCTTGCGATATTTTAGCAGCAATTGAAGAGTTTGAGATCCGTAAAGATTTTTCTATGGAAGCCATTGATGAGGCTAAAAAATTTGGAAAAACAGTCCTTCAATCAGAAATTGCAAAGCGAGAAGATTTTAGAAATATCACTACTTTGACAATAGACCCAGACACTGCAAAAGATTTTGATGATGCGATCAGCATCAGCAAAGATGAAAGAGGCTGCTACCATTTGGGCGTCCATATCGCAGACGTTTCCCATTATGTGAAAAAGGGAAGCGAGCTAGATGCTGAAGCTTCTTTGCGCTGCAACTCTACTTATTTTCCCGGCACCTGCGTGCCCATGCTGCCAGAGGCTCTTTCTAATAATCTTTGCAGCTTGAAGCCCAATGTCAATAGGCTAACCATTTCTGTCTTAATGGATTTTGACCAGTCCGGCACTCTTTTAAGCCACAGAATGTCCCGCTCTGTCATTAAAAGCAAAAAGCGCTTCACCTACAAGCAGGCAAAGCTTATTTTGGACGGAAAGAAAAAAAGTGTCCATAGCGATACATTAAAATTGATGGCAGAGTTTTGCGGCCATCTTAAGAAAAAACGTTATGAAAGAGGCAGCATCGAGTTTTCTATCCCAGAACTTGCCATTCTTGTAGATGAAAAGGGAGTGCCAACAAAAACAGATTACATCGAGTATGACATTACCCACCAGATGGTGGAAGAATTTATGCTAAAAGCAAACGAGATCGTGGCCACTCATTTGAGCGGACTTGGAAAAGGACTCACCTACCGTGTGCACGACATCCCGGCAGATGAGAATTTAAAAGACTTTTCTCTTCTTGCTAGTGCTTTTGGCTTTAGTCTCTCAGAAATTCCCACGTCTTATGAGTTGCAAAACCTATTTGAAGAAGCAAAGTCGACGCCTTATGGAGAATATCTTGCCACAAGCTACATCAGAAAAATGCGCCTTGCCTCTTATTCACCAGACAACATTGGCCACTACGGACTTGGACTTACCTATTATTGCCACTTCACAAGTCCAATCAGGCGCTACGTGGATCTTGTGGTGCACCGTATTTTATTCCATGATGAGTTAAGCCATGAAGCGCTTGGTATTGTGTCAGAAAATTGTTCGGAGCAAGAAAGAATCAGTGCAAAAGCAGAAGGCAGTGTGCTTTTATTGAAAAAACTACGACTTCTTCAAACAATGCACACTGCAGATCCTACAAGACAATATGAGGCCGTTGTCACAAA
>DAORNI010000017.1:12818-17727 GCA_035440845.1 Parachlamydiaceae bacterium | reverse complement strand
CGATTTGATGCTGGAGAGCTTTTTACATATCTCAGAGCTTGAAGATGATTATTACGTGTATGATGAGGAAGCGCAAAAGCTGAATGGAAAAAGAAGCGGAAGCTCTTTTTTCTCCGGCGATAAAATCACAGTTTCTTTAAGCGATGTCGATTTGATCACAAGAGAGAGCAGATGGCATTTGGTTTCTCGTGAAATAAAAGACATAGAGCGCTCTTTTTCTGCTGGAAAAAAAAGAAAAACTAAAGTAAAAATACAAGATAAAAAGAAAAAGCCAAAAAGCAGTAAAAAACCTTTTAAAAAGAGCAAGAAATGAAAAAGTATTTTATTACAGGTCTTATTATTTTGCTCCCTCTTACACTGACTGTTGGCATTGTGCTCTGGTTTTTTAACCTTTTGACAGACCCATTTGCTGGCGCCATCCGCTATCTTTTTAATCATTACGGTCTTTTAGAAAAGGGCTTTTTCTTTTTGAATGCTTCGCAAGTTCAGCTTGTTTTAAGCAAATTGATTATTTTAGCGTTTCTTTTTTTCTTTACGTTACTTCTTGGTACGCTAGCCAGACTCTTTTTCTTTAATTATTTGATGAACTGGTGGAACAAGCTCATTCACCGCATTCCCCTTGTCCGCTCCATCTATAAAACATCTCAAGATGTCATCAATACAATTTTTGCTTCTAATACAAACTCCTTTAAGCAAGTGGTGATGGTTCCTTTTCCAAACACTGCCACCTATACAATAGGGCTTGTGACACGCGATGATCTACCCTCTTTTGAACCAAACAGTGAAACAAAACGTGTCGCTGTTTTTGTCCCGACAACCCCAAACCCAACATCTGGCTTTTTAGTTTTATTTAAAGATAAAGATTTAATTTACCTTGACATGCCGATTGAAAACGCTTTCAAATATATTATTTCTTGCGGTGTTATTGCCACTGCATTTAAAAATATTTCAAAAGAAGAAGCTCTCCTTTTGGCTGAAAAAGGATTACAAAAAGGAACTGCATGAAAAAAAACTTTTTAGCAGGTCTTGCTATTTTATTGCCAGTCGTGATCACTGCTGCCTTAGCCCTTTTTTTTATAAATCTTTTAACTACTCCTTTTATGGAAATAGTCTCTGGCTTTTTTACTAAAATAGGCTTTGCTGATTTTTTGCCCAATAACACTGTCCTAATATTTATAAGTAAAATCTTTATTTTACTTTTTTTAGTTTTTGCGCTTTTTTTAATCGGTTTTTTTACACAGCATTTTTTTGCACATCACATCTTTCAAACGTTTGACAAGCTAATCCATAAAATTCCAATCGTCAACAAGATCTATATCTCGCTGCAAGAAGTAGCACATACCTTGTTTGGTGAAAAAGAGTCTTCTTCTTTTTCAAAGGTGGCACTAGTTCCCTTTCCGCAAGAAAATTGCTACAGCATAGGCTTTATCACAAAAGAAGAACTGCCAAAAGAAACAGACAAGGACTATGAGGGATTTCTTTCTGTCTACGTGCCAGGAACGCCAAACCCTTTAATGGGCTTTAACTTTCTTTATAGAAAAGAGCAGATTATTCTCTTGGACATGAAAGTAGATGACGCTTTAAAATTTGTGATCTCTTGTGGTGTCATGGACGCCGGGATAAAAGTCTCTAGCTAACAAGCAATCCAACATGCAAAACCCCAAGATTACCTTTTTTAAAATCAGCAGCAATCAAGAAAAGCTTTTACGCCTAATCAAAATGATACAAAACCAGTTTGATCTTGGCTTAAAAACATTAATTGCTTGTGAAACAGAGCAAGCAGCCCTTTATTTGGATGATTTGCTCTGGCGTTTTTCTGAAGAGAGCTTTTTGCCGCATGCAGTCGAGAATGAAAAAAGCAATGAACTAATTGTCATTACCACTAGTTTCGTGAATGTCAACAAGGCTTTTGTTTTGATCAACCTCCACCAAAAGCCCCACCCTTCTTTTAAAGAATTTAGCAAGATCTATGAGCTTTATGATGAGACACACCCGATCAAAGAAGAGGCATCTAAGCTCAAGCGCAACTTCTACCAAGCAGAGGGCTTTGCAACTAGTCTGGAATAAGAATTTTCTGATATGCCTTGATTTTTTTCACTCCAAAACCCCTCTTAACTGATCTTAAGTGCTCTTTATGGTAAAAAAAAACTCAAGGTGTATTTAAAGACTCTTTAAAAAGGAGCGACCCGATACGCAAATGTGTAGCTCCTTCCTGAATAGCAAGCTCATAATCTTGGCTCATGCCCATAGAGAGCATGGGCAAAAATAAAGCGTCTGATAATTTTTTTAAACAAGAAAAAGAATGTCTGATTAAGTTTAAATCTTTTGTCAAAGGCCCCATTCCCATCAAGCCTTTGATCTTTATGTTTGGAAGCTTTAGAAGCCTTTCAAAAGCATCTGACAGTTCTTCTTCTAAAAAGCCATGCTTTGTTTTTTCTTTTGAGATATTCACTTCCAATAAAATAGGCATTATCATATTTAAAGCTCCAGCGCATGCAGAAATTTTTAAACCAAGTTCAATGCTATCTACACTCTGGACAAGATGGAATTTTTCAATGGCTTTTTGCACCTTATTTTTTTGCAAATTTCCCACAAAGTGCCAGTTGATATCTTTTGGCAAAAATTCTATTTTAACAAGAGCTTCTTGGATGCGGCTCTCTCCAAAATCGCGACAGCCCGCCTCATAAAGAGGAATGATATTTTCAACAGGCTGCCCTTTGGTGACAGCTATCAGGTGAACATCCTCTTTTTTGCGGTGCGAAGCCAGTGCTGCTTTTTCAATGTTTTGTAAAAGCTCTTGATAATTTCTTACAATTTGCTTTTTCATTGCATAGACTTTGGCAAGCCTAAAATCTCATGCAGGATCACCATGTCCTGCTTGGATTTTAAATCATGAAGAAGAGTCGTTACTCTGGATTGCTGGTTTTTTTCTGCAATCTTGTAAGAAGCGTCTTCTTCATAGCGCGCATCCATTGAAGTCGTAAATTTGCGATCTTCAATGGAATTTTTAAATTTTTTGCTTTCAAGATCTGGCTTAAAAGTTAATTTTTTATGCTTCATGTCATATTATTTTATGGATTTGGCTTTGCAATGGCTTTTCGCATATCGGTATCAGACTGCATATTTTGAATGCGCTGATAGTCCATAATGCCAAGTTGCCCTTTTTTAAAAGCTTCTGCCATCGCCATTGGGATTGCAGCTTGCGCTTCTATCAAGTTAGCTTCCATGTCTTTGACCTTGGCCATGTTCTCTTGCTCCATGGCAACTGCCATTGCCCTTCTTTTTTCAGCTTCGGCCTGGGCGATCCGTTTGTCAGATTCCGCCTTGTCAGCGCGCAGTTTGGCTCCAATGTTCTCCCCTAAGTTCATCTCGACAATATCGATGGAGAGGATCAAAAAGGCAGTGGAAGAATCAAGTCCTTTTTCAAGCACCAGCTTTGAAATTCTTTGCGGAGATTCCAAAACCTGCAAGTGTGTTTCAGAACCGCCAATTGCAGAGACAATCCCCTCACCAACGCGTGCAATAATGGTCTCTTCTGTGGCACCGCCCACCAGCTGCGCAATATTGGTGCGCACAGTAACGCGTGCGCGCACATTGATTTGAATCCCGTCTTTTGCAACCCCTGTGATATAACTACCATGGGAAGGACAGTCAATGACTTTGGGGTTGACAGAGGTCTGGACGGCATCTCTTAAATTGCGTCCTGCCAAGTCAATGGCAGTAGCGCGTCTCCAGTCAAGCGGGATATTGGCCTTGTCTGCTGCAATCATCGCGCCAACTACATCTGTCACGTGACCGCCTGCTAAATAATGCGTCTCCAAATCAGAGACCGAAATATCTTTTAGACCTGCTTTAAAAGAATTAATGCGTGCATTCACAATCACTTGCGGTGGAATTTTCCTAAGGCTCATCCCGATGATGTTAAAAAGGGAAATAGGCGTGCCAGAAACAAACGCCTGAAACCAAAGGGCAATAAATTTACCCACCATGCTCAAAATGATAAATGCGATGACCGCGAGAAATATAAAGAAAAAATTAAATTCCAAACTCATCTCTCCTAATAGTTAAATTTTACGTACAATTAAACTCTCTTCTTGCCCGCCCACAATCAGAACAGACTCTCCTTTTGCAATGTATCCACTTTCTGAAATAGCTTGGCACTGCTCCCCTTCTATGCTGATATAGCCGCCCGGCTTTAAATCGGACAAGACAGTGGCCGTTTTACCAATAAGGTGCGTATCAAATTTAGAGGCTTTATAACCATGCTGGTTTGCATCAGAATAAATGCTATATTCTGGCTTTGCATGCTTGATGCGCCAAAGGGCAAACTTAAATAATAGCCCAAGACCAAGTAAAACAGCAAGAATGTAGGCGAAAATAAAAAGGAACGAATCATTTTGAGAAATAAAAAGCAGAATGCTAATAAAAATAGAAACACCTCCAAGCACACCCATGATAGCACCTGGAATATAAAATTCTATAAAAATGAGTAAATAGCCCAAGATGAGCAAAATATAGGGGTTCATACCGTTTTTCCTTTGACATTTGCAATGCCGCTATCAAAACTGATCAATATAACAGACTCTCCTTTTTCTATAAAGCTGCCCCGTGTGATGGCATCATAAATTTTTTCATCCAGCAACACTTTTCCAGACGGGCGAAGCGGTGTAAAAGCAATCCCTTTGCTTCCAATAACTGGCAAAGTACCTTCCAAACCTACTGCACTATAACCTGTCTGTTCATTGCCTTTTAAAACAAACTTGTCCATCACTTTACTACCTCGGAAGAAAAAACGGCTTAAAAAAGCCATGATCAAAAGAGATAATAAAAATGCAGCAGCCAGCATAGAGAGTCTTTCAAAAAAAATGTGTCCGGCAGCATTTAAACTGTTCGTATCAAAATCAAAGTT
>DAORNI010000017.1:11428-12808 GCA_035440845.1 Parachlamydiaceae bacterium | reverse complement strand
GCGGAGCCCCGGCAGCATGAGACCAAAAAGACCGCCTAAGAAAAGAAACCCTCCAATCACTCCCAAAAGCCCAAAAGTGGGAAAGACAAAAAGCTCTACCATTAAAAGAAGCGCTCCAATTCCAAGCAAAATAAGTTCTAAATAACTGCCAATCTCTTGACTAAAACTGGATAAAATAATCAAAGATAAGGCAGACGCCCCAATAAGGAGAGGCCAGGTGGCACTCGGCATATTAAATTCCATATAAAATCCAAGCAGCATCGCCATAAATAAAAAAGAAGCAACCATCGGATTTGAAAGGAACATAAAAAATCTAGTTTTCCAATCGGGCTTATACTGGTCTATAAAAGCGTTTGGAATGTCTTCAAAAAATGAGGTATGAAAAAGAGCTAATTTTTTTGCTGAAAAAACACCATCTGCAAGCTCTTTTTCTGTCAGCTGTTCTCTCTTTACAGTCGGCACTAAAAAATCTGCCACACGATACTGCAAGAGCTGCTCTGTATCTAAAGTGAGCAATTTGCCTTTTGCCGAAATTAATCGGTCAGTTGTAAGGATCTCGCTCTCAGAATTTAACTTGATGATTTTCCCGGATCTTTCTACTAAGATGAGATCTTTGTCCACCATTGCCTCTGCAATCTCTGGATTTCTTCCAAAAAATTTGGCGCGGTTTGCCATATCGCTGCGCATGGCAGAATTGACTTTTTCAGATGCTTGTTCCAGTTTCCCGCTACTGTCTTGAATCACTGGCTCTGCCGCTCCCATGCTAGCATCTGGTGCCACTGCAATAAATCGAGTGGAATAAGCGATCATGGCACCGGCAGAAATCGCCCAGTTGTTGATATAGGCAACCACTGGTACGTCATACTGGACATCCATTTCTTTTAGAGCATCTGAAATGCTTTGGGCTGAAAAAACCTCACCCCCTGGAGTATTGAGCTCTAAAATAATAAAGATGGGCGGTTTTTCCTTGTAATAATCCAATGCTTTTTTGACATAGAGCCAAGTATCTTGACCAATGGCACTTGAACGGTCATTAATCGAGATAAGTCCTACATTATTTGGCTGATCTACATGGTACTTAATGTGCTGCTGCAAGCTGTTTTGAGCAAAGCTAAAAGAAAAGATAAAAGAGAAAAAAATAGAAAATAAAAAGCGCATAAAAACCAAAAAAGCTAGATAACTTTTGATGTTATCTAGCTTTTCTTTTTTTCACCAGTAAAGTTTAGACCAATTGATTACGTTATTTAAGAAACAAAATTAAACCAACAATGCTTGCTATAGCTAAATGTTTAGCTTTTAAGTCCCAGCCATTTATTTTAAATACCGGTTTATGTGCATTTTCATAATGCTTTTTTCCTAATTTTGCACCATAATAATACA
>DAORNI010000017.1:322-11364 GCA_035440845.1 Parachlamydiaceae bacterium | reverse complement strand
GTTCTGACATTTTTCGGTAAATAATTTTTGCCAATCAAAGAAATTCCATAATCCAATAAAGAATGTGTCGCGATGCTTATAGGTGCTATTAGTGACGTTGGGAGAGTTTCATTCTTATTAAGAATGAGATTATCTTTTGTATATTGGAAAGCCGAATATCCAAGCGTGCCATAAAATAAAGCACTAGATAAATTATTAAACATATTATTCTCCGTTAACTATTAAATTTAAAGGCATCATATATAATTTAAAATCAATTTGCAAGTTTTTTCTAAATTTTCTTCAGTGTGGGCATTGGAAACAAACCAGCTCTCCATCTGCAGGGGCGGAATATAGACGCCATTTTCAAACATGTACCTAAAAAACCGTTTAAATTCTTCTTTGTCGGCCCGCATCGCATCATCCATATTACAAACTTCTCTCAATCCAAAAAAAAGAGTGAACATAGAACCTTCTTGCTGCAGGCAGATATTTAAATCTTTTTCTTGAATAAACTCTTTAATAGGGTTTGTCAAAAGATCTGTCTTTCGCTTCAATTCCTCATAAAACCCTGATATTTCCAAAAGTTCCAATGCTTTTAAGCCGGCACTCATGGCGACCGGATTTCCAGAGAGTGTTCCTGCCTGATAAACATCTCCAATGGGACTTAAAAAGTCCATCACCTCTTTTCTGCCGCCAAAGGCAGCTGCCGGAAAGCCACCGCCTATAATTTTTCCAAAGCAAGTTAAATCAGGCTTTACACCATAAAGACCCTGAGCTCCTTTTAGACCTACTCTAAAACCTGTAATCACCTCATCAAAAATTAAAAGGGCACCGCATTTTTTTGTCTCTTCTTCAAGCGTTTTTATAAACTGGGGGGTAGCTGGCACCACGCCCATATTCCCTGCAATCGGTTCTAAAATAACTCCTGCAATCTTATTTTTATAAGTTGGGTTATTAAAAAAAGATAAAAGGGCTTCTACATCGTTATAAGGTAAGCAAATAGTGTGCTCTACCAGCTCTTTTGGGATACCGGCAGATGAAGAGGTTTTAAGAGAGGCCACACCAGAGCCTGCTTTTACCAAAAAAAAGTCTGCGTGTCCATGGTAGTTGCCGGCAAATTTGACGATCAGTTCTTTTTTGGTAAAGCCCCTTGCAAGACGCGCTGCACTCATGGTACTTTCAGTCCCGCTTGAAACAAAACGGATTTTTTCAACAGAGGGCACTAAACTACAGATCTTTTTTGCCATCTTTTCTTCAATTTCTGTTGTAATGCCAAAAGAGGAGCCTTGATCTATCTGCTCTTTTGCCGTTTTTATAATGCCGGGGTGGCAAGCTCCATGGATCAATGCCCCCCAAGAGCCGCAATAATCAATAAAAGAGTTATCATCTGCATCCACCACAATATCTTCAAAAGCCGATTTTGCAACCAAAGGAGCACCGTCTAAAAAAGAGCAGGCGCGCACCGGGGAATTCACGCCTCCGGGGATGACCTCGCATAATTTTTCAAAAATTTCATAGCTTTTTGCGCGCGGCATTTTTTTAGCCAGTTCTATATTCTGATCTTGTTGAAATTGATCTATTTGTGTCATACTTTTACCTATGTTCCATAAACTTTACTTAAACCTTTTACTATCTTGTTTTTTGTTTTGCTTTTGGCAAGCTTGTGCATTTGATTCTTACGTCATTGAGTTTGAAGGCATCCAATCAGAAGAGACACTCCATGTATTAAAATCTGCTTCCAAGCTCATCGCCTTGCAAGACATTCCACCAATCTCTGATGCCAGTTTAAAAAGACGAGCCGAAGCTGATATCGCCAACTTAATCAAAGCGCTCCATTCGTTAAGCTTTTATGGTGCAAGCGTTAATTTAAAAATTGATTTTAACAAAGAACCTGTTGTGATTCATTTTTTTATTGATGAGGGTCCGCTCTTTTTTCTTGGAGAATTTAACTTAAAAAACAGTAAAAGTAAAGAAACAGGATTTTTAGTAGACTCTATTTCTTTAGAAGAAATAGGCATCAAACTGCATGAAAAGGCCATTCCTGTAACCATTATCAATGCAGAAGAAGCTCTTTTAAACCTACTTGAAAAAAAAGGTTACCCTTTTAGCACAATTGAAAAGCGAGATGTTGTCATTGACCAAGAAAAAGAGTTAGCTCTTGTCACATTGACAATAGACACAGGCTCTTTTTGTCCTTTTGGCAACGCGCATATTTTTGGCAATAAAAGAGTATCCAAAGAGTTTATCAAAAAAAAATTAAGCTGGAAAAAAGGCGATGCTTTTGACCCTACAAAACTGGAACTTACACAAAATGCACTGGAGCAAACGGGACTTTTTAGTTCAATTTCGATCGAAAAAGCTGCCGTGCAAGAAGAAGGCTTTTTGCCAATCGATATTTATGTGAAAGAGGCTAAACAAAGAAGCATTGGCGCTGGCGCGAGCTATGCCACAGAAAGGGGTATTGGAGCTGCTTTTGAATGGGAGCATCGCAATGTGCGGCAGATGGGCGAAAAATTAAGCCTCTCTGCAAACATTTGGCAAGCCACACAAGAAGCCTCGCTTTTGTATCTCATCCCCGACTTTAAAATACCGGGGCGCCATTTAAGGCTTTTATTAGACTATGAGCATGAGAGGACAAAAGGCTATTCTGAAATCCACTACAGCACAGGAGCTCTTTTAAGCCGGCAGTTAAGTCCTAAAATGAATATGTCTTACGGACTTCTCTACAAACACTTACGTGACACAAGGTCTGATAATAACAGAGGCTTTAATATCCTTAAATCTCCATTCCAGTTGCGCTTTAGCGATATGGACAGCATCCTCGATCCAACCAACGGCTTTTCTTTAAATTTTAAGGCAACCCCTTCTGTTCAGTTATTAGAGCCAAGGTTTTGTTATTCGATCAATACTTTGACTTCTACTTTTTATTTGCCGCTCACTCAAGACAGACGCCTTGTTTTTGCCGAAAAGCTCACCATAGGCTCTATTTTTGGCGCAACCCACTACGACATCCCCCCATCAGAGCGCTTTTATGCCGGTTCTGACACGCTTTTAAGAGGCTACCACTATTTGACAGTCAGCCCGCTGAACCATGATAATAAACCAATTGGGGGCAAATCGATGCTTATTAATTCGTGGGAGCTTAGATACCGAACAAGCAAGACACTTGGATTTTGCTTTTTTTATGATGCGGGCAATGTTTATGCATCTTACCTTCCTAACTTTAAAGAAAAATTGCTACAATCTATCGGCATCGGCATTAGGTATTATACTCCAGTTGGACCATTGCGCGCAGACCTTGCATTTCCTCTTGACCGAAGAAAACATTTAGATAGTCCTTTTCAATTTTATTTTAGCATCGGGCAGACGTTTTGATGAGACACTACATTTTCTTTTTGTGCATTTCTTTTTATGGCTTTTGTGATGAAAGCTTTTTTAAAGTAGAAGAGTTTAAAATATCTTTAGAACAGATTGAAGCAAAAGGGACTCTTTCTGAATTTCCGGCTCATCTTTTGCACCCCACTTTAGAAACAGGTTTTATAAAAGGCACTTTTGAGGTTTCTGGTTCTTTAGCTTCTCCCTCATTAAAAATAGATATGGCCTTTTCTGAACTTTCTGTGCAAAATGGGATTTTGAAAAAACTCTCCCCTTTTTCTGGAAATTGCCTGCTGAACTTAAAAGAAAATAGCTGCGATTTTATCGGCACTTTAAAAAATAGCACCATCGAGACCATTTCTTTTAACGGAAAAGCGCCTGTTTCTTTTTCTCTTTTTCCTTTTGCTTTTAAAATAGATGAAGAGTTTAGCCTTGCCTCTTTTATTAGTTGGGAAGGCGAGATGGCACCTCTGATAGAGCTTTTTAAAGGCGACAATGCCAATTTGACAGGTTTTGCAAAAGTTTTACTTGCAGTGACTGGTTCCTTAAATGACTTGCGCATTAAAGGAAATGCAGAAGTGTCAAACGCCACTTTTGAAATACCAGAAACGGGCTCTCTGTATAAAAATATTGAAGCAAAATTAGAACTTCATGAAAATGAAGTGGTTTTAAAAGAGTTGACAGCAACAGACGCTTTTCAAGGCCTCATTAAAGGCCGCGGCGGTTTGACATTAAGCTCTGCAAAAAATTTTCCTTTTGCTTTTGACATCGAAATTGAAGAGACGAAACTCTTAAGGCTCGATTACGCATCTGCAACCGGAAATGGACAACTGAAACTGACAGGAGACTTTACAAGTGCGCTCCTTTTTGGAAAAGTTGTGGCTAAAGAGGCTTTTGTTGCCATACCAGAAGAGTCATCAGCAGTTGTGCAAAGTGTAGAAGTCACCTATTTGAATCAGGCAAAAGACAGGCTCCCTCCAACTATCTATGAGCCTTATGTCAGTACTTGGCCAATCTATCTTGATCTAGATTTTGAAGTGGAAAAACCTTTTTCCATTACAGGAACCGGGTTGTCATCTAAATGGCAAGGCGCTTTAAAAGTAAAAGGCACCTCTTACAACCCGGAACTTTTTGGCGAGTTCAAGCTAATGCACGGACAGTACCATTTTCGCGGCAAAGCTTTTGAAATCAATAAAGGAACGATCTCTTTTGCCGGAGACCCGGCAAAAAAATCTTTTCTTTATGTCATCGGAAGCCAGGAAGCTGGCGATATTTTAGCTGAAGCTATCTTAAAGGGAACTATAAAAGCACCAGCTCTCTCATTCCGCTCAAACCCACCCCTTCCCCAGCGCGAGATCTTGTCGTGGATCTTGTTTGGACATGGACAAAAAGAGCTTAGCTCTATGGAAGATTCAGAGCTTAACCAGTCCATTAAAGATTTGAGCGGACACTCCTCTTGCGGAACCGACTTCTTGACAAAAATTCGCAACACCATTGGAATTGATACGTTAGACATTAACTACAATAAAGAAAAGACTGGCCAGGACGTCTCCATTAAAATGGGCAAATACATCTCGCGCGGCATTTTAATTTCTGTTAACAAAGGCATCAACAGCGAAGCTAACAGCTTAGCAGTGGAAGCCAAGCTTTTTAAAGACTTGAAATTGCAAGCAGAGGTAAGCGATGATGAAACAGGGCATCTCAACCTCAAATGGAAAACAGATTATTGATAATAATAACCTGAATTTTGGGTTTATCTTCTTGAAATTCAGGGAGTTTTTCAAGGGTCAATTTTGCATTTTTTCTAAAGCCAGGTTTTCACCCTTCTTGAGAAAAAAAGTGCAAAAATCGCGAGAAAAAAACCTGAAGTTCGAGGAGAGAAACTAGAAAACTCAGGTTAATATCAATTATTGCTTTAGATCAGGCCTTTTGCTACAATAGACCTAACCGTTATAAAAGGAGCTTGTACTGTGACAAAAGAAATTGTTAAACACCGTAAAGATGAAAAGAAAAAACCACTCTTGAGCGCTAAAGAAAAAAAAGTAAAAAAGCAAGAGAAGAAAAAAGCTAAAGGCTAAGACGTGTCAGATTGCCAATACTTACACAAAAGAGTTTTAGGGTGCGAGTGATTTGTTAATAAGACCTAGAAAATACAGTCTAAAAATGACCTGAAAGGCCAATATTCCATAACTCAGATCGCAAGATCTGGATAATAGGATATTGACCTTTCAAATCAATAGACAACTCCCACACTCCAAAAATCTTATTGTTAAGCTTTTAAGAGAGCTCTATTACTCTCTATATAAGCTTGCACATCTGCAGAAAAACGGTTTACTGATTCCTCTATCCAAAACTCTTCATCTGAGCTAAAAACAAATCCAAAACTAACCATCAGGTACTGTAAACGACTATGATATAAAGCATGTACAAAATGCTCACAAATAAAAAAACGACCAAGTTCATTGCTTGCTTTAAAAATATAGCTGGATGCTGGCGCCAAGAAAATCCCTGCAGCTGAAGCTATTTGCAGCAATGTTCTCCATTTGTCTGCAATTTCCAATACTTTCAAGACAGATCGTCCAAACTGAAAAGTCATCAGTTTTGCAATACTCTGCTCTTTCCAAAAACTCGTAATTTCGGCAAGCTCTGCTCTTTTTTGGTAAAGAACAAAAACCAAAATACTTTTTACAAGAACTGAATCAAAAAATTGAGTCACTTTTTGAACAGTAGAGGGAACTATCTGGTAAGTTTTGATGCAATGTTCTCGTATTTCCTCTATTGCTTTAGCATCAGATGCGTTAAGTTTTTCTTGGATTGCTTCTCTAAAAAGTTTTTTAATCCACATTTCTTCGTTTGTGCTAAAGCACTGAACAATTATTTTACGGAAGGAGATGTCTTTAAGAACATGAAAAGAGCCGACATCATTTACTACCTCTTTTTTGCTTTCGACTTCGATCCATTCCTTTAAACTTTTTGACGGCAGAATGTCTTGTCTTGCTTGAGTGTCAATAAAATCAATGATAGGTAAGATAGAAGCAAATGAAACAGTCACAAAAACAAAGCTCTTAAATTAAGAAAAAAATGCTGACAGTAGGACTTGAACCCACAACCTCCTGATTACAAGTCAGGCGCACTACCAGTTGTGCTATGTCAGCTTAATCTGAAATAAGCCCATACTTTAGCAAAAAGGCAATTAATTGGTTAGCAAAATTTCGATTTCTTCACGTCCATACGCCTCCATGTCGCCAACAACAAGATCAATCTGCTCTTTCATTAAGATTTGAGCCTCTTCCAGCTTGATGCTCTTTTAAGATCTGCTGCGCGTCTTGCCCTTGGTTAAAGCCCATAAGATCCACCATTCCCTTGTCCAATTCCCCATTTTATAGTTTAAATTTAAACTACTATAAAAGACAAAAAAAATAACAACTCCCTACAAGATCAGTACTTATCCTACAAGGTTCTCTACATGAGTAAAAGCTTATCAAGATAAGTTTGAGCTTCTGTTTTTATATCTTTTTCAAAATAAAAATTAGGGTCTACAACTAGTTCTAAAAATTTTATAGCTTCTGGTATATTTATTTTAAACGTACGGTTTTCGACTCGCATTTTAGCAATATGAAATGCAACAGATAATACGCGCACAATCTTTGGGACATCTTTTCTTAGAAAGAAATCAAAAAGAATCGTAAAAGCTTTATCATCATCTATTAAATCAGTACGATTTTCAACGCGCATTCGAGCAATATTCAATTGAGCTTTTTCAATTATTTCTGGTGGATAGTCAGTGCCTGTTATTATATCAAAAAAGAGCTTGACAACCACCTTATCATTCATCAAATCAGTACGCTTTTCAGCCTGCATATTAGCAACTATCCATTTAGCTCTTTTACGATTATGCGCTGAAATTCTACAATCTTGCATATCAGCAAAAAATACTTTAGCAAGCTCTTGATCTGTCATTAACTTAGTCCGCTCTTCAATTTTCATTTTACCATGAAGAGATAGCGCTTTCTTACGAATACTTTCATTAGTTGTCAAATTTTGAATAAGGCTCCAAAGCAATTTGACTACTTCTTTATCATTGATTAACGAAGTTTTTTTGTCATAACCCATTCTAGCTTTTGATAAAACAGCCTTTTCACGACACTCCTTACTAATTTTAAAATTTAAGCTATTATTATGAAAGATTATAAAAGCTCGGTTGTCTGAGATAATATCAGTTCGCTTTTGTTCTCGCATTTCAGCAATATGCTGCAGAGCTTCTAAACGAAGAAATTTAGGGGTTTGTTTGCTCTGACTGTAACGGAAGAGTAAACTAGTAGCTTGATCATCTGTAATAATAGTTATACGTTTGTAAAGCCTAAAAAGAGCAATTAGATAATCTATTCTTAAAGAAATCCACATAAAATTTTTCGGTATTGCAGGCTGAATCCTTAGAAAATCTTGAATCGCGTTGTTATAATGAATCATACTCAAGTTTAGATCCTGAAAAGCAATAAAATAGCACTCTAAATAGGAATTTAAACGCATTACGTCAGGCAGAATATTTTTTTTTATATGCTTTTTTGTGAATCGTTCAACATCACTTGAATCCGTAAATGCAGATTGTGAATATCCTCTAGAAAGTTGTATCATATTCAAGTATTTAATTTTATTTTTTATTATTTTTTCAATCTCCGGACATTTAATATAAGCCTTAAGCATCTTAAATTCTACAAGCGCGTAATTTATCAAGTTCTTTTTATAAATATTTCTTGATTCACAAAAAGCATTGGCAGGTGTGAATAATGCCAGATTATTTTCTGCTGCAAGGGCTTCTATAAAACATTCTTTCCTGGTTTGTCCCTCTGCTGGATTTAACTTTAAATTAGAAAAAAGATGAGTCCAAATAAACATGTTATCTGTAATCTCTTTCCAATTTCTACATGATAAACTTGCTTGCACAAGTTCGCAAAAATTAAAATAACCAAAAATAGTTTCAATAAGTTCTTTAGGAAGTTTTAATAAAGATGAATCTTTTTCTATAAGCTGTTTTTTTATTGGAAATCGCCCTGCTTCAACTTCAGCTTTTCTTTTGTAAGATGTTCCGCCATCTATTTTCATAGGATCCATAAAAAACCTCAAAATTATTTGAATAATAAATAAATATATTAATAATAAACTATTATTAAAGTCAATATATTAAATATATTATATAAATTCCAAGTTAAAAAGTTTAGACAAAAATAAGATAGTTTAATATTCGTTCTGTAAATTCAATTGTCTTTAGCCTTTTGCTAATTTTTGTTATGTATTGTGGTCAAGTTAGATCTCTCAACGAATGCTTGAAAACATCTCTAAGAATTAGCGATCATCATGATCACTTCATCAGAATACGTTGTAGGTCGTCCTACTCGACAAGTATGATATGAAGAAAACCAGGTTTTAATGGCTTTTTCATCCATCCAAACAGTTATAGTCGTTTAAATTTTCAAACGACTATATACTTCCCCTTTGAATAAGAACTTTATTATACTCAGACCAATTTCGAATCTTGTATGTTGTTTCAGTTTGCATGAGATGGTTTCTTGTATCTTTTGTCGGAAACAGACTATCTCATGCATTTTTATTTGAATACCCTTTTAAATTCTATGTGCGCGGGATTGTGCAACAAAGCCATTATTGATCTTCATTTAACAATCCACCCTTCTTAAGTATTGGAACAATAAGGTCTTGATTTGGATATTTTTCAATCGGTCCTTCAATCTTAAATAATTGCATTAATCTATCATCTGAAATCATTTCATTTAAATGATGCACATTTAGCAACTGTTTTGCTGCCTGAAAAAACAGCTCGGGTGTTCGCTTACAATAGCTCGGAAGGTGCCCGCCCCTTACGTAATGATTATCATAAAATCCATTGATACATTTGTTATAGGCGCTTGTTAAGAAATTCGGTCCCTTATCAAAAAAATAGCGGATGGTAGGCACCTCTTCTTGTGGTTTCCAACTAGAATAACCACTTATCAGATTGTTATTTAGTAGCCTGATGCTTTCAAGATTATCTGGTTTAAATGTTGACTCAATCATATGTTCAAATGGAGATGGATCACCTGATTTGAACATTAAAGCCGATTTAAACGATTCAACATCAGAAGTTAACGCATATTCATGAATAAGTTCAAAATAGAAGAGTTCAAGGATTTGGCGGATGCTTTTCTCTTCTTCTGTCATATTATTTTTGATTTGAATATGAGGCCATATTTCATTTATTACAAAACGATGAAACTCTTCAAACATTTCCTTGTCTTGTATTTGGTTCTTTTTTTTAAAAAGATCATTATAGCTCCTTAATCTTCTTACGTGGTTAACATCATGAATGAAGAAATCTAATGGAGAGTTATAGTATCCATCTGCAAAAATAGGTTTTGCACTTACCCCTAAAAATCCAATGGGAATAGACCGTGTTAAAATAAAGTCTCTTGATGTAAGTTCTTCTATCAGTGGAAAATAAACAAAATTACTATCATAAACATGATTATAATGATAGATATAACGATCTGCATGATAAAGTCCAGAAACGTCTTTGTATGTACAACGAACGAAAGTGTCAATGAACTCTAAGGCTCTTCTTATGGCATTAATTGTTGGCATATAAGGATATGGGCCATAATTAGTCCGATGAGGATAATCTTTATTTTCAACTTTAAATTTATACTTTAAAGAAAGCAATTCCATTTTCACAAGTTTATGCTGCATTTCTGCATATTTATTATTTTTTAGGAAATCCAAAACCTCGTATGTGTCGATTTCTTTTTCTAAGTACTGCACAACTGAAGCAAACTCAGGAAAAGGTGCTGTAAATCCTAAAGTTTTTAATCGATTACTCAACATTTCGAAACTTCTCAAAGGATCACTGCATATTTTAGCTAAGGGGAATTCTTCAAATTTGGAAGGCGTAACATCTAAGATGGTAGATTTATCCGGAATAGATAATGGGGTATTCACCACCATAGATGCAAAAGCTCTTTTCTGCACTATAGAAGGAATCATAGACTTGGACTTTTTATACAAATTTCTTCTATTAAGAGCTGATGAGTACGCTCTAGTCTGATTGTATGTAAGGTTTTGTATTGCGTGAAAATACTGAGGTCGTAGAGGAGGTGTACTTAGCCTCAAACATGATTTTAAACGCACATTTAATAATGAAGATATACCACCACAAAGACGAATCATAAGCGCAGCTCCTTAATTATTCCCGTATCATGGTAAATCCATTTGCTTTTCTCAAGACGGTATAAAACATGTCTTTTCAAAGGATGATCTTGAGTAAAATTGGGGTGATCAAAATCATCTTTTGGATCATGATGCATACCAATCTTTTCCATAACATGCCTAGAACGCTGATTAGTGACTGTTGTAAAAGAGACTATTTCTTCCAGATTTAACGCCTTATATCCATATCTTAAGGCTGCCAATGCGCCTTCTGTTGCATAACCTTTTCCCCAATGATTAAAGCCTAGTCTCCAGCCAATTTCAACTGTGGGAGTTAATTGATTAAAAGATGCTTTAAAAGAGACATCCTCTAAACCGATAAAACCAATGAACTCACCTGTTTGAATAAGCGAAGTTGCCCAAAACCCCCAACCACATCTTTCAATATGAGCGGACATTAATTTGACCAATCTATTGCTCTCATCTTGACT
>DAORNI010000017.1:0-312 GCA_035440845.1 Parachlamydiaceae bacterium | reverse complement strand
ACAATCCTGGAAAATATTCTCGTACGCGCGAATCTGCATTAAGCTGCCCAAATGGCTCTAGGTCATCCTCACACCACTGACGTAAAATAAGTCGCTCTGTTTGAATTATTTTTTTAGACATTATTCACCTTTAAGGAAGATTATCGCAAAAATTCAATACATCTTCTAGAAAAATTTAAGGTAAGAATGGGGAATAATTTTAGAAATCTTATATTTGAATTTTTTTGATTTTTAAGTTTGACATCTTTGTAAAGTACTAACCTTTTTCATGTATTGAAAAACCATAGCAAATAATTTCCTAAAATATTTTTT
>DAORNI010000016.1:34586-35792 GCA_035440845.1 Parachlamydiaceae bacterium | reverse complement strand
TAGCCAAGCTGCGCTATACTCCGAAACTATTAGAAAAACAAGACTATAGCAAAGAGATGATTTTTGCGGAAGCATTTTTTTTATCAAAATAAAAAAAATGTCTTCAAGATGATTTTAAAAGCGGTTTTTTGCCTTGAATAATTGTGGCGATACCCCCGGTTAAAGGCTTTCTGGAGGTCTGGACAAAGCCCGCTTCTTGCATCGCTGTTTCGATGTTTTCTGGTTTGGTAAAGTTTTTAATGCTGCTGGACAAGTATTCATAGGCTTGTTTATTTGATGCAAAAAAGCGTCCAATAATAGGTAAAAATATTTTTAAATAAAGTTTGTGGCCATATTTTAAGATGCGGTTTTTTGGCTCTGTCAGCTCCAAAATACCAAATGTGCCACCCGGTTTCAAAACACGAAATACTTCATGGATGCATTTTAAAGGGTTATCTACATTGCGGATGCCATAGGCGATCGTGGTGCAGTGGACAGATTCTTCTTTCAAAGGGATATTTTGTGCATCACCTTGAATAAAAGAGATGTGATGCCCATAAAAAACAGGGTCTTTGCTTTTTTTGCGGGCACAATCTAGCATCTCTTCGCAAAAGTCGATCATGTAGATTTTTTTGGGACTTTTTGCTCTTCTTAAATAGGAAAAAGCAATTTCTCCAGTCCCTGCACACAGGTCTAAAAGGATTTCGGGGTTGCTTGCATCTGTCACTTCTTTTAAAAGCTTGCTATTCCAAAAGCGGTGAAGTCGAAAGGAGAGGACAGAGTTTGTCTTGTCATAACAAGAAGCAATGCTGCTAAACATTTGCTGGATCGATTCTGGCCTGTCTTTCCTGTATCCCATTGAAGCTCCTTAATTAAGATCCGTTATTTTTCACCTAAATATCTTTGTCTTTGTCTTTGTCTTCATCTTTTTCTTCTGGCTTTTTGCAAAGCTCACAAGAACTTTCAGTGCCGCAAGAGCCATCTTTATTTTTAAAAGGAGCTCTTCCGCAAGCTCCAGGCTTTAAGCGTGACTTGCCGGTAATAAAATAACTGATGGCAAGAAGGCATAATGCCATTAAAATGAGGACGCTTGCTGCAATTAAAGTCGAGATAAGATTTTCCATCAAGCATCATCCTCATCGTCAAAATCCTCATCATCAAAGTCATCAAAATCATCCTCGGCATCTTCTAGATCGTCGAGGAACTCATCTTTTTTGATAGGCTTTA
>DAORNI010000016.1:34152-34533 GCA_035440845.1 Parachlamydiaceae bacterium | reverse complement strand
ACCCAAATAGGAGAGCTCCACGCCATGTGTCCATCTTTTTGCGTTACGCGCAAGTAATAGTAGGCAAAAGGGGGCTTTTTATCTTTGGCATCCACTGCCACTTTATTAAGTTCTGTCATGTCGTCATAAGTAAATGTCATGCTATAACCATCACATTCAAACGATTTGATCGTTTTGCCATTTCGGATGATCTCTACACTCTCTAGAGCAGATGTGCCAGCCACATATCCGGAAAGGTGCCGATTCATAATAAGCCCGGGCTTTGTGCTTGTGCTGGTTTCTGATCCCATAGGAAGACAGGCCAAATAAAGACCTACAATAATGCGCTCTCCAGTTGTTGCATAGCACGAGCGGTTATAAAGTGCCTCTACCAGTGACTGG
>DAORNI010000016.1:33577-34096 GCA_035440845.1 Parachlamydiaceae bacterium | reverse complement strand
AAAAAAGGCAGAATAGACACCCCTATCATCAAGTCCACCTGCTGCAAAGCCAAAGCGGCAGTTTTTTAAAAGCGCTTTTTGGATAGAGCCTTCTGCTGATTCTTGGACTGTATTTTTTCCAGATCCGGAAATGGGGCGCCTGTTGCCTTCTTTTTTTGTTAGTTCAGAAGATCCCCAAGCGTTGTAGATCTCGACAACCCTTTCATATTCAGGCTCAAAATTTTTAAAATCAAAATCAAAGCCTTTTCCCATTGAGAATGTGGGGATTGAGATCAGCTCTTTTGGAGAAAAACTTTTATAGATTTTTGAAAGAGAGCTATATTTAGGATCTTTTTTTCTAAGCAGCGTCTTATTGTCTTTGCTATAGATCAAATGGCGCACACCCTCTTTTGCAGCATCACCCGAATATTGAAAGCCAACTAAAGTAGAAAAACGGTCTGACTCGTCAAATTCTGTCAAGTTTTGCAAGACAAGCTTCCAGATCTCATTTGATGTCTCTTCCTGGGACTCAAAAGGGGA
>DAORNI010000016.1:6892-33555 GCA_035440845.1 Parachlamydiaceae bacterium | reverse complement strand
GGGGAAGATGCATAAAAATTAAGTGCTCTTTCATCGCGGAAGTGACGCAAGCAGCTCTCAATGTTCTCTGTGGAGTCGATCCTTTCTGATTCCCCATGCAAAAGACCCCAGAAGAGGTGTTTGGTATTGTCAGAAAAGCATTTGATCGGAGGTGATTTAAATATTTCTTTAGTCCTTAAGTTCTCAAGGCAGATGGTATAGATGCCGGCTTCATTGAAATAGAGGTTTGGAAGCGAGATAAAGCCAGTTTCTGGAACAAATAACTTCCATTTTAAATTTTCTCTTAAATTTTCGTAAGAAAGCTCTACCAAAGTATCTTCATGGGCATCATTTGTCAGATTGCCAAACTGATCTTCAAAGCGCACGATCACATCAAAGCGCTTGTTGCGGGCAACAAAAGAGGGGGTCAGCACACGGATGTTACTGAGTTTTCCTCCTTTGACATCCATCGAAAAAGTTTCTGCATCATCGTAGCGGCCTTTTCCAGTCGGATCGATATAGAGGTTGAAAGAGCGTCTTCTTTGAGAATTGGTCTGAGCTCTTGTCCCGTTTGTCTTATAAGTTGCAGGATCGTCTTTTGGCGAGCCGATAATTACAGTAAAATTGCTGCCTAAAGGCAATTCTGAGGATAAAACAAATTCAAAAAAAGGAACAAAGCTATCAGAAGATTCTATCTCTTTGGCTTCCAATACTTTGCCATTGTCAAGTTTTGCAAAGATCGTATTTTTTGTCTTTTTTAAATTAGCTGTTGGTATTTCCCAATCAAGATCACGTCCCTTGCTATTTAAATCAAATCTTAATTTTGTGCCTTTTGGCAAAAGCATAGATGTTGTATAAATGAACATCCAGGTGTTGACTTCCCCGGCAGTTGCCAGAACAGGATCGCAATAGCAAATAGATCGTCGCATGAATAATTACTCCTGATTTACAAATAATCCCCTGATTAAACCATGATGAAATATTCTTTTTCAAGTAAAAATAATGAGTATTAAACTTAAAAAAAAATGTGCTTTATGCGGCAATACAGCTTTGCAGCATCAAATTACAGAAGAACTTTTATTATTTTGCTGCCACGGCTGCCATGCTGTGTATCAGATATTGGCTTTAAAACAAGAACTTGGCAATTATTTGACCCATCCGCTTTTTTTGCAGGCTGTAAAATCGGGGCTGATTGGAAATCCGGAACTTTTGCAAAAAATAGAAGAGAGCAAACGCTCTTTAAAAGAAGCGGCTCTTGAAACGCTCTATCTGGAAATTCAAGAGATGTGGTGCCCCTCTTGCCAACAAGTGATCTATTTGTCGCTGATGCAAAAAGAGGGGGTTGCAAGCTGTACCATCGATTATGCCAACGATTTGGCGCTTGTTCGGTTTTATCCTATCTATATATCTAAAGATCAGATATTTAAAATTATTTCAAGTTTAAGCTATAAGCCTGTTTCTTTAGAAAACCCGGAAGAAAAGAAAAAATCTTATAAGTTGCATGTTAAATTTATTGTTGCCGCTTTTGCCGCTTTAAACATCATGATGTTCTCTTATCCTTTATATGCTTCTTATTTTGATTATGATCCAGAAGGGCATGGGCGTTTGTTTGCATGGCTCTCTTTTTATATGAGTTTGCCAGTACTCTTGTTTAGCTTTTGGCCGTTTGTTAAAAGATGTTTTACTGCTTTGCGCTTTGGCATTTATGGAATGGAGGCTCTTGCTGTCCTGGGCGTTTTTTCAGCCTTTTTTTTATCTTCTTACAATCTTTTGATGGGCGGGGATCAAGTTTATTTTGATTCCATGGCAGTGATCGTTGCTTTTTTGCTGCTTGGAAAAATTTTAGAAGAAAGAGCAAAACTCTCTGTCAAAGATACGCTTCTTCGCTTGAATTTTTCTATTCCGCGGCGTGCCAGAAAGCGCTTTGAAGATGGCAGTTTATCTTTTGTATCTTTAAAAGAGATTAAAGAGAGCGACACTTTTGCTGTATTCCAAGGGGAAAAAATTGCGCTAGACGGGACAATTATAGAAGGCAGCGGTGCAATAGATGAATCTTTGATAACGGGAGAGGCTCTTCCTTCTTTAAAAAAAACGGGTGAAAAAGTTCTTGGAGGCTCTTTATTGCAAAGCGGAAGGCTTTTTATTTCTGCTTTTGCAAATCAGGAATCGCTTTTAACGCGTCTTGTTCAGATGATCGAGGCAAGCTTTTATTTAAAGCCAAAGGAGAAGACAAGCCTTTTAGAGACAATTGTAAAGTATTTTGTGCCTTTTGTCCTTATTTTAGCCTTTTTTGCAGCGGCTATTTGCTATCTGCAGCAAGGAGGAAGCCAAGCCTTTGCAGTTGCCTTGTCGGTTCTTTTAATTTCTTGCCCTTGTGCAATAGGGATTGCAGCACCCCTTGCCGAGTCCTATTTGATCAGCGCGCTTGGTTTGCTTCAAGTTGTGGTGCAAAACAGAAATGCCCTATCTTTTCTTGGAAAAGAAACCGTTTTTGTTTTTGATAAGACGGGCACTATTACAGAAGGTAAATTTAAGGTTGTCAAAGGATTGGACGTATTATCTGTAAAAGAGCGCTCCCTTTTAAAAGGAATGACAAGCCAGTCTAATCATCTTATCTCTCAAGCGATTTTTAAAAGCATTTTAGAAGAGCCCATCTTTATGGATTCTGTAGAAGAGGTTGTTGGAAAAGGCCTTTCTGGTAGGATTGAAAATGATATTTACTATTTTGGCTCTGAAGCTTTTTTAAGGCTTTCTGGTGTAAAGTTTTTTGAAAAGCCTGTTGAAGAGAAAAATTTTTCTATTTTATCAAAAGGCTATTTTGCAAAAAATGATCAGCTCCTTTCTGTTATTTTTTTAGGCGATGTTTTAAAAAAAGGCATTAAAGAGCTCATCTACTCTTTAAGGCCCGCAAAGACGGTTCTTTTATCAGGAGATATAGAAAGCACAGTTTCTTATACAGCTAAGCAGTGCGGATTTGACTCGCATTATTCCAGTTGTTCTCCTTTGAAAAAGAAGGATTTTATTGAAGAGCTAAAAAAAGAAGGCCACGTTGTCTGCATGGTTGGAGACGGCATTAATGATGCACCTTCACTAGCTAGCGCCCATGTGGCGATCTCTGCAAAAGCAGCAGCAGATGTCTCTATCCAGGTCTCTGACTTTCTTTTGATGCAAGATGACCTTAAAAAGCTTTTGAAAATGAGGAAACTTGGAGTTTTTGCAGCCCGCATTTTAAAGCAAAATCTTTTTTGGGCCTTCTTTTATAATATGGTGGGCATTGCTCTTGCAGCCTATGGCATTCTTTCTCCCATCTTTGCAGCTTTTGCCATGATGATCAGCAGCCTCATTGTCTTTTGCAATGCAAGACGCCTCATCAGTAAATAATAGCACAGTATAGATTAAAAATAAATTTATAGATTTTTACGATGAACCTTATGAAGAAACTCTCGAAATCGTTAAAAATGAAAAATTGATAAATGAGTTCTGAAAGGACGGTATAGAAATTTGCACATCGCATTAATTATAATATGTTTTTGTAAGCGTTTGCATCTATTGACTTTTTTGGCTCGATTTAGTAGATTGACTCTATAATACATAACCTTAAAGTTTTAAAGGAGTCGCTATGTGCGAGCAGCATCAATCTAAACGCAATCCCAATTTATTTTTTGGCATTGCGGCATGTTGCGGTCTAATGGCTGGCTACTTGAATATTCCGTTTATTAACTTAAGTGCTCAGGTGGTTGCCGACATCTTTATTAATTTGTTAAAGCTTGTCAGCTTGCCCATTATCTTTTTATCGATTGTTTCAACCGCATCTGGAATGGAGAGCGTAAAAGAAGTGCAAACGCTTGGAAAAAAAGTGTTGAAATACACTCTTTTTACAACTCTTGTTTCAGCCTCTGTTGCCCTTGCTCTTTATGTGGTTGTAAATCCTGTGCGCGGGGTTGTTGAAACGACTGGGGATATTTTAAGTAATGCAGATCAACCGGGATATTTGACTTATTTAAAAAATGTGATCCCATCCAACTTTGTTAAACCATTTTTAGAAAATAATGTGATCAGCGTTTTGTTTTTGGCGATTTTGCTAAGCGTTGCCATTATTATTTTACCAAATGAGAATAAAAGACCTCTCCACTCTTTTTTTTCCAGCTTTTATGCAGCCGTCATGAAAATCACTTCGTGGCTAGTGGGACTTATGCCTATTGCCATTGCCGCTTTTGTGATCCTTTTTATGAGGGATTTTCATGATGGTTTAGAAATCAAGTCTTTGGCCTTTTATTTGGCTTGCGTCGTCATGGCAAATTTGATCCAGGGCTTGATTGTACTGCCTCTTTTTTTAAAGTTTAAAAAAATCTCGCCCATCAACACAGCAAGAGGGATGCTTCCTGCCCTGTCCCTTGCATTTTTTACGAAGTCGTCAGCTGCTGCTTTGCCAATGGCAATGCGATGCGCAGAAGAAAATTTAAAGATTTCAAGGAAAATTGCAGGCTTTACATTGCCGCTTTGCACTACCATTAACATGAATGGATGCGCCGCTTTTATTTTGATCACAGTGCTTTTTGTCTCCATGAGCAACGGCATTTCGTATACTCCAATTGAAATGGTGACATGGATTTTTGTCTCTACCATTGCAGCAATAGGCAATGCAGGCATACCCATGGGCTGTTATTTTTTATCTACTGCATTTTTAGCTGCCATGAACGTTCCTTTAAATCTCTTGGTGGCAATTCTTCCTTTCTATACAATCATCGATATGATAGAGACGGCCATCAATGTCTGGTCAGACTCTTGTGTTGCAGCAGTTGTAGATAAAGAAGCAAAACAAGAAATAACAAATGATGGTATCCTTTTAGAATCTAATTAATTAGAGAAAAGATGGACAAAGAAGATTTGGGAGTCGTTAAAGAGCTTGGAAAAGAGAAACTGATCAGAAGCTTGCAAGAGATGCTGCTGATCCGTAATTTTGAGATCCGGGCAGAATCTGCTTATCAAATGGGAAAAGTCGGTGGCTTTTTCCACGCCTATATTGGCCAGGAGGCTGTACAGACAGCTGCCCTGCAAGCAATGGGACCAAATAACTGGTGGACAACCTCTTATCGCTGCCATGCGCTGGCTCTTCTTTTGGGGGCGTCTCCAGATGAGCTGATGGCAGAGCTTTATGGCAAAGAGACAGGAAATGCAAAAGGCCGCGGCGGCTCGATGCATTTTTTTACAGAGCGGTTGCTTGGCGGCTTTGGTATTGTGGGGGGTCAACTTCCTATTGCAACAGGAGCTGCTTTTCAGCTTAAATATAAAGATATCAAAGATGAAGTTTCCGTCTGCTTTTTAGGCGATGGCGCTGTGGCTCAGGGCGCTTTTCATGAATCGCTTAATTTAGCAGCCCTTTTTGACTTACCTTGCATTTATGTGATTGAAAACAATGAATGGGGCATGGGAACGCATATCAGTAGAGCAATCAGCGTGAAAAAACTTGCAGAAGATAAGGCTTCTGGGTATAACATGAAAGGCATTACTTTAGATGGCATGGATTTTTTCAAGTGCTACAGCGGCTTTAAAAAAGCATTTATGGAAACAAAAAAGACATCAAAACCGGTTTTGATTGAAGTATTGACAAAAAGATTTAAAGGGCATTCCATTTCAGATCCTGCTCTTTACCGCACTAAAGATGAGCTTAAAGCTCTGATGTTAAGAGATCCTATTGTTCTTTTTAGGAACGCCTTGATAGAAACTGGTCTTTTGACAGAAGATCTCTACAAAGAGATGGACAATCAGGCAAAATCAAAAATATTGAAAGCAATGGAATTTGCAGAGAACAGCCCCTTACCAAATCCTGTGCTATTAGAAGAGGATGTATTTGCTTCATGAATGATAAAATGCAGCTAGTTGAAATGAGGGAAGCGCTTCGCCAGGCCATTGACGAAGAGATGGCACGCGATGAGAATGTGTTTGTCATGGGGGAAGAAGTTGGAGAATATAATGGAGCGTACAAAGTAACAAAAGGCCTTCTGGATAAGTATGGCAAAAAACGCATTGTCGATACGCCTATTGCAGAGCTTGGTTTTGCAGGTCTTGGCGTTGGGGCTGCCATGTGCGGTCTTCGTCCCATCATCGAATTTATGAGCTTTAATTTTTCGTTTGTGGCTGCAGACCAAATTATTTCCAATGCCGTAAAAATGCATTATATGTCGGGTGGGCGTTTTTCAGTTCCTATTGTTTTTAGAGGTCCAAATGGAGCTGCAGCCCAAGTCTCTTGCCAGCACTCTCATTCGGTAGAGGCTATTTACGGCAACTTTCCCGGCCTTAAAATTATAGCGCCCGGCAATGCGCATGATGCAAAAGGGCTTTTAAAATCAGCGATCCGCGATAATAATCCTATTTTATTTTTAGAATCTGAACTATGTTATGGCGACAAGATGGAAATTCCCGTTGCAGAATACCTTTTGCCCATTGGCAAAGCAAAGGTTGTGCAAGAGGGCACAGATATTACAATACTTTCTTACAGTAATGTTTTAAAAGTTTGCAAAGAAGTCGTAATTGAGCTTAAAAGTAGAGGAATTAAAGCAGAGCTTATCGATCTTAGAACAATAAAGCCATTAGATATTGCAATGATTTCTGCATCGGTTAAAAAAACAAACCGCTGTTTACTGGTCGAAGAGGGGCATATTTTTGCAGGGATTGCAGCGGAAATAGGATTTCAAATCCAGTCGCACTGCTTTGACTATTTGGATGCTCCTTTAGCTCGTGTCTGTCAGCTTGAAACACCGCTGCCTTATTCTAAAGCGTTAGAAAAAGAGGCACTGCCAAACAAAGAGCGCATTTTAAAATCGGCTTTGCAAACATTAAATTGGAGTTTTTAAAAAGTTATGCCAACAATACTCACCTTGCCAAAGCTATCTCCAACAATGGAAGAGGGGACTATTTCTGCATGGCACAAAAAACCTGGCGATTTTGTAGAAGCTGGAGATCTTTTATTGGAGATTGCAACAGATAAGGCAACCATTGAGTATAACGCACTAGACGGCGGCTGGCTTAGAAAAATTCTTGTGAACAATCAAGAAAATGCACTTGTGAACGAGCCCATTGCCATTTTTACAGAGACCGAAAATGAAAACATCGAAAACTATCTAGTTAAAAAAACAGTTATAGAAGAAAAAAAAGTAAAAACAGAAAAAGAAGAAGAGAAAAGCGTTTTACAGCCTGCAATCATCAGTCAGCCGTTTGGAAGGTCTTCTTTTGAGCCAGAGCCTCCTCCACAAAATTACCAGTTCAAATTTGCTAAAAATGCAGAAGAGAGAGTAAAAGCCTCTTCTTTGGCAAAAAAACTAGCTAAAGAAAAAGGCTTGGACATTGCCGCTTTGCAAGGAAGTGGTCCTCATGGGCGTATCACAGTTGCCGACTTAGGAAACGCTCCTCCGATAAGTGATTTTTCGTTTGGCCGGCCTGAATTGCCAACGGAAAAGGCAGGGTCTTTTGAAGAAGAAAATTTAACGCCTGTTCGAAAAGTGATTGCTGCAAGGCTGCAAGAGGCAAAGTCATTAATCCCGCATTTTTATGTGCAGCAGACAGTTGCAGCTGATGCCTTAGTTGATTTTCGCGAACAGTTAAGCGCACTTGGCATTAAAGTCTCTTACAATGACTGCATAATAAGGGCATCTGCCCTTGCTTTAAAAAAACATCCAGATATCAATAGCGGCTTTAATGGAGTAAGCAACAGAGTCATCCGCTTTAAGACGATCGATATCTCTGTTGCTGTCAGTGTGCCAGATGGACTTATTACTCCTATTGTCCGACATGCCGACTATAAAAACCTTTCAGAAATTTCTGCAGAGGTGAGAGAGCTTGCTTCAAGGGCAAAAGAAGGCAAGCTGAATCAAGAAGAGTATAAAGGAGGCTCTTTTACTATTTCTAATATGGGCATGTATGGCGTTTCAAGCTTTTCTGCCATTATCAATCCGCCGCAAGCTGCCATATTGGCAGTCAGTGGCATCATCGATCAGCCTGTTATAAAAAATAAAGAGATAGTGCCAGGAAAGGTAGTCAATATTTGTTTATCAGCAGATCATCGCGTGATAGACGGACAAAAAGCTGCTTTATTTATAAAAACGCTACAGCATTATCTTGAAAATCCACTAGCATTGCTAATATAAGCGTGCAAAAAAAAAATGCATCATGTAATTTGACAAACACAAGAAAATTATTTTTAAAAATTGTAAAGGGGGACCCTATGAAAAAAGTTGTTTTCAATAAACAGCTGATCTCATTTTTTGCCGCTTGTTTAACCTGCTTTTTATCCGGTGATTTAACAGCAGCTGATGCTCCAGGGGCTGCAAGCTTGAAAGAAAGTGATTGTTCTAAAGATCTTTTGCTTGCTTATTTTCCCGAAGTCTTTGTTAAAGAAACGTTTACAAAGTTTAACATCCCAAAAGAAAAATGGGATGCGATTATTAAAAGCCTGAATGAAAAAGATAAAGATGTTATCAAAATGGTGGAAGAAAAAGCTTCTAAGATGAATCCTAATCCATTAAAAGATCCTCAGCAAAGACAAGCTGCAGTCAAACTGTTCAGAGAGACTCTTTTAGAAATTTTTTCTTCTGTTTTAAAAGCAAATGACATCCAGGATGATGGTAAAATTGCTTCGATGCTAGATGATATCCAGCAGCAAAAAGCAAAACGCTTTGCTATGTGCATCAAGCGCGACAATGCAAGTCTCGACAATGCAAATCTTGATGATGATGACGAAGATGATGATGATGACGATGAAGACGAAGATGAAGATGAAGACGAAGATGACGATTTAGATGCGCC
Source organism: Parachlamydiaceae bacterium (assembly GCA_035440845.1). GTDB lineage: Bacteria > Chlamydiota > Chlamydiia > Chlamydiales > Parachlamydiaceae > JBBSJT01. Next base: position 24,774 of record DAORNI010000016.1, on the reverse strand, counting down.
AGAAGATAAGGCAAAAAAAATCTAATAACTTATTAATACCTTATGAAAAAAAAAGAATTAAGGTGTGTGATTTTAGTGCAAGCCAGGGTAGGTTCAACGCGCCTTCCTGGCAAAGTTTTAAAAGAAGTTCTTGATAAACCGCTTTTGCAATATATTGTAGAGCGTTTAAAAAGAGTAGAGCTTGCAGATGAAGTTGTGATTGCCACAACAACAGAGAAGCAAGATGATGCGATTGTCGATTTTTGTCAGGCAGAAGAGATTCCTCTTTTTCGAGGTAAAAGCGAGGACGTGTTAGATAGGTTTTACAAAGCAGCAAGTGCTTTTAAGGCCGATGTGATCATCAGAATCACAGCAGATTGTCCATTGATCGACCCTAAATTAATTGATGAGGTCATCCACTATTATCTGGATCACTATCCAAAATATGATTATGTTTCCAATTCCCATGTGCGTTCATTTCCAATTGGCATGGACGCCGAAGTGTTTTCATTCAAGGCATTAAAAGAGGCTTTTCAAGAAGGTAGTCTAGAAGAAGAGCGTGAGCATGTGACCCCTTTTATTTATAGACGCCCTAATCGCTATGCCAGGCATTTGATCACGCATGAGCCTGATCTATCCCATTTAAGGCTTACAGTAGACACGCAAGAAGATTTTGATCTGATCAAACTTTTGATAGAAGAGCTTTATCCACACAATAAAGAATTTTCAATGGATGATATTTTAAAAGCCTTAAAAGAGCATCCTGAATGGGTAACGATCAACGCCAACGTCAAGCAAAAAGAGTTAAGGTAAGTAACCTGAGTTTTCTAGTTTATCTTCTTGAAATTCAGGGAGTTTTTCAAGAGTGAGTTTTGCAATTTTTTTCTAAAGCCAGGTTTTCACCCTTCTTGAGAAAAAAAACTTGAAGTTCGAGGAGAGAAATTAGAAAACTTAAGTTAAGTAGTGTCTTAGTAAACAGCCGTTTACTAAGGGCGTTCTAGAAGTGCTAAAGAGCGTAAAATACAAGCATCGCAAACATTGCAAGCTGTTTGATGTTTAGTTGGATTATAGCAGCTAAATGTCAAATCAATGGGAGCATTTAAAGACCTGCCAAGATCGACAATTTCTTTTTTATCCATGTCAATTAAAGGAGTTATTAGTTTGGGAGGCTCTTTTTCGATCGACTGCTTGGTTGCGGTATTGATCATATTTTGAAAGGCTTCAATAAAAGCTTTGCTGCAATCCGGGTATTTCATGTCCAACGCGTTTGACCCTATATAAATTTCGGAAGCTTCAAACATTTCAGCTTGAGCTAGTGCAAAGCTTAAAAAGATAGTGTTTCTTGCGGGAACATAAGTGGGAGGCACAAGAGAAACTTTCATTTCTTTTAAAGACCTGTTTTTGGGCACATCCAGAGTTTCTTGGCAATTTGCCAAAAGCGCCGACTGGCCAAACGCTTGAGGGTCAATGGTAATAATGAGATGCTGCACTTGGTAGTTAGCGGCAATTTTTTTTGCAGCCTCCAATTCAATTTTATGCCGCTGCCCGTAAGAAAAGCTTAAAGCCAGACATTCTCTTTTATTTGCCAAGGCAAGTGCTAAGACAACTGTAGAATCAAGACCACCGCTTAAAAGGACAATTGCTTTCATCTTAATTTAAACCCCTCGTGTCAGAGGATCCCAGATGTATTTATGAGTCTGCAAGTTAAGCCGTACATTAAGTCTATCTTCCAAAATCCACTCTACCAATGTCTTTTCTTTTAAAATATTAAAAACAGGGGAAAATAAAACAGCAGAAGCTCTTTGATAAAGCTCATATTTTTCTGCCACAGATTTTGCGTATTCATAATCGGCTTTGTCTTGGATTACAAATTTGACTTCGGCATTTTTTGGCAAAATATCAAGGTTTTGCCAAAGGTTTTTTTCACTCATGCCGCTTGCTGGACATTTGATATCGAGAATGATAAAAGTGCGCGCATCTATTTTATTAATTGGAAGAGAGCCGCCGGTCTCAATGCTTACAATATAATTTAAATTTAAAAGTGATTCGATCAGAAAATAAACATTTTCTTGTAAAAGAGGCTCACCCCCTGTGATACAGACATTTTTTAAACCATTTTTTTTAACGGTTTCGATGATGGCATCAACTGCTGTTTTTTCACCCCTTCCAAAAGAGTAGCTTGTATCGCACCAGCTGCAGCGCAAATTGCAGGCAGCCAGGCGGATAAAGGTGGTAGGAAGACCGGTAAAACTGGTCTCTCCCTGTACACTTGCAAAAATTTCTATGATGTTTAAATCCATGATTTTATCAAACTTTTACGTTTTAAACCTTGTATTATTACATTTTAACGAATTATAAGTGTAGAAAAAGATTTAGAGTAGGGTATGTCAATGAAAAGCGGAATTAAACGGATAGCAGTCACTGGCGGGGCTGGGCAAATTGCCTACCAATTGCTTTTTCGTCTGGCAGCAGGAGAAGCGTTTGGTAAAAATCAGCCAATTAGTCTTCATATCTTAGAAGTAGAATCTATGTTAAAAGCCTTAAGCGGCGTTCAAATGGAACTGGAAGATTGCGCCTTTCCGCTTTTGAAAAAAATTGAAATAGGCTCTGATCCAAATGTTATTTTTAAGGATGTCGACTATGCTCTTTTAATAGGCTCAAAGCCAAGAGGCCCTGGCATGGAAAGAGGTGATCTTTTAAATGAAAATGGAGATATTTTCATTGCTCAAGGTCAAGCTTTAAATGCGGTTGCAAAGCGCGATGTAAAAGTTTTAGTGGTGGGCAATCCTTGCAACACCAATTGTCTGATTGCCATGAAAAATGCACCAGACCTTAATGCAAAGAATTTTCATGCCATGACACGTCTGGATCAAAACCGGGCTACCAATCTCCTTGCTAAAAAAGTGGATGTCAGCGTGGCGGATGTTTCTAACATGGTCATTTGGGGCAATCACTCTTCTACTCAAGTGCCCGATTTTTTTAATGCAAAGATAGATAAAAGACCGGCAATGGACATCATTAAAGACCGGGACTGGCTAGAAGGAGAGTTTATTCCTGCGGTTCAAAAAAGAGGGGCTGCCATTATTGCTGCAAGAGGAAAATCATCTGCAGCTTCTGCTGCACAAGCAGTGATTGATGCGATTTTATCCCTTGAGACAAAGACAAAAGAGGGTGATTTTTTCTCATCGGCTGTCTGCAGCGATGGCAACGGGTATGGCATCCAAGAGGGGTTGATTTTTTCTTTTCCTTGCGTTTCAAAGGGTGATGGAGATTACGAGATTGTGAAGGGACTTTTTTGGAACGACTTTTTAAAAGAAAAAATTATGCTTTCCGAAAAAGAACTGCTAGAAGAAAAAAAATTAATCGAAAGCAAACTTTAGGGATTTTATGGGAGATGTGCTGTTTGAAATTAGAGAAGAACAATTAGAGACTGGCCTTAGAGGCTATCCTGTTGGCTATTGTACAACATCTACTGTAGACCCTGTCAAAGGACTTTTTTATGCAGGTCTTCCGGTTGATGAGCTTGGCCATAAAGAGCCAGAAGAGGTCATCTATCTTCTCTATTACGGGAAAAATGGCTCTAAAGAAGAGGTCTTGGCTTTTTCAAAAGAGCTTCAAAAAAGATCCAGATGCAAAAAAGAGACCATCCAACATATCCAAAAGCTTCCGCGGGAAGGACACCCAATGAAGCTTTTTTGCGCAGCGCTTTTAATTGCCGGCATCTACGAGGGGAGAGATGATTATAAAGAAGATTGCTTGAACCTTATTGCAAAAGCACCAGAAATTGTAGCTGCCGTTATCAATTACCATGCAGGATGGGGGGAGAGCAATCCTTCAAAGCCAGAACTTGGATACATAGAAAATTTTGTCCAGATGCTGAAAGTTCCAGGTAGTGATGTAGCGCAACTGACCGAAGTTTTTAAGCTTTTTAATATTTTGCACTATGACCATGGAGGTGGCAATTTATCCACTTTTATTGGAAAAGCGGTTGCTTCTGGACTAGAAGATATGTACGGCTCGATGAATGCCGCAATGGCAGCGCTAGCTGGTCCCCGGCATGGGAGGGCAAATCAAGACTGTCTGCATTTTGTGGAGGAAATTTTAAAAGAAGTAGGAGACTTTGCAACTCAAGAACAGATAGAAAAATTAATACACAACCGATTAGAAAAAGGAGAGCTTATATTTGGTTTTGGACATGCAGTGCTCCGCGTGATCGATCCAAGAGCTTCTGTTTTATATGACTATGCCAATAAAAAATTTCCGGATCACTCCTTAGTGAAAATGGCAACCCTTTTAAAGGAGGCTGGCACAAAAGTTTTAAGCGAGAATCCAAAAATTTCTAATCCTTACCCCAATGTAGATGCCATTTCAGGAATTGTGTTAACAGCTGCTGGATTTCCTTACCCAGAATATTATACAATCCTTTTTGGCCTCTCCCGGTTAGTGGGCATTTCCATTCAGATCGTGTATGAAAGATGCGAGGCGAGGGGAGGCAAAGGAACGCCCATTGTACGCCCAAAATATATTTTTAAAAAAAAGGAAACAGTTTAAGTCATGAAGCTGTCTGATATTCAATTTATTTTCAACCGAGCTATGTCCAAAAGCTTTAATTTAAAAAAACTTTTGCTGGTTTTTGTAGCACTTGCCCTTTGTGGTGTCCTTGTGGTCTTTTTTCGCGGTCTTGCAGTTAATGCCGGGCATTGGCTCATTTTAAGCCTCTCTTTTTTACCTATTTTTTTATGCTCTGGTTTTTTACTCTCTGTTGGTATTTTTTTAATCCGCGTTTACCATGACGAAGTAAAAAACAAGCCTTTCAAATATGGCGACATTCTTTCAAAGTCATGGGAAATTATTTTAGGCTCCTCTTACTTTTCAGTGCCAATTATTTTATGCTACCTTTTAATCTGGATGCTGCTTGGTATTTTTTTCTTATTGAGAGACATTCCAAGTTTTGGAGAATTTTTTGCAGTCATTTTGGCATTTGCCCCTTTTTTGATTAATCTTGCATCCCTTTTGCTTTGTCTCCTTAACTTTGCGCTTCTTTTTTTTGCAACTCCAGTGATTGCCTTAAAAGGATTTGACAAAATGCAGATTTCAAAAATTTTAATGAACCGCATTCAGGGCGATCTTTTTTCTAATTTGCTCTTTGCTTTAATTGCCTCTTTGCCATTTTTATTTGCGACTCTTATTTTATCGCTCGCAGCATTTTTGACAGGCACTATTTGCTACACATGCAAGCAGCCTGTTTATACGGTGCTCCAATGGTTTGTGATCATGATTCCATTTACTGCACTTTTATCGCCAACCATCGTTTTTTTCTTTAATTTTGCAGCAGAAGCGCACGTTCTGCTTCAAAAAGAGCTTAAAAAAAACCATGATCTATAACTTAGAAGCTTTTTTAGCAGTCACTGTCCTCGCCATCGTTCATTTACTGGCAGGACAGTTTCATTTTTCAAAAAGCAAATGGCATAAGCGTTTTTTGTCAATGGCAGGGGGCGTGGCTGTCGCTTATGTGTTTGTCGAACTTATGCCAAAACTTGGAGTTTCAGAGACGACGCTCCAGGCAATCAATACAGACATGATTCCTCTTAAAGAGCGTCACGTATATCTAGTTGCTTTTTTAGGGTTTCTTTTTTTTTATGGAGTGCACCGCATCTCAACTGGCCGTTTAAAAAATTTCGGGAATGTAGCTTTTTGGCTGAACATGGCAAGCTATGTTTTTTTTAATTTTTTAGTTGGCTATGAAATTGTAGATGTTCATGACCCTTTTATTCAGCCTCTTTATCTTTTTGTTGTAGCTCTTGGACTGCACTATTTTATTACTGACTATAGTTTTCGAGAAAAGCACCCTTTTATTTATCATGATTTAAGCAGATATATCTTAATATTAGCACTTTATGCAGGATTTGCTGCCGGGATCTCAATAGAAATTCCAAAAACATCTATTATTTATGGTGTTGCATTTGTTGCAGGGGGCATGATTCTAAACGTGTTAAGTTATGAATTGCCAGCAGATGAAAAAACATCCAGTTTTCCCTCTTTTCTTTTTGGCAGTCTTCTATATTCTATTATACTAACTTATCAGGGTTGATTTAATTGATTAAATCCTTCATATAAAAGTTATAGGTGTAATAAAAAATATAAGGAGTTGTTATGTCTCATTGTCATTCTGGTTCTTGTAATGTAAATTCTCATAAATCTTCTCATTCAAGCTGCGGCTGTGGTTCTGATTGCGGCTGCTCTTCTAGTTGCAAATGCGGGTCAGACTGCAAATGCGGGTCAGATTGTCCTTGTCGCTCAAAAGAGTGCGGCTCTTGCCAAGATTTTCCAAAGCAGCTGATCCAAATGGCAGACGATGCCTGGATGTGCCTATTAAAAGAAAAAATTAGAGCGCGTGTTGAAAAAATGAATGGCAAACAGCTTGACCAGTTGGCCGACCTTGTTGCCAATGCAAACCATGAGCGCTGGAAAGAAAAATTAAAAGTAAAAGAAGCATGTGATAATTTCCATGAGAAAATTGAAGCTTTCTTCAGAAAAAAATAACAATTATTAACGATATATTTTATTTAAACCTTGATTAGGGCGTGTCATTAATAATAACTTGAAGTTCGAGGAGAGAAATCCAAAACTCAGGTTATTAGCAATTGATGACACGCCCCACGAATCAGGGTTTTTTTTGCTTGCTTTTTGCCTCTTGTTTGTTTTATCTTTGCGGTAAAAAAAGAGGTGATTAAAGATGAATACAATTCAAATTATGGGCCATTTAGGGGCAGATCCAGAAGTGCGCTTCACGCCAAGCGGACAAAAAGTCATTAATTTAAGGCTGGCCACAAACTCCAAAAGCAGCGGTAAAGAAGAGACCACATGGTGGAACGTCACCATCTGGCCAGAGCGCTGTCAGATTGAGAAAATGCTACCCTACTTGAAAAAAGGTTCTGCTTTAATTATCATGGGTGAATTAAGAGTGCGCCCTTATGCAGATAAAGAAGGCAATCAGCGCTTTTCTTTAGATGTAACAGCAGACACAGTGCGCTTTAGCCCATTTGGCAAGCCAGACAGTACAAGGCAAGAAGGTTCTCAAACATCGTCAGCCTCGCCCTACAGTGGAAACCAGCCGTTTGCAGCCCAAGCTCAAAACAGCTACCAAAGTACTCCAAGCTATGGACAAAACCAAGCAGAGAGCATGAGTAATTTAGCAGATGATGATTCTATCCCATTCTAAAGGAGTTTTTTTTGGTGATTCAATTTACAACCGCAACCGATTTAAAAAGCAGAAAGCCCAGTGAAGTCCTTGTTTTGCCTTTTTGGCAAGAAAAGGAGAAAATAAAGCCGGCAGCCGATTTTGAAAAGCTGGCACCCCACGTTAAAATCCCTCTTGAAACAGCCGATTTTAAAGCAAAAGAGGGAGAAGTTTTATATGTTTATGCAGATGAGCCTCAAGAAAAGCGGTTGCTTCTTTTGGGTCTTGGCGATAAATCGAAATTAACAGTGGAGCGCCTGCGCAGAAGTTTTTCCAATGTGATCAAGTCTGCTCTTGTCAAAAAAATTAAAAGCATCAATGTGTTAACGCCGGTTGCCCCTTTTCTTACAGATGAAGACCTTTTAAGAGGAATGGCAGAAGGGATGCTGCTTGCTAACTACCTTTTCAAACGCTATAAGAGCGAAGCTAGCAAAAAAGAGCTCCAATTCCTGGTTGAAAAAGTCTGCTTGATAAAAGCCCCAAAAAATGCTTTGGAACTGGTTGCAAAATACCAAGACATTGCAGAGGGTGTCTATTTGGCACGCGATCTTGTAAATGGAAATGCCGACGACGTGACGCCCCAATATTTGGTAGAGACTGCTAAAGTGCTTGCAAAGAAATTTAAAAATATTAAGGCAACTATCTTTGACAAAAAGCGGATTGAAAAAGAAAAGATGGATCTTCTGCTCGCTGTCAATAAAGGCTCTAAAATAGAGCCTGTTTTCATTGTTTTGGAATACCAGGGAGATCCTAAATCAAAGGAAAAAACAGTCATTGTTGGAAAAGGCATCACTTATGACACTGGCGGCTTGAATTTAAAGCCGACAGGCAGCATGGAAACGATGAAATGCGATATGGGAGGGGCAGCAGCCTGTCTTGGGACGATCTTGGCAGCTGCAAAGCTCAAGCTTAAAACCAACTTATCTGTTGTCATCCCCTCCACTGAAAACAGCATCTCGGCAGATAGTTATAAGCCAGGTGATGTTTATAGCAGCTATTTGGGCAAAACAGTTGAAATTGGCAATACGGATGCAGAAGGGCGTCTTGTTTTGGCAGATGCCCTTGCCTATGCAGCAAAGCATTTAAAACCAACTCGTCTTATTGATTTTGCCACATTGACAGGAGCTATTGAAATTGCACTTGGCAATGAAACAACTGGCCTGATGTCTAACAACGATGCCCTGGCAGACTCTTTAGTCCGTGCCGGCAGCTCTACTTTTGAGCGCGCCTGGAGGCTGCCTCTTTATGAGGAATACCGCGATCAACTAAAGTCTGATATTGCAGACATTAAAAACGTGGGCGGAAGACCAGCTGGCTCTATTACAGCAGCTATTTTTTTACAAGAATTTGTAGACAATATCCCGTGGGCTCATTTTGATATTGCAGGCACTGCTTATTTGAACGAGTCAAGACGCTACCACCCAAAACATGGGACAGGGGTTGGTGTCCGCTTAATGATCGATTTTCTTCAAAATTTAGGTTAACTAAATATGGGCAAGATTCCAGTTGGGATTTTAGGTGCAACCGGGATGGTGGGGCAGAGGTTTATTGAGCTTTTGCAAGACCATCCCTGGTTTGAAGTAGCATGCGTTGCAGCATCAGAAAAATCAACTGGAAAACCCTATGGTGAAGCTGTCAATTGGCTGATGCGCTCTAAGCTCTCTTGCAAAATAAGCAATTTGCCAGTGCTTCCAGCTTTACCTAATTTGCCTTGCAAAGTTGTTTTTTCTAGCTTAGATGCTTCTATTGCACATGATATTGAGCTTGATTTTGTAAAAAATGGTTACACTGTTATTACGAATACGCGCAATCACCGGATGCACCCATTAGTGCCCTTATTAGTACCAGAGGTGAATGCAGACCATCTTGCCCTTTTAGAAAAGCAAAATTTGGGCAGCGGCAAAATTATTGCAAACCCTAATTGTTCTACAATTGGCCTTACGCTTGGCTTAAAGCCTTTACAAGACCTTTTTGGCATTGAAGCCGTTTCTGTTGTAACCATGCAAGCAATTTCTGGAGCTGGTTATCCAGGAGTGGCTAGCCTTGATATTTTGGATAATGTGATCCCTTTTATCAATGGCGAAGAAAAAAAGATGGAAACAGAGCCTTTGAAGATTTTGGGCAGCTTAAATGCTGGGTCTATCTTTCTAAGCGATATTAAAATCAGTGCGCAATGCAACCGAGTAGCCGTAAGCGATGGCCATTTACTGAATGTGGCAGTCAAATTAAAAAGTAAGCCTTCTTTAAAAGAGATGATTGAGGCATTCCAAAATTTTACATCAGATGTGCAGCTACACGATTTGCCGCTAGCGCCCAAAAAACCGATCCATTATTTAAATCATGATCACTACCCGCAACCCAAAGTGCACCGCGATACAGATAAAGGGATGGCAGCTTGCATTGGCAGGTTAAGAGAGTGTCCTTTGTTTGATTATAAATTTTCTATCCTATCCCACAATACCATCCGGGGCGCAGCTGGCGGAGCCATCTTAAATGCTGAGCTAATGCTAAAGCGACGTCTTTTATAAATTGATTCAAATCAATGTAAGCCCTTTGAGCTTTTCTTTCCACCTTATATCAATTCCAAGAAATAAAGTCATATCTGCCAATGTTTAGCAGCCACTACTTTTTGTTTCGTCTACATTGCCCAACCCTTTGGGGGTTGAGCTGTTTTGATGACGACTATGCCTTAACAAAAATCAGACTCGGCTCTCATTGCTCTTAAGTGGTAAAAAAAATGACGCACGTTTCTGAAGAGCGCACCCTAGAGAGCACTATACTTGTCGGTTAAATAATCGATGAAGGCTTTAGTAGACAGCTTTTTGCCCGTTGCCTTTTTAAGGAGCTCTTCACTTGAAAATTCCCTTCCATAGCGATAAACGTGTTTAGAGAGCCACTCTTTAATGAAGCTCAAATTTCCTGATGCTACTTGACTTTCCCAATCCTGATGTGCTTTTTCAAAACCTAAAAAGAGATGGGAGGCATAAAGGTTTCCAAGGGTATAAGTGGGAAAATAGCCAAATGCTCCCATCGCCCAATGGATATCTTGTAAGCAGCCTTCTGCGTTGGTTTTTGGTGTCACACCAAGAAGCTCTTTCATCTTGGCATTCCAGGCTTCTGGCAGATCGCGTACTTTCAAGCTGCCCTCAATGAGTGCTTTTTCCAGTTCAAAACGCAAGACGATATGTAAATTGTAGGTCACTTCATCAGCTTCAATGCGGATCAAAGAAGGTTTTACATGATTGATTGCCTTATAAAAATCAGAAAGTGAAATTTTTTCTAATTTGCCTTTGAATGTTTTTTTTAAAAGTGGCAAAAAGTATTGCCAAAAAGGTTTAGAGAGGCCAATCCTTGTTTCAAAAAAGCGCGACTGCGACTCGTGGATACCAAGAGAGACGGCTTCGCAAAGGGGAGATCCATAATGGTGGGCTGGCAAGCCCATCTCATATAAAGCGTGGCCGCCCTCATGAAGGACTGATAATATATTGCTCATCAAACCAGATGGATGGATGCGAGTTGTCACCCGGCTGTCTGTTGGGTGGGAGGATGAAGAAAAGGGGTGTGCCGATAAGTCGAGCCTGCCTTTTGACATCTCATATCCGATGCTTTTTAAAAGCGTCTCACCAAAAGCCAATTGCTTGCTTTCAGAAAATTTTCCAAAGAGGAATTTATTTTCTGCCGGTTCTTTTTTGATAATTTTTTTGATGAAAGGAGTTAAAAAACCTTTTAATTCTGTAAAAAGAGTTGCGATCTCTTTTGTTGAGATATCGGGCTCAAAGCAGTCTAAAAGCGCATCATAAGGATGGTCTTTATATCCCAAAAGATCTGCTTTTTTGCGGTTCATCGCCACAATGCGGTCTAAAAAAGGGGAAAAATGATGAAACGCATTTTCTTTTTTTGCTTGCTGCCACACAATCACAGATTGTGAGGTAAGTTTTGCAAATTCTTCAACAAAAGCTTTTGGCAGAGCAACTTCTTTTAAGTAGTCTCGTCTCCAGGCTAAAACGGCCGCTTTTTGCTCTTTAGAAAGGTGATCATTTAAAATTTTTCCTGTTTTGAGGTCGACAAGCTTTGCAAGAGCTGCCTTATAGCTGCTGCTTGTTTTTGCCTCGTGGATAATACCAGAAAGAGCTTCTAGTTGCTCGCCCCTAATAACAGCTGCATCCTCTGGCATCATTGTTTCTTGATCCCACGAAATTAAGCTGGAAATACCTCCTAGCAGATGAGCTTTATAAGAGAGGGCATGCAATTTTTGATAGTCTGTTTTTGCTTCTTTTTTCATACGATCTTTTTTAACCTCTTATTTTTAGCAGGAAGCAGATAAAAATGCCCTGCCATAAATTCACTTTCATAGGCTGTTTCGCCATTGATGATTTTTTCTGCAAAGGTTTTGAGCTGAAATTCCTTTTTCTGCAATTGCGCTTTTTCTCTTATAGCGGTTTGTAGACGAAGCTCTTTTTTCTGAAACGTTTTTTTAGCGTCTTGGATTTTTTTTTCTGTCTCTTTTTTTAATTTTATAGCATTGATAAGTTCTTCATCTTTTACCGTTGTGATGAGAAGCTCAATTTCTTCTAAGTTTTGACGAAGGCTCTCAATCTCTTTTTTTTCTTTTTCACCCTCTAGTTCATCTTTCTTTTCTCTTAAAACTTGGGATAATTTTTGAAGCGACCTCGCAGGCTCTAATCTCCTATCTTCGGGGTCTTTTTCAAAATTAACAATATCTGAATAAATTTTATCGTCTAAATCAAAATAGGGGCAGCTTTTTTCTGCTGTATGTGTTAAGAGTGCAGTCAAAGCCGATTTTTGCATCTCTTCAAGCTCGATCGGATAAAATCTTCTTGCATAGCCTTGTTTTTCATAAAATTGGCTGATCTCTTCATCTTTTTTAAAATCAATGGGAGTTACTCCAATAAAAAGAGGGAGATTCTTGTTTGGATCTTCTGTCTCTAATAAAGAGAGCAGCGCTGGCCTGTTCTCTTTATTTTTCATGAGAAGCTGCAAATCATCAATGGCGATGGCAATTTTTTCTTTATGCCTTTTGACGGCATTTAAAATTTCATCAAAAGCTGTTTTATTTGTATATAAACTATTTGAGTTTAAAAGCTGGCTTGCATGGATCCGATGAAGAGTAATTCCTCTTTCAGAAAGTTTTTTTGCCACTCCGGATAAAAATTTTGTCTTTCCAACACCAGGTGACCCTACAATTAAGGGATGCTCTCTTGTTGGCGCTATTAAATTTTTCATCAATTGATCAACAGTTTTTTCGATTTCGACATCTCTTCCAAAAACGGGTGTTGGATCATGCTCTAAAAGTGCTGTTAGATTACTGGCGTAAGGGATTTCTTCTGGTTTTGGCTCCAGCCATTTGCGGTAGCTATAAATGAATGTGCCAATAGAAAGCCAAGAGAAAATAAAGACAGTCTGATTTTGAAATTTACCCGGAAGACGCTCTTGAATAAAGGCAAAAATAGTTTTTGGAATGGTAAGCATCCGGTAATAGACTTCTAATTGGAAAGCAGCATCCCAGGCACTTTTTGGCGCGCCCCCTTCTGTAAAAGATTCTAAAGAAGAGACGAGCAAATTTAAATAGTGAGTGAAGACCTGTAAAAACTTTTGCACGATGCTTGTAATTTCAGAGCTGATCCAGCTTTTGTTTTTTTGCAAGTAGAGTTTGTTTTTTATTTCCATTTTGTAAAGGTAGATTTCTGCAAATTCTTTTAATTTGACTGAAGGGACAAATTTAAGTTGAAATAAAGAATTTAGTTGATCGTTTGTCAATAAGCTCAAGCATCTGGAAACTAGACACTCATGGTTCTGCTCAATGCTGTTTAAAGTAAGCTTTTCTAAAAAAGCGTCCTGCTCTTTTGGCTGCAACCCTTGAAAATAAGAGCTGAGTGCAGGCTGCAAGATGTAAAAATGAGGGGACTGCAAAGCTGCAATAAAAGCCTCTTGATTTTCTTTGATGCTGTTCAATGTGCTTTCAATAAATGGCTTGGCATTGCCAAAACGCAATTTGAGTTTTTCTAAAGAAAGAAGAGATAAATTAGAAAGTGCAGCAAAGGCAGATTCTACTGTTTTACAATTACCAGCATTTGATGAATATTCATAAAATTGCCAATAAAATAATAAATTGTGAAGGGCATCAACATTCATAGATTAATATTTTTATTAAAGTTTTTAGATTATTATTTATTTATTAACTCATCTTACGCAAAAAGTGGTTCTATAGAAGCGAATTGAACCCTGTCTTATAGAAGAGAAGCGTTAGCGATCTTGAAGAGTTCATAGCCAAAGCTATAAACGACGAAAGATCTGCTCTAGAAGATAGGGTGCAACGAGCTTACATAAATCAACTTTGCGTAAGGTGAGTTATTAAACCAGAGAGCCCACAAAGTCCATTCTGTTGGTTCTTAAGGAATTTATACCGAACGCATTTGGTTATAAAAAATTAAAACTATTTTCTTAAGTTAGTAGCGCACCATCACCTCAGCGCCAATGTAGGGGGCTGGTTTGAATTTCAAACGGCGCGGGTGTTTGTTGTGCTTGTTGGAAATCCTTAATCTGCCTCCAAATGTTTCACCGATATGGACATTGGCCTGGATACTATCGCCAACTGCATAATCGCATCCAAGTTCTAAGCCTGTGTTAAAGTACTGGACAAGCGCTTTTGAGAGCTCTTCATGTTTTCCGATGCGGTTTCTTGTTTGAAAAGCGCGAAACCTTAAATTAAATGACCAGTTAGGATCTGCTACATAAATGAGCGCCATGTCTACTGGAAAAACAGCGTTAAGTTTCCATTTGTGGCTTAAAATCCAGTCAAAGCCGACAATTGGATAAACGTGGTCAATTTTCATCCCTGTCAAGGCAATGATACCAATATGGAGGCCTACATTGTCGTTGTAATTATTTCGACCCCAAATAAAGCAGTCATAGGTGGAATATTCTTCAACACTAAAATGGTCGACATCCATATTCCAGGCAAGCTTGCCTTTCCAGTTCCAGTTGCACATTCTGCTTGTCTGCGCGTTGATTGCAACTGTTGCTGTATTAAAAATATTTTGTGAAAAATAAGAGTTTTGCTTCCAGTGGATGTTGGTGCGGTTATAGCCAATTTCTATGTTGGCAGCTTCTGCATATTTTTTTTCATAATAAAAGACCATACTTCCATCGACATCAAATCCGCAAAAAGAGATCTCTTGGTTTCTATGTCCTTTTTTCTTAAATTTGGACTTTGAGATATAGTCGCTGCTTGTCTCAATGCCAAATATGCCAGAGCCGCTTTTTAAAAAAGCGGGGACTTGGTCAGACGAGTCTTGACCGCCTGGCAAGAGGGTGTTGGTGTAATCGATCTGATCGTAGTCAGCTTGTAGGGTGCTTATCGCAAACATCATTAAAAGAGAAGAAAAAACTTTTTTCATCTAGAGCTCCATTTGAATATGAAGGGAGTTTGTATCCAAAAAAAATAATTTTGTCAATATCAACTTCCGCCCATCATCCGGGCAAGTTCTTGTGCTTTTATTTTTTTGTCTTTCAAGCATAAAACTTCTGTGAAGGTGCGCCCCGCTTCTTCTTTTTTTGAAACGACAAAATGGTGGTGTGCTTGTTTTGCCACTTGTGGAAAGTGCGTCACGCAAAGCACTTGTGCATTATTTCCCATTTTCCGCAGCTTCTCCCCAACAATTGAGGCAGTCTCTCCTCCAATATTAGCATCGATCTCATCAAAAATAAGGGTGGGGATCTCTTCTTTTTCTGCAAGCAGGCCTTGGATGACAAGCAAAATACGAGAAAGCTCTCCACCGCTTGCAGATTCTCTTACAGGTATTTTATGTTCGCCCACATTGGGTGTCATATAAAATTCGATAAAATCAGCGCCCATCTTATTTTTTTCGACAGGCTCAAAACAGACTTCAAAAATAGCTTTTGGCATGTTTAACACTTTAAGCTCTTCACTAACGGCAATTTCTAGTCTCTTTGCCGCTTCCTTGCGCTTTTCTCTTAAAGTCATAGCCAATGCATCATTTTCTTTTTGGAATAAGCTTAATTCTTTTTGGAGCGTTTCAATTTTTTCATCTGCTTTTTCAAGGGAATCTAATTTTTGTTCTATATCTTTTTGGTAGCTTTCTATTTCGGGCAGTGTATTTCCATATTTTTTTTTGAGTTTTGCTATCAAACCAAGCCGGTTGTTTAGCTCTTCTGCTTTTTTTGGATTGCACTCAATTTTTGCAAGGTAAGAGCGTATGCTATAAGAAACTTCTTCTAATTCCAGCAACGCATTTTGAAAAGAGAGGGCAGTATCGTTTAAATTTGGATCAATGCCAGATAAGTACTCAAAATTCGTTTTTTGCTTGTTCAAAAGAGTGAGATAGGGCGTCTTACCACCTTGCAAAGCCTCTTGAATTTCATGGACTTTTGATGCCAAGTTCTCTGCATTGATCAAAAGCGTGTATTCTGCAAAAGCTTCTTCTTCTTCATTTTTTTTAAGATCAGCTTCCTTGATCTCTTCTAGTTGCCCCCTATAAATTTCGAGATTGCGAAAGCGCTGCTGCTCATTTTCGACAAGCTCTTTTAACTCATTTTTTAAAGCTGTTTCTTTTAGAAAACTTAAAGTAAAATTTTGTCTCTCTTTTTGCAATTTGCCATAAATATCTACAATATCGCGATGCTTGTCTGTCAAAAGCAGCCATTGCGAGGCGTGCTGGCTGATGATAGAGGGGCAATTGTTTTTAAAAGCCCAAGGCTTGCTGCCTGATTGTTGATAAAAGAGCGGCTTTTGCCATTTGCATGGATTTCCCGTTTGATGATAAGTCCCTCTTCTTCAATCTGCTGAATGCCAGCTTCTTCCAGGATATGCAAAAGTGCAGGAATTGGCTTGTTTTCAAAAAAAGCTTCTACACTTGCTTTTTCAGCTCCATGGCGAATAATGCCGCAGTCTGCCTTCCCTCCAAAAATAAGCGAAAGGGCAGAAAGAATAGCTGATTTTCCAGAGCCCGTTTCGCCAGAGAGGGCGTTTAAACCGGATTCAAAAGAGATATCTACAGATTCGATAAGAATCATGTTTTTAATTATAAGCTGTTTAAGCATATGTTGCTAGTTTGCGTTGTAGCCTTGGCTGGCAAAATGTTGAGGTTGTTTTGATCAAAACGGTAAATAACAATTTTTTCAAAAGGAAAAATTTCGTTTTTATCATTTATGAGTTTAAAGTTTAAAGTTTTTAAGCCGTTAAGTTGGATTAAAAATTGCATTTCCTGGTCAAAGCTTAAAAGCTCTTCCTTGCCATTTTTAATAAGCGCAATATTAATGACATCCCCATAAGGCAGATAAAGCCCTTGCTCTTTTTCAAAAAAAACGGGTCGAACAGTTGCATAAAACAAAAAAGAAGTCCAGATGAACATGCAGGCTGTTAGAAACTTAATCATGAAGAATAGCATTAAAGGTTTTAAAATGGAGTTTTCCCACTTTTTTTAAGCCATCCAACCCCAATTCTCCATAAATTTTTTTTCCTGCAACAATGGTCTGTTTGGATGCTCCTTTTGGCAGTTTGAATCCGCACTCTTTTTCTAAAAAAGACAACCCTTCTAAAAAGGTGAGTCTGGCCAATATAGAAGCTGCTGCCACAACCGGGTCTTCTTCTCCTTTATGGCGCTGTGTGAGGTCGATTTTTAATTTTTTTCTACTTAAGGCTCGGATTACGACGTGCTCGTTTGCAAATTGGTCGATAATTGCCGTTTGGCAATTAGTTGCCAAGACAAGCCCTTCAATGGCAGTTGCATGCCCCCAGGCAAGTAATGTATTTAAATTTTTAAATTGCTCGTAGAGTTCGTTGTATTTCAAAGGATTGATTTTGACAATGTGGTGCTGAAACTCAAGCTTGATCTTTTTGCCGAGCTTGCAAATGGCATCATCGCTTAAAGCCTTAGAGTCTCTTACCCCGATCAGCTTTAATTTTTTGATCTCCTCTTTTGTCGCATAAACGCCTGCAATGCAAAGAGGTCCAAAAAAATCGCCTTTTCCAGACTCGTCAATGCCAATATGGCTAACTTCTGGCTCTTCTCTCTCTCTTTGCTGCTGATAAGTTACTGGAAACGATTTTAAAATTTCCGGCTCCAAATAAAACTCGATAAAAGAAGCGGCGTCTTTGCCTTGCACTGTCAACTTTCCGGAATTGTAAAGCGTGCAGGCTACTCCTTTTTTCTTTGCAAGAAAAATTGTGTAAGGAGGAGTTGAGATCTCAAAGTTTTGGCTTTCCAAGTCCTGAAGCATTTTGTCTTTGAGCTTTAAGTCCAAAGTAGTCACAAATATTTTTGAATAATCACTGCTCATAACTTATGGATGCTACACCAAAGCAAGAATTATTCGCAATATATAGCAGTAATGAGTATAATTTGGAAAAGGTTATTATATGGGGATCTTATGGCTAAAGAAGATATAAAAAATATTGGCAGCTTGTTCAAAGACAGACGAAAAGAGATGAATATTTCTTTAAAAGAGGCTGAAAACGCAACATCTATCCGCATGAGCTACCTTCAAGCGATTGAAGATGGCGAAATGCAAAAACTTATATCTCCGATCTATGCAAGCGGATTTTTAAGGCAATATGCTATTTTTCTTGGCATTGACGGAGAAAAAATTGTAAGGGAGAACCCCGATATTTTTCATCGCTTGC
>DAORNI010000016.1:0-6669 GCA_035440845.1 Parachlamydiaceae bacterium | reverse complement strand
AGCCGATATCATTCCTGGCATTTCAGGGGGAACCATCGCATTCATCATGGGCTTTTATTCAGAGCTTTTAAACAGCATTAAATCTTTTAGCTTCAAAGGTTCCTCCCTTAAATTCTTAGGTAGTTTGATTTGCGGCATTCTCTGCTCTTTTATTTTGCTAAGCTCTTTTTTTGACTATGTTTTAAACGAGGAAGCTTACAGACCCTATCTCTATTCGGGGTTTTTAGGCTTGATCTTGGCTTCTATCTTGCTGCTCTTAAAAGAGATTGAGTGGAAAGCTCTTTATGTAACGGCTTTTTGTGCAGGGGCTGTTTTAGCTTTTGTTTACAGTCTCAGATTTTGCATTGAAAGGAGTTGTCCAGCATTCTAATCATTTTTTTTCAATCGACCCTTGGCTTGTTTTTTGCGGTTTTTGTGCCGTGCTGGCGCTTCTTTTGCCGGGCATTTCAGGTAGCTATATTTTAACGATTTTAGGCAGCTACCAGCAAGTGATTGGCGCATTGGCCGATTTTAGCCAAGGCTTAAAAGAGATGAGATTTGATACAGAAGCTTTTTTTATTCTTCTAAGCTTGAGTTTTGGGGTGATAGCAGGGGGGGCGATTTTTGCAAGAAGTGTCTCTTGGCTGCTTAAAAACTATAAAACCTTTACGATGGCTTTGATGTCTGGTTGTATGGTGGGGGCGCTTCCAGCCATTTGGCCTTTTTGGAGCTATTCCTATTTTATTCATCCCTTAAAGCCGGAAAAAGGCCTTCGCTTAAAAGCGGAGCTTGCCCTAATGCCAGAGCTCTCTTTATCCCTTGTCATCTGTCTTTTTCTCATGATCGTAGGATTTTCCCTTGTCTTTTTCATCAACCACCTCGCCAGCCTAAAAAACAAACCAAATATGCATAAGTTAGATGAGCTGCAAGATGCAAAAATAGTGGCAGATGCTACCAGCTAACACAAAAAGATGCCAAATTCCATGATTAAAAGGAAGACTGTTCCAAACATAAAAAACAGTGCCGGCCGTATAACTGATGCCGCCTGCAACTAGCCAATAGAGGGCTTTTACAGAAATTTCATTTGTCAGAGTCTCAAAGCTAAAGACAACAAGCCAACCCATGATAAGATAAGCAAAAAGAGAGACAATCTGAAATTTATCTATAAAAAATACTTTAAAAATGATGCCAATCAACGCAATCGACCATTCGATCCCCATTAAATTCCATCCGTTGAACTCTCTTAATGGTCCCAGCGTAAAAGGCGTATAAGAGCCCGCGATCAGCAAATAAATGCAGGCATGGTCTGCAATTTTAAGCCGCTTTTTCTTTTCAATTGTTTGGCTGCTGTGGTAATAAGTAGAGGCGGTATAGAGCAAAATAAGAGTTGTTCCATAAAGCAATGAGCTTGCCACTTTCCAGAGATCTTCGCTCAAAGCGGCAAGGTGCATCAAATAAATAAAGCCGATCAAGCTAAATAAAAGTCCAAAAAAGTGCGTCTGAACATTGAACAGCTCCTCTTTGTCAGACTGCAAAGAGATAGGACAAATAACGCTTGTTGTCATAAATTTAAGTATTGGTACCAATTAAAGTTTGATGGGTATAACCTTTTATTTTAACTTTCTGGAGCGTGCCCATCAAATCTTTATCCTTGCTTAAAAAGTCTTTAAAAACAACATTTTTCCAGCATCTGCTTTTGCCTTTATATTCAGATGCATCTTTTGTGCTTTTGCCATCTACCAATACTTCAACTGTAGTGTCTACTAAATTTTGTAAATGCTTTTGTGTCAGTTTTTCCTGGATAGACATAAGTCTTTGCAACCTTATCTCTTTAACATCTTCTGGAATATCATCTAAAAAGCGCATAGCAGGGGTGCCTTTTCTTTTGCTATAGGCATAGCTATAAGAAACAGAAAAATTGATTTGTTCAAGAAGGCGGCATGTTTCTTCAAACTCCTCATCTGTCTCTGTTGGAAACCCTACAATAAAATCGCTTCCGAGCGCAACGTTTGGCACAATTTCTTTTAGAAGGCACACTTTTTCAAGGTATTGCTCGACGGTATAAATGCGGTGCATTTTCTTTAAAATGCGGTTGGAGCCGGCTTGAAGAGGAAAGTGCACAAACTCGCAAAGCGATTTCAAGTCGCGGATTGCTTCCATGAGCTCTCTTGTGATATCTACCGGGTGGCTCGTCATAAAGCGGACGCGCTCTATTCCGTCAATTTTGTCGATCTCATAAAGAAGGTCATGAAAAAGAGTTTTATTTTCTGGCTTGTCCTTTCCGTAGCTGTTGACATTTTGGCCAAGCAGTGTAATTTCTTTATATCCAGATAGCGCTAATTTTTTGCACTCTTCTAAAATATCAGATGGATTTCTTGAAACTTCCTTGCCTCTTGTATAAGGCACCACGCAGTAGGTGCAAAATTTATCGCAGCCGCGGATGATTGAGACATAAGCCCTTACTTTGTCGTCTCTTTTGGCTTCCAAGTAGTCAAGTTCTGTTTTGAATTCATCATCGGTTTTTAAGATTTTTCTGTTTTCAGTTAAAACTTCGTCCAATGTCTCGTTTAAATTGTGCAAGTTGTTGGTTCCAAGGACAAAGTCCACATGTGGGAGTTTTTCAAAAATGCCTTCCTTTTTGGCATTGGCCATACAGCCAGTCACTCCAATCACGGCATTTTTGCTTGGGTTGTTGGCTTTTCCAATAATGCCAAGCTTTCCCATGGCTTTTCTTTCTGCTAGATCGCGTATGGAACAGGTGTTGACAATTAAAAGATCCGCTTCTGACTCATGCCCCACTTTTTTTAAGCCGCGGTTTTCAAGCTGGCCTTTCATGATGTCAGAGTCTAGTTCGTTCATCTGGCAGCCGTAGGTTTTGACAAAAAAAGTTTTAAGTTCGCGCATGGTTTAAATCCAATTTAAAAGATTTTGAATCAATCATAGTATGCGAAGCCGGATCTTTTTTCAAGCCTTATGGATAAAAACTCTTGGCAAAATTTGGAATAATGAGTATCATAAGCGATTAATTAACAAGTTAACCGTTTATTGAAGGTTCGTAACATGTCGTTAAATCGTAACAACCAAACTATTTTGTTAAACAAGGAAGAAGCTGAGCAAAACTGGATTGTGCTAGACGCTACAGGAAAAACGCTTGGCCGTTTCGCTTCTGAAGTTGCAAAAATTTTGCGTGGCAAACATAAGCCAACTTACACTACTTTTGCAGATACTGGCGATGGCGTGATTATCATCAACGCTGAAAAAATCCAAGTAACTGGCAACAAGGAAGCTACAAAACTTTACCGTTACTACACAGGGCACATTAACGGCCTAAGAGAAATCCCTTACCGCACCATGATGGCAAGAAAACCAACTTTTATCATCGAAAGCGCAGTTAAAGGCATGATGCCGCGTACACGCCTTGCAAATGCCCAACTAAAAAAATTACGTATATTTGCCGGTCCAACACATAATATGGCGGCACAAAAACCAATTCATGCAAACATTTAAATAGAGTAAGAAATTATGGTAGAACAAGAAGCAATTGGGACAGGGCGCCGCAAAACTGCTGTTAGCTCCGTTAGGCTAAGACCAGGAACTGGCAAAGTAGATGTGAACGGAAAAACTTTTGAGCAGTACTTTCCGCTTGAAATTCAACGCAATACAATCCTTTTGCCTTTTGAAAAATTGCAAGGCAACAGCAGTTATGACATGGTCATCCGCGTCAAGGGTGGCGGTATTGAAGGTCAAGTGATTGCAACGCGCCTTGGTATTGCAAGAGCTCTTCTTAAAGACAACGAAAGCTTGCACCATTCCTTTAAGGAACATGGTTACTTGACACGCGACTCTCGCAAGAAAGAGCGTAAAAAATATGGCCGTGCAGGTGCCCGTAAGAGATTCCAGTTCTCTAAACGTTAATTTTCGCATTTTACGGTTTATAATAAAAAGCCCCTTAAAGGTAACTTTAAGCGGGCTTTTTTTTTGTAACCGTTTTTTTATGGACTATACGGACGATGGATATTATGGACAACATGGACTTGAACTTTGCGCTCTTAAGTTAATAGTTTAGAGTATGGCGGTTTTTATAGTCGTTTATATTTGGATTAAAGGAATTTAACTTTTAAAAACCAATCTTTAAAGCTACAAAAAATAGGGGTTAATATGAACCCATCAAGTTAAGAGTGCGCAAAGCCCCAGTCTATATAGCCTATAATGTCTATATTAATGCTAATGAGAGTTGAAATTTAAGAGCCCTTTCAGTTATCCTTACACTAAATTTAACATTAAATTTACAAATAAACCACGGAGTTATTAAAAAATGTTTTCATACATAAATGAAATCGTGATTGCCTGCGGAGTGCTCGCTCTTATTTACGGCTTTATCACGAGCCGCTGCATACTTTCGATGAGTACAGGAAACAGCAAAATGCAAGAAATTGCCTCTGCTATCCAAGAAGGTGCAAGCGCTTATTTGAACCGCCAGTATAGCGTGATCGCGATGGTAGGATTTGTAATTTTTCTATTTCTTGCAGCTGTTTTAGGCATGGATGTTGGGATTGGCTACTTGATCGGTGCAGTTCTTTCTGGCGTTGCCGGCTATATCGGCATGAATGTCTCTGTACGCGCAAACGTGCGTACGACAGAAGCTGCAAGATCTGGGCTTCAAAAAGCTTTAGATGTCTCTTTTAAGTCTGGTGCAGTCACTGGTATGCTAGTGGTGGGACTTGGTCTTATCGGCATTGCAGGCTACTATATTGGATTGAAATATTTTGGAAAAAACACAAGAGAACTTTTAGAATCTTTAGTTGGTCTTGGCTTTGGTGCTTCTCTTATTTCCATCTTTGCGCGCCTTGGCGGAGGCATTTTTACAAAAGGTGCAGACGTTGGTGCTGACCTGGTAGGTAAAATTGAAGCTGGTATCCCAGAAGATGATCCAAGAAACCCAGCTGTGATTGCAGACAACGTAGGAGACAATGTAGGGGATTGCGCAGGGATGGCAGCAGACCTTTTTGAAACTTATGTGGTGACAATTGTTGGAACCATGCTTTTAGCCGGTGTCTTTTTTACGGGCGTTGTGATGGAAAAGATGATGCTCTACCCATTGGCTATTTGCGCCGTGTGTGTGATCACCTCTATTATCGGTACATTTTTTGTGCGTCTTGGCAAGTCAAACAACATCATGGGAGCTTTATATAAAGGCTTTATCACAACGGCAGTTCTTTCAGCAGCCGCCATTGCACCGCTGACTTACTATCTACTTGGGTTTGATACAGTTTATCAATCTAACAACCACCAGTTTACTGGCCTTAATTTAGTCTATTGCACATTTGTTGGTTTGGCAGTCACTGGTCTTTTGATCTGGATCACAGAATATTACACGCTGACTAAATACCGCCCGGTAAAAAGCATTGCAGAAGCCTCTACAACTGGTCATGGAACAAACATTATCCAAGGCCTTGCAATTTCGATGGAAGCGACAGCACTGCCAGTTATTGTTATTTGCGCTGGTATTTTAATCTCTTATCAAAATGCAGGCCTTTACGGCATCGCAGTGGCAGCAACAGGAATGCTTGCTTTAGCCGGCATGGTCGTTGCCTTAGATGCTTATGGGCCAGTGACTGATAATGCAGGTGGCATTGCAGAAATGTCTAAACTGCCAAACGAAGTGCGTCAAGTGACAGATGCTTTGGATGCTGTTGGCAACACAACAAAAGCTGTAACTAAAGGTTATGCCATTGGCTCTGCCGGGTTTGCATCTTTAGTGCTTTTTGCAGCATTCATCGAAGATTTGCACCACTATTTTCCCTCTGTAAACCCCGATTTTAGCTTGCTAAATGCTTATGTAGTGATTGGTCTTTTCATTGGTGGGTTGCTTCCTTATCTTTTTGGTGCTTTTAGTATGATGGCAGTAGGCCGAGCAGCTGGAGCTGTTGTTGTGGAAGTAAGACGCCAATTTAAAGAAATTAAAGGCATTATGGAAGGTACAGGACGCCCCGATTATGGAAGAGCTGTAGATCTTTTAACAAAATCAGCTATTAAAGAGATGATTTTGCCAGCTCTTCTACCAGTTTTAGCCCCTGTAGCTTTATATTTTGCCTTATATTTTACAGTAGGCCAAAATGAGGCATTTGCAGCTCTTGGCGCAATGCTTTTGGGTGTTGTGGTGACCGGCCTTTTTGTGGGGCTTTCGATGACATCTGGTGGTGGCGCCTGGGATAATGCGAAGAAACTCATTGAAGAGGGAAATCACGGTGGCAAAGGCTCTGATGCACACCATGCAGCAGTGACTGGCGATACGGTTGGCGATCCTTACAAGGATACAGCAGGTCCAGCTATTAACCCGATGATTAAGATCACAAATATTGTGGCTCTTCTTCTTCTTGCAATTCTTGCAGCCTTAGCTAAATAAGCTGACGCGAAAAAAAAAGCCCCACGTTTACACGTGGGGCTTTTATGTCTTTTTACATCCCCATACCGGCGATCCTATACCAATTCCAAGAAACAAAGTCATATCTGCCAGCGTCTGGTAGCCACTGTTTTTTGTTCCATTTGTCTTCTTATGAACTTATTTAACTTGAGTTTTCTAGTTTTTCTCCTCGAACTTCAGGTTTTTTTCTCGTGATTTTCGCACTTTTTTCTTAAGAAGGGTAGAAACTTAGGTTTAGAAAAAAATTGCAAAACTCATCCTTGAAA
>DAORNI010000015.1:30687-36595 GCA_035440845.1 Parachlamydiaceae bacterium | reverse complement strand
CATAAAAAAGAAATAAAAAGGGACTGCAATTTTAAGCGTCATGGCAAGTAAAAGAAAAAGTTGGATTGTTGTGATGATTTTACCAGACCAAAAAGGCTGAAAGCTATAGCTATTAAGCTTCTTTTTAAAAAGCAGGTAAAGGCCGAAAATAAAGACACTCAAATCGCGTGTAAAAAAAGTAAGCGCTTCCCATAATTTAATCTGACCCTCTTTTACAAAAATCGTCAAAATAAAACAGACAAAAAATTTATCAGTAACAGGATCCAATATTCTTCCAGTTACGCTTGTTTGCTTGTAGCGCCTTGCTAAAAAACCATCCAGCCAATCTGTTGCCATGGCAAGAAAAATAGCAAAAACGCGATAAATCACATTCTCTTGTAAGAAAAGAAAGGCGAGTGGAAAACGTAAAAAAGAGAGAAAATTGGGAAGTGTCATCATCGGATCAATTTACCTCTCGCTTAAGCTCAAGCGGGGGCAGCGCTGCCATTTTTACATAAGTGATGGGGACTGCAGCTTTTGCTCCGTGCTTTTCAATGAGCTGATAAATGCTTAGCAAAATGCTTTGCCTCAGTTCAAAATAGGCATCTGTTGATGTCGTTTTGGTATAGGCTGAAATGAGGATATCTAACGAATAGGTGGCAAAAGTGTTGAGATAAACAGCAATTCTTTGCCGCTTGTCCACTTCCGGATGGTTTTCAAGCATCTCTTTGACATCGCGGATAAGGGGCGCAACTTTTGGCATGTCCTCATAGCGAAGGCCAAATGTTTCTTTAAATTGGCGATGAGTCATGCGCGAGGGCGTGATCACAATAATTTTAGAAAAGATCGAGTTTGGGATGTAGACTGGACGCTTGTCGATGGTTCGGATGCGTGTCATGTACCAGCCAATTTCTTCTACATACCCTTCAATGTTTTTTTCTGGCACATTGATGAGGTCTCCTAGTAAAAAGGGCTGCGTCAAATAGATCATGGCACCGCTAAAGAAATTAGCAATAATTTCTTGAGAGGCAAAAGCAAGTGCTAGGCCTCCAATACCTCCAAAAGCAATCAAGGTATTCAAACTGCTATGCGTGACCTCTAAAAGCATTAAAAAGGCTAAAAAGAAGAGGGCAACTGTTGTGATTTTATTGATAACATCTAATTTACCGGGCTCAATGCTGATCTCATGATTTTTGCTTTTTTTGATCATGATTTTGACAATATTTTTCTTCCAACGAAGCAAAAACCAGATAAAAGCAATGACGCCGCCAATTTTTAGCAGCAGATGAAGATTGTCAAAGACATTGGTGGAAAAAAAATGCTTTCCAATAAGCTCTACAGCATGAAGAAAAGCAAAAAACCAGGCATAGGCAGTCAAAGGAAGAGTAAAAGCGCGGATAAGACCCTCATGCCAGGATTTTTCTTTTTTTTCAAAATAGTTGGCAAGCCTATCTAAAAGCCATTTTGCTAAAAAGTTGAAAATAATGATAAAGAGGATGAGTGAAATAACTTCTGTTAAAAACCCTTGAGCCCCTTCTATGGCGCCTAAAATAAAGCTGCAACACTCTTCCGCTTTTTTTATCATGCTGTTTTTTCCATTACAGGCTCTTTTGATTCTTTTGAAGGAAATAGACTTTTGCAGTTCTTTTTATCCCATTCTTTTTTAAATAAGTCCAATTTCTTTTTAGAAATACCACCTAAAAATTCGATCGAATTGAGCAGTCTTGCCCGAACGCGGTCTTTTCCTAAAATGGCTGCTGAATCAAAAAGAGGCGGTCCTTGAAGTTTTCCCATCAAGCTTGCAAAAAGCGCCGGCATGATCATTTTTTTATGGTTTATGCCGCAAATTTCTGCAATGAAGCGAGAAGCATCTGCAACGCCGCTGCTCCCCCAATTCTCATTTTCATCCATATGCCAGATCATGGCTTGCAAAATAAGCGCGACTTGCTCATTTTCAAGGCCTTTGATGGTAAAAAGCTCTTTTGTATACTTTAAGTTGTTGATGAAAAAGAAGTCACATAGATCCATAAAATCGCCAAATGTCTTGATGCGGGAGTGGCAAAGAGGCATCAGCTTTGCCATGTAGGCATCACTAAAATTCCACTCGCGCAGGCGGTTCCAAAGGTTTTCCACCGGCACGTTTTTAATGAGGTACTGCTGGTTGATCCAGTCTAATTTTTGCACATCAAAAACAGCCCCAGAAACACCAATCCTTTTAAAATCAAACTCCTGGATGATCTCGTCTGTGGAGTAAATTTCACGGTCTTTGGTCATCGAATAGCCCATCAGGGTTAAAAAGTTGACAAAGGCTTCTGGCAAATAGCCGGAATCGCGGTAGAAGAAAATGGACGTTGGGTTTTTGCGCTTGGAGAGTTTTTTCCCATCTCTATTGAGCAAAAGAGGCATGTGCATAAAAGTAGGAGGCGTCCAGCCAAATGCTTCGTAGAGGTAAATGTGCTTGGGTGTTGAACTCATCCACTCATCGCCGCGGATCACGTGGGTAATCTCCATTAAATGGTCGTCCACGACATTTGCAAGATGGTAGGTGGGGAATTCATCCGATTTTAGTAAAATTTGATCGTCTACATCTGCCCAAGGAGAGCTGATCCTGCCTTTGATCGCATCTTGATAAACGCAATCGCCAGTTAGCGGCATTTTTAGACGGATTACAAAAGGCATGCCTTTTGCTTCTTTTTCTTTAATCTCTTCCTCGCTTAAATTGCGGCATCTTCTGTCATAGCCTTGGCGCCCATTTTGCTTGGCCTGGATCTCGCGCATTTCATTTAAATCTTCTGCCGTGCAAAAACACTTATAAGCTTTTCCTTTTGCCAAAAGATCGTAAGCATATTTTTTATAGAGGTCAAAACGCTCTGATTGGCGGTAGGGACCAAAAAGACCCCCGACATCTGGACCCTCGTCCCATCTGATGCCGCACCATTTGAGGGCGTCATAAATGTTTTGCTCATATTCAGGACGGCTTCTGGATCTGTCGGTATCTTCGATGCGCAAGATGAATTTGCCGTTGTGGTGCCTTGCAAAAATCATGTTAAAATAGGCCATATAGGCGGTTCCAACATGAGGGTCGCCAGTTGGAGATGGGGCAATGCGGACTCTGACTGTCATTTTATAACCTTAAGAATTAAAAATAAATGGAGTCTCATCATGCCTTAATTTTTTATTTTTTTCAATCCGAATTAGACTGCATCATTAAGATTAAATCTTTCATTATGTTATAAGTTTCTGTCAGCTGAAGATCATTTTGCCCATACTGCTCCTCTTCCTCTTCTGTTGGAAGCTCTGTTTTTTTGAGATCTTTTAAAAAGTTTTGATAATTCTTATTATGTTCGATGCGGTAAGTAGAATTTGTTTTTAAAATAGGCAGGTATTTGCCATAAAGATTCTGCTTTTGCTGCAAATTAAATTTATAGAGGAGGCGGATCTTGTCGCGCTGAGAAGAGGGGATGTCTGAAAGATCGTCATCAAAATTTTCTTTGATACTTTCGTTGTCCAAAGCATATTTATTATATTTTTCTCCAATTTCAGCTTCTGACAAGGAGCCTGGAACCTTGATGTCTGATAAAACTCCAAGCTTTTGCGGCGTTTTTCCAGATACGGTATAATAGACGCCTCTTGTCACTTTGTATTCGCCCTGAGGATTTAAAAGGTTGTTTTTATCAGTATTTAAAGTAAAGGTTTGAAAAGAACCTTTTCCATAAGAATTTTCATCGCCAACAACAAGAGCCCTGCCATAATCTTGCAGTGATTGGGCGACGATTTCAGAGGCAGATGCGCTGCCTTTGTTGATTAAAACAATCAAGGGTCCATCAAAAATCATTTTGCTGCCAAGATCGCGCAAATGTTGCACTTGGCCAAATTCGTCTTTAATGGACACGACAATGCCTTTTGAGATGAAAAGTCCGGCAACGTCCACTGCTTGCGAGAGAAGACCGCCTGCATTCGACCTTAAATCAAGGATCAAACCCTTGATTTTATGGCCGTCTTTAAGGAGACTGAAAGCTTTTTCCAGATCTTGTGCAGAAGAGCTGTCTGGATCCTGATAAAAGGAGTGGAGGCGTAAATAGGCAATGGCGCCATCGCCAAAGGGCTCATAAGTGTCTTCGTAGCGCGTCTCTTTTAAAACTACTTCGCCTCGATTGATAACGATATCTAACTTTTCATCGTGGGGTTTCTCATCATTTTCGCCCTCTTTTTCGCGGATGACAGTCAAAGTCACCGGCGTATTTTCTTCTCCACGGATCAGTTCAACAGCTTCTGTAATGTCCATGCCAACAACAGGCTCGCCGTTAACGGCAATGATGCGGTCTTTTGCCTTTAATTTTTTTTCCATTGCAGCAGGCCCGCCCTCAATGACTTTAACAACTGTGAAACCGTTGATGTCATCGCGAAGTTGTGCGCCGATCCCAAAAAGCCTTTGCTGGACGTTGATTAAAAATTGAGAAGCCTCATCCGGTGTAAAATAGGCAGTATGCGCATCTAGGGCAGAAGCAGAAGCTTTTAAAACATTAGAGAGGATCAGGTTTTGCTTTTGAAGGGCGCTTGGATTTAAAATCTCCTCTTCAAATTTGGCCTGCCGTTTTCCAATGCGCTGCAGCGATTTGTCTTTTAAATCTTCGCTTAGCTTGTTGGCAGCTTCTAATTGAAGCGCTTTGATGCGGATAATCCTTGTTAAAAGCTCTTGCTCTGTATCTTTCCATTTCATGTCTTTGAATTCTTTGGTGTCGACATGTTTTGGAAGGTCTGCTAAATTGATCTGTTTTTCCAGCAAATGGCGTCTTTCAATGGCCTTTGCAAGGGTATCATGGATGCGTTCAAACTCTTTGAAATTGCTGCTGTTGTAGCTTTGGACTAAACTTTCCAAGTACTTTTCAGAAGGCTCTTGCCATTCGTGGATGTCAGATTCGATGAAGTAGCTCTTTGCCGGATCCAATTCTTCCAGATAATTAGCCAAAATGCGCTTCATGAGCTCTGGGGAGAGCTTTTTATATTTTGCATGAGCCTTCATGATCTCTTGCATTTTGACATTGACTATTCTTGGAGACAACTCGGGGATCTTGCCTTCTGCGATCGTATTAGCGCATATAAATAGCAAAAGGGCAATGAATCTGATTAACATAGGCACCTTGAAATTTTAATCTGTGGCTTTTGCCGGATTATAATAAGAATAGTTCTTTATCTTCTAGAATAATAGCGCAATCCATAAAAAAAAATTAAAAATTGTAAAAATAAGACTTGATTTCAATTCTTTTTTATGTCAAAATATGCCTTTGAATTGAAAAAATTAAAGCTATTTTAACAAAAATGACGCAATTCAACCCTTTTATAAAAAAAATATTATTTAAATACATGGAGGTTTTATGGAAAACAACGAGATCGTAATGGAAGAGGCATTTAATGATAAGCATGTTTCTATTACAGAAGCGGCTAAATTAAACAAAGTGACAAGGCAGGCGATCTATGTTGCCATCAAGCTGAACAAGCTTAAAGCAAGAAAAGAGACGACTCGCTGGACAATTGATTTGAACGACCTTGAAAACTACCGCAATCAAAAGTATTCGCGCTCTAAGTCGACATTTAATGGAGAGTTATTATTTGATAATAATAAAGGCTATTTCTCTGTTAACCAAGTAGCAAAAATGCTTAGCATTCCTGCTCAAAAGATTTATTATGCGACAAGAAGCGGCAAACTTCAAGCGCACAGAAAAGGTGCTGCCTGGGTCATCCATGAATCTGATTTCAAAGCTTACGCAGAAAATTTCGTTAAGAAAAAAGCGCGCAAAGTCAGCTAATCAGCTTTCTTTTAAGTCTTGAATTTTAAGGCAATAAAGGGTTTCCTTTATTGCCTTTTTTATTTTTTATGGATGGCGTGAATAAAATAAAAAATATTATATTTAATTTAATTATGTTTTAT
>DAORNI010000015.1:30297-30648 GCA_035440845.1 Parachlamydiaceae bacterium | reverse complement strand
TTTTATGAATGATATTAATAATTATATTAATAAATTGGATGACCTACTAATTTATTGCAATGCAGAGCACAAAAATGAAGTTTATAAAAGAATAGAATACAATCTGCGATCAGAGGGAAAATTACGTGGCGAAGCACTTAAAACTGCTATGGATGATTTAAAAAATCAATATGAAGATTATTTAAAAAATCCAAAAAACCAGATGAATTTAAAGAAATTCGTAGAAATTGCCTCAGAAAATTTAAATTCCATTAAACATTCCAAAGAGAGTATTACAATTGCTGGAAAACTCAATACATTAATGTTTTACCATCAACAAAACCCGAATGAAAAGACATTTAGTTTTCCTTT
>DAORNI010000015.1:22123-30267 GCA_035440845.1 Parachlamydiaceae bacterium | reverse complement strand
TATGGCTACATTAGAAGAAAAGGCAGAAAAATTAGAGCATGCCCTTAAAGGAAACTATTCCAAAAAAGAGCTTGATAATTATTTTCAGACAAGTGAGTTAGATAGAAATTTCAAAATTGCAGAACCCGTTAAAAAGACTCTTTGGAAATTAGCAGATAGTCAAGTTAAAAATTATGCTCAAAATAATATATTTCATTTAAGCGATTCCCTTGAACTTATCGATTCTAAACTAAATGATCTTTTGAAGTTTTTTTCACCGGGGCAAAGAACAGCTCTTTTTCAAGGTATTGCTGAAATGACAGATCAAGAACAATCATTTCGTCAGTTATTTTCTTCTCTCCATAATACTTATAGCCAAAATGCACCGCAACTTCTTGAAAGTTTTCCAAGAGATCATTTTATTCATTATTTTGTGAATAACCTTAAAAATATTCAAAAAGAAAATCTTCCAAGTGGAGGTTCTTTTTTTACGTTGAATAGAATCATTGTTCATGGGCGTTTGAATCCTGTTGTTGAACTTTTAGTTTTACATGCAATTGAAAAGAATGACTATGCTTCAATCAATAAGATTTTAAGTTATATGCAATTTCATTTTGATCTTAAAAATCCCATCGATTGCAAGTATTTAACAGAAGATCAAATTGCCACTTTTAAAAACAATTCGACGTTAGACATGCAGTTCAAAAAAATGAAAAATATAGATGATTACATGCAATAAGGAATTGAATCACTTAAAAAAAAGTAAATAATTATAGGCTAATTAAGCTAAGAAAGCAAAAAATACAATCCATACAATTATAATCTTTTAAGCAGCACCAACGTCTCGACATGCGTGGTCTTTGGAAACATGTCATAAGGCGTACAGCTTTCTATCTCATAAAATTCACTTAAAAGCTTAAGGTCGCGCGCCAAAGTAGTCGGCATGCAGGAAATGTAGACAATTGTTTGTGGTAGTTTTTCTTTTAAAGCTTCAATGACTTTGATGTCCAGTCCCTCTCTTGGAGGATTGGCAATCACAAATTCGGGGATGTTTAATTTTTCAAGGGCATCTTCGGCTTTTGCATGAATAAACTCAGCAGAAGTTATTTTGTTCTCTTTGGCATTTTGGATGGCGGCTTTAATGCAAGATCTGCTATATTCAACACCTGTCACTTTAACACCTTCTTTTGCCATTAACAGCGAAGAGATGCCAATTCCGCAGTAGAGGTCTAAAATATCACCTGGATTTTTTTGTTTGACAAGCTCAAGCAGATGAAGATAGATCTTTAGACTTTGCTCCCGGTTGTTTTGCATGAACGCGCTGCTTGAAAAATGAAAGTTCAGTCCATCCATTATAAGAGAAGAACCCGTTGTGCCAAAGGAAACATTTTTTTTAGGAGACCCTAAAATAATTCCTTTTATGTTAGGGTTATTTTCTAAAAATTTCTTAGCTATTATTTCTGCGTTTTTAGGAAAAATCTTAAAATGAAAGTGAAGAAGATATTTTAAATCCTTTTTTATCACGTCTAATTTGGCATCATTTTCTTTTAGTTCAAGCTCTTCAACAAAAGATTGAATCTCTTTTAGAAGAAGATTTTCTTTTTCGATGAAAATGGGGCATTCTTCAATTTTAATGAGGTCTTTGCTATCAAAAGCGTGATAGCCGGCAAATGCCTTCTCTTTTCCTCTTTTTTCCAAGGTAAGCGTGATATGGCGGCGGTAATGGTATTCTTGAGGGGAGGGATGAACATCTCCTACAGCTACTCCTTTAAAGCCACCTATTTTTTCGAGCGCTTCTTGAATCCATACTCTTTTTTGCTCAAGTTCTGCCTTGTATTGCAGATGCTGCAGCTGGCAGCCGCCGCACTGTTCAAAATAGCGGCATTTGGGTTTTTCTCTAAGGAGGCTTTTGTCTAAAATTTCAAGGAGTTTTGCTTTCCCATAACTTTTTTTAAGCTCGGTGATTTGACAGCTGATTGTATCACCAATAGCCGAAAAAGGCACGAAGAGGACAAACTGATCCTCTTTGAGGATACCGCTTCCTCCAAATGCCATTTTTTTAATTTTTCCAGCGACCTTGCTGCCTAATTTTAACATACTTAATTGAGAATTTGAATATGGCGCACCATCAATTGAATGCTTTGACCCTGAAAAGTGGTCACTTGCGGAGTAAAAGCGATGCGTAAAACAAGATTTTTTTTGCGAAGCAGCGGACTTAAATAAGCCATATTAAAAGCAATAGCTTCAAATGTCTGCTCATTGTCCGGGCTTGTTAAAAAAAGTTTTAAATGAGTTTTTCCCACAACTTTTGGCGGCCATGCCTGTTTGGCATCGCAGTAGAGAATGGGCTGCGGGTTTTCATTGCCAAATGGTTCAAGAAGGCGGATTGATTCTAAAAGATCAAACGTCAATTCATCAAATTTGACTTCAGCATCTAAGTTGAGCTTATTTAAAACGTCATGGTCCTTCAAGATTTTATCTGCAGCTTCCGTAAAACGTTTTGTAAATTCCGGGATATTTTCTTCTTTGATTGTAAGGCCGGCAGCAAAGTCATGGCCTCCAAAGTTGATCAAAAGGTCTGAACAGCTTTTTAGCACATTTAAAAGAGGAAATTCCCGGATTGACCTCAAGGAGCCCTTGCCAATTCCCTTGTCGATAGCAATCATCACCGTTGGCCGGTTAAACTGTTTAGAGATGCGGGTGGAAAGGATCGCGATCACGCCAGGATGCCATTTGTCAGACTGGATGATGATGGCCTTTTTTTGCATGATCTCCGGCTGCTCTGCAATGATGCTCTCCACATCTGCAGACATTGTCCTTTCAATTTTTTGTCTTTCGATGTTGTTTAAATCAAGTTCTAGAGCAAGCTTTTCTGCTACTGTCCCGTTTCTGACAAGGAGCATCTCCACCCCTTTTTGCGGGTTGTCAATACGTCCTAGACTGTTTAGTCTTGGAGCCACTTTTGAAGCGATGGAGAAAGTAGAGAGTTCGTTGATATCCACTTCTGCAATAGAGAGCAGCTTGGCAAGGCCGACACGCTTGTTTTTTTTCTGCTGTCGAAGACCATAACTAACTAAAATGCGGTTTTCTCCAAGCAAGGATCCCATATCAGAGATGGTGCCAAGTGCCACTAAGTCAAGGTATCTTTTTAAATCCACCTTTTTGGGTGAAATTTTGCCTTCAGAAACAAGCTGGTTTGTGACAGCGTGCGCCAGTTTAAAGGCAACGCCCACTCCTGTCAAATCGCGGTTTGGATAGGAATTATTGACAAGTTTTGGATTTAAAGTGGCCACGCAATGCGGGATTTTGTCTGTTGGCTCATGATGGTCGGTAACAATGACATCCACATTTTTTTCTACAACTTTGGCAATCTCTCCAGCGGATGTAATGCCGCAATCCACTGTGATTAAAAGTTTGCACTCATTTTTAAGCGCATATTCCAAAGCTTCAACGATCAGGCTTTGCCTTAAAGTGCCGCGGTTTGAAATATAAAAAAAGACATTGGCGCCAATATATTGCAAAAATTCTGTCAAAAGGGCAGTGCCTGTCATGCCGTCTACATCGTTATCGCCGTAAATTAAAATATTTTCATGGTTGCGGATGGCGCGGCAGATCCGGTCTACTGCTTGTGGCATCTCGGCCAAGAGGAAGGGGTCGTAGAGATCGGGCAGTTTTGCATAGAGATAGTGATGGATCTGATCAAGAGATGTAAAGCCCCTGGAGACCAAAATTTGCGCAATGACCGGATGGATCTTGAATTCTTTGCAAATCTCTTCTTTTAGGGCAGGGTCATGCTTTGGATAAACCCAAAGGGGCGGTTCGTGGCTGCCATGGCGCGAAAGCATGAGTATTTTCCATTTTTATAAAAACATTTAGGGCATATCGCAGTCTATAGGGCAAACCAAGGATTGTCAAGCCTTAAGATGGCAAATAGCGTCTGCCATGATTAAAAATCCTTTCTTTAAACGCTTTTTGCCAAAACGCTCATTCGGGGCATGGATGTTGTCATCTAGAAGACCAAGGCCAACAAGAGCAATCTCTGCATTTGCAGCTTTTCCAAGTTCCACAACTATAGGAATAGAAGCTCCCTCATAGGTGAACTGGCACGGTTTTTCAAAAACTTTCTCATAAGCTCCTTTAAAGGCTTGGACAATTTTTGAGCGGGGGTCTGCATGCATGGCTCTGCCTCCTCCAGGATGGCAATTAACAGTTACAGTCACTCCTTTTGGAGCTCTGGATTTTAAAAAATCAGCTACAAGAGTGCCTATTTTTTCAGGGTCTTGCCCTGGGACTAAACGGCAAGAAATTTTAGCAGAAGCAACAGATGGGATCACTGTTTTAAAGCCAGAGCCTTGATAGCCGCCAGATATTCCATTGATTTCCAATGTAGGTCTTGTCCAGTTTCGCTCGAGGGCAGGCAGTTCAATTTCTCCTCCAGTTGGACTTGCGCCAAAAGATTTTTCATATTGTCCTTCATCAAAATCCCAAGAAATCAGCTTTTTATCATGCTCCTTTAATTTTTCGATTCCCTCATAAAATCCGGGTACTGCAATTTGCCCTTTTTGATCTCTTAAGCTGGCCAAAAGCTCTACAAGTGCATGGTTTGGGTTATAAAGAAGGCCGCCGTTTGATCCGGAATGCATGTCGCTTTTTGCCCCTTTTACTTCAATGTCCATGGTGACAATGCCGCGGATGCCAAGCGTGATTGAGGGTGTTTCAAGAGATTTGATGCCAAGGTCGACAATAGCTAAATAGTCTGCTTGTAAAGCTTCTTTTTTTTCTGACAAAAGAGAAGAGAGGGTATGGCTGCCACACTCTTCTTCCCCTTCAATGCATAATTTAATATTGATAGGCAAAGAGCCATCTTTTTGTAAAAGTGCTTTTAATGCCTGTAAGGTGTAAAAACATTGTCCCTTATTGTCTTGCGCGCCTCTTGCGTAGATATTTTCACCTCTAACTGTGGGTTCAAAAGGGGGCGTTTCCCAAAGATTTAAAGGATCTGCTGGCTGCACATCGTAATGATTGTAAATAAGCAAGGTGGGCTGCTCTTTGCCAGCTTTTGAGTTGGAAGCAAAAAGGACGGGGTGTCCTCCTGTTCTGCTTTGCCAAATTTCTGTTTTAAAATGCATGGATTCTAAATAATTTTTTAACCAGCTGCAGCACGTCTTGATTTCTGATTGGTATTCTGGCTCTGAACTGATGCTCTGGAATTTTAGAAATGTAAAAAAATCTTTTAATATTTCGACCTCATTTTCATCATAATTTTTTTTTAATAGTTCGAGGTTCATTGCAGCTTCTCCTGACTTGTATAAAAAGGCTTTATCCTTTATAATCATTCTACGATAAAATAAAAGAGATTTTTATGAGAAACCATTTGCTTCTAAAAGTTTTTGCAGCCATCTTCTTAGCTATCGTTGCGGGGATTTTGGCAGGTCCAAATTCTTATGCAGTGCTTGTCTTTGACCTTTTGGGAAAACTCTTTTTAAATGCTTTGACGCTTGTGGTGGTGCCTTTAGTGGCCTCTTCTATCATTACCGGCTCTGCTAAAATGGGAAGTGATGCAGCTTTTGAGAAGCTCGGCTTTAAAATTGTCTTTTATTTTGTTTTAAACAGCTTGACTGCCGCTTTTATTGGGTTGTTGGTGGTTTTGACTATAAGCCCGGGCAGCACAGCTCTTTTAAGCACAGGCTTAGAAGCTGCCACTCATTTGAACCTAGAAAATTTGGCATCCACTGATCTTTTTAGTCAATTCTCTGCCATCTTACAAAAAATCGTGCCGCCAAATATTTTAGATGCAGCGTCCAAAGGGCAGATGCTAGGACTTATTTTTTTCTCCCTTCTTTTTGGCTTTTTCATCCCTAAAATTGAGCCACATGCAGGCTCTATCATGCTAAGTTTTTGGAAGGCTATTTTTGAGATCATGATGAAAATTACGCACCTTCTGATGCGCGCCATGCCGATCGGGGTTTTTGGCCTTGTGGCAAAAGTGGCAGCAACGATGGGCACTACATCCATTGCCTCCTTTGCCTGGTTTTTCTTAACGGTCTCTTTTGCACTTGGTCTTTATATGTTTGCTGTTTTGCCGCTTCTATTGCTATTTTTTGGAGGTGTCAACCCCGTTGCTTATTTTAAAGCAATGGGACCCGCTATTTTTACAGCACTGTCTACCAGCTCTTCTGCTGCTACTTTGCCAGTCACGATCGATTGTATGGAAAAAAGGGTAGGGGTCTCAAACCGCATTGCAAGCTTTACACTTCCTCTTGGTACGTCTTTAAACTGTGCAGGGACTGCTCTTTATGCATCTGTTGCTGCCGTGTACATCGCGCAAAGTTTTGGAGTAGAATTGACTTCTGCTACACTTTTAACGGTGTTTTTTATGTCTTTTCTTACCTCTTTTGGAATGGCCGGCATTCCGTCTGCCAGTTTAATCTCTCTTGTAATTATTTTAAACGCCATTGGCATACCGCCAGAAGGGGTTGGGCTTGTTTTAGCTGTTGAGCGGTTTGTGGACATGATGAGGACAACGGCCAATGTTGTGGGCAATTCTTGCAGCACTCTTTTGATTGCAAGGTCTGAGGACGAGGCTGTTTTAGTATGACTTCTTTAAAAAAAACAGTGGTCGTGGGGATGTCTGGCGGAGTAGATTCTTCCGTTACAGCCCTTCTTTTAAAACAACAAGGCTATCAAGTCATTGGCATGTTCATGAAGAACTGGGAAGAAAAAGATGAAGAGGGTGTCTGCAAAGCTTCAAAAGAATTTGAAGATGTGGTGAGAGTTTGTGAACAAATTGGAATACCCTACTATTCTGTCAATTTT
Source organism: Parachlamydiaceae bacterium (assembly GCA_035440845.1). Classification (GTDB taxonomy): domain Bacteria; phylum Chlamydiota; class Chlamydiia; order Chlamydiales; family Parachlamydiaceae; genus JBBSJT01. The sequence goes on along the minus strand of DAORNI010000015.1, from coordinate 23,472 downwards.
GTGAAGGAATATTGGGACAATGTCTTTTCCGAGTTTTTGCATGAGTTTAAGATGGGGCATACCCCAAATCCTGATATTTTATGCAACCGTGAAATCAAGTTCAAAGTTCTTTTAGATAAAGCCTTGCAATTTGGCGCCGATTTTTTAGCGACCGGTCACTATTGCAACACAGATGGAAATGCTTTATTGAAGGCGGCGGATTTGAGCAAGGATCAGAGCTACTTTCTCTACACACTAAAAAAAGAGATCTTGCAAAAAGTGCTTTTTCCGATCGGTCACCTCAAAAAATCAGAAGTACGCGCCATTGCAAGAGAGCATGGCCTTGCCACGTCGCATAAAAAAGACAGTACCGGCATCTGCTTTATTGGAAAGCGCAACTTCAAACAGTTTTTAAGCGGTTATCTTGGAGCAATTCCTGGAGATTTTAAAACATTGTCTGGCAAAGTGATGGGCAAGCATGATGGTGTCTCTTACTACACCATTGGCCAGCGCAAAGGAATGGGAATTGGGGGCGCTGGAGATGCTTGGTTTGTGGTGGGCAAGGATGTGGAAAAAAATGTGGTCTATATTGAGCAAGGCAGCATGCATCCGGCACTTTATGTAGACAGCCTCATTGCATCAAATTTAAGCTTTGTTTCTGATTTTGACAAGGCGCTGCCTTTTTCTTGCCGTTCAAAAATTAGATACCGTCAAGAGGATCAGCCCTGTAGAATCGAAAAAATAGAAAATAGCAAATGTCTTGTGACGTTTGAAATTCCTCAAAGGGCGGCCACTTTAAGACAGTCTATTGTCTTTTATGAAGGGGATACCTGCCTTGGCGGTGGCATTATTGAAAGTATCGGTCAAACTTACCATGAGCGCGATTTGGCGCTCCCAGAGGCGGTCTCTCTATGAATTTGTCCTATTTTATTGAGCGGAAACCCATAGAACCTTTTACACCAGAGATGGAAGCAGCAGGCTGCTGCTGCCTTTTTGAAGATAAAATTTTGCTTTTAAAGAGGCATTCCGATAAGCCTTATGGAGGCACTTGGGGTGTTCCTGGAGGTAAAATGGAAAAAAATGAAGCCATCAGAGCTTGTGCCATTCGTGAAGTTTTAGAGGAAGCAGGTCTTGATATCGATGATGAAACGCTTACATTTATGGGTACCCTTTATTGTCGTATTAACCAAAATGATCAGCCTTTTTCCTACACTTTCCACCTTTTTCAAAAGAAATTTCATACCCTTCCAAAGCTCGATATTGGCCTTGATGAGCATGTCGAGGCAAAATGGGTCACTTTTGATGAAGCTTCCAAACTGCCCCTCATCATTGGCGGCAAAGAAGTCTTAGATTACTGGTTTAATCCTTAA
>DAORNI010000015.1:3698-22029 GCA_035440845.1 Parachlamydiaceae bacterium | reverse complement strand
TTGTTTTCTAGGGCATTTTGGATAAGTCCAAAATCACTTAACGACTTAAGTTATAGTCGTTTAAAATTATCTTTTTGTTTGGCAAATTCAATTAGGGCTGGAATATCTCACTTATTTATTTCGTGTGACTGATATTTAACTTCAAATGGCATTGTAATTTCATTTGTTTCTAAGATTAAATCAATTTCTTTTTCTTTTTTTTGTTTCTCCAATAAATAATTTGTTAAATTAACAGTTAAAAATAATAAATTTGATTTTAAAATATTAATTAAAATATAATAGTATTTATTACAGATATTTTAATATTTTATTAATAAAATATGAGGTTTTTATGTTACATAGAGTATCAAGTGATTCTATTCAAACGCAACAGTGGAAGGAGGCGATTGCAGATGCAACACAATTCAACGGCAATGGAGTGATCTCTTTCGAACAGAAGGGTAATACCATTACAGTTTTTAATCCGAAAAATGAAAAGCAAATGGCTAAATATCCTCATTTTTCGATCCAAGAAATCAGCGATATCAGCCAGCGCATTCTGATCAAAACGGAAGAACCTTACACTCGTTCAAGCCTTCAGGTAGGAATGGAAAAATTAATTAGCTTCAAATTTAAAAAAGCACAAGAATCGATGGAAAAGACCCATGCGACATGGGTCAACGGTTTAAAATGGACAGCTTACGCCTCTCTTATTTTTTTTCCTGTAGGGCTTTTTATTAGCTGGAAGCAAGATCAGGCAGAAAAAGAATTGGAAACCATTAAAAATCTTGAAATAGCCAGGATCTTATCTGAAAATACTTATAATCTTAAAGAAACAAAACCAGAAGACACTTTTAAAAGCATTTTAAAAAATGAACTGGAAGAAGAAAAAATACCTTTAAAAACAGCTGCAGGAGAAAATCAGCGTTATATGGTTCCAAGACAAGTAAGCCTTGACCTTCTGCGCTGGCCGATGCTTCGCCTTAATGGAGAGGCTATTTACTCTAATTTTTCTTCATCTTTAAAAAGTACAACCGCTGCTTATGACAAATTAATAGAAGCTTTTGGTGAGACTATTGAAAGTCACCCATTAACAGATGCTGCACTTAGCACTCTAACACAAGCGGCTGCAGCAGATATTATTGGAGCTACAATGGGTTGGGTAGATGACAAAATCTATACGCAGACGTGGAAAAACAGTTGTTGTGATGTCAACATTTATAAAAATAGCAACGGGAAAGAAATGCTTGCTTTAGAATTAAAAGGACTCTCTTATCAAGTAGCGCCAGAGCTTGGAGAAAATATTCCAATTACGGCAAGAGCTGTCAGCAGAAAAATAGAAATGCCTTTAAGTGAATTTAAAGAGGCTATTGAGACAAAAAATCTTGATAAGATTGAGAATTTAAAAGCAAGAGACCGTATTTCAGATGATTTATTTACAAGGAGAGGAGTTGAAATTGGCAGCACTGAAAGCCAATTTATAGAAACTAAACCAACAATGTTGGGTGCTCACCAACCTGTCAAAAAGTTTTCTGAATTAGAGCTGTCTAGTGAAGCAGCATCACAAATTTTGGAAAACTTTAATCCTTACGAAACAGCAATCGGCGAGGGTTGGGATTTGAAAGAAAATTTGGAAGCTTTAAAAGATTACGGTCAACAAAAAGTTCAACGACAGCCTGAAAATTATATAAATCGCAATTATGATGAATTAAAATAGTAATTTATTTTTTATTTTTCCAAAGGTAACTGCTCAAAGGGTAACAAGCAAAGTTAATGCGATTTTTCTTAAGGCGTGTCATTAATTGATGACACGCCTTAAATCCAGACTAATTATTTAAGCTTTCTTTAAATCCTTCTCCTGTGCGATTTCGCGGTTGTGGAAGTAGAGGAGTGCTGGCGCTGCAATAAAGAGCGTTGATAGCGTTCCTACAATCACACCGATTGTCATCACAAGCGAGAAGGCAAAGATAGACTTACCGCCTAAGAAAACAAGGGCAAGAAGTACAAGCAGTGTCGTTCCAGAAGTCATCAAAGTACGGCTTAAGGTGACATTGAGTGCATGGTTGATGATCTCTTTAAATGAGAGTTTTCGCAAAATGTCCATATCTTCGCGGATCCTGTCAAAAACAATGATGGTATCATTTAAGGAATAGCCAATAATTGTCATGATAGCGCCAATCACTTGCAAGTCGATCTGTACGCTAAGACCCATGTAGTGCAAGATGGCCAAAATCCCCATTGTGATCACAACGTCATAAATAAGGCCAACTACTGCTGCTATCGCAAACTTGAATTCAAAGCGGAATGTGATGTAAAGCAAGATCATAAATAGGGCAAGTGCCAGACCAATCAACGCATTATTGCGCATTGTGTCTGAAAATTGTCCACTGATCACGCTCCAGTTGGCATCCAAGCTGTCAAGCTCGTTTGGAGCAATCGTCAAGCCATTATCATTTAATGCATTGACAAGCCATACGATGCGTGGATTACTCTCGTAGCTATGTGCGTATTTACCTTCTGTTTCCGTTTCTGGCATGTGGTAGAAGGGATGATCCTTCTCTTCCATGCTAGTGCCAAGCTGAATGCGCAGCTGGTTTGGACGGTTGAGCTCTCTGATTTGGAAATCATTAGAGGAGGCTCCTTTTGCAAGAAGTGCATCTGCTGCTTGTAGACGATAGTTCGTCTCTGCTGCCTTTTCCGCTAGTTCCACATTTAAGGAGTATCCTCCTGTAAAGTCCATGCCAAGCATTGATTTTCCTTGTGTCGCAAAGAAATAGCTGCCAATTGCGATGATAAGCATCGAAATACCAAGAGCTTTTTTAGTTTGCTTCAAGAAATTAAAATGTGTCTTTCCAATCAATTGCGACATATGAAGCGCTTTATTTTTTGGATTTTGTACCCAGCCGGCAAAGAAGTAGCGCGTCATGAAAAGGGCTGTGAACATGGAGGATACAATACCGATGATCAATGTGACTGCAAAGCCTTTGATAGGGCCAGAGTCAAACTGGATCAAAATCAAAGCCGCAATAATTGTGGTAATGTTGGAATCAAAAATTGCGCTAAATGCTTTTTTATATCCTGCGGCAATAGCAGAGGCAATGCGTCCAGAAATTTTAAACTCTTCTCTGATGCGCTCAAAGACGAGCACGTTTGCATCCACTGCCATACCAATTGTCAAGACAATACCTGCAATTCCCGGCAGTGTGATAGCAGCATCCAGATTTTGCAAAATGCCCCACATGATGAGGATGTTGAACAAGACAGCGCAAGAGGCTATAAAGCCTGCAAAGCGGTAGTAGCCGCACATGGCAAGGACGACAAGGGCAAGAGCTACAATAGAGGCTGCAATACCGCGTGTGCGCTCTTCTTTTCCAAGTTCTGGGCTCACATTTTCTTCTGAGAGGATTTTTGGCGTAAAGCTTAAAGAGCCGGCCTTTAAATCGGCTGCCAACTGACTGATTTCTCTTTGTGAGAAGCGGCCGTTGATAGAACCACCATCATTTAGAGCAGCTTGAAGCTCTGGCTGCGTGATCACCGTGCCATTTAAGACAACGGCCATGCGCCAGCCCCTTCCTTTTGAATAATGCTCTCTTGGAGTGCCAGAGATCTTGTCATGAGAAAACTGCGATGTCCATGCATAAAGTGTCTCTCTTGGATTTTCTCCATTTTTTGCATCGCTTGTTTTTTTGACGTTGAAGGATAAAATATTTCCCTTTGTTGGCTCATAGCCTACCTGAACGCCCGTCAAGTTAGAGCCTTCCAGTGCAAAGTTATGGAAGAGGACAAGAAGCGGGTGTGTTTGCCCGTTCCAGTTTGCGCTGTCATCTTCTCTCATCATGCCAATAATAGATAGTGTGTCATTGAAAGCTGATGAGGAATTTTTATCGTCCGGATTTGCAAGGCGAAGGCCATTGTCAAAAAGAATTTGGGCGCTTTCGCTTCTTGGATGGGCAGCTTCTATATTGACTGAGTTGCCTCCAAGATGGTTCCAGGCGATTTGGTTGATGCTGTCGATATCTTTTCTGTTTGTGACAACGGCCTCGTTCCAAATGTTTTGCAAGAATGTATTAACAGCTCGATTTAAATCGGAGTTGTACATTCCAAACTTCTCGTTGACAATATGGAAATACATAGCAGATGCCTTGATGAGCTCTGATGCGGACATGTTTTGAGAGCCTGGAAAATCTAGAATGATGTTGTTGCTCTCAATGTGGATCGCCCTTTCAGAGACGCCCATCGTATTGATGCGCTTGTAGAGCTCGTTGACAGCCTGGTTTAAGTCATCATTCTCTGTCACAGTCTTTCCGTTGCGGTCTTTTAAGCCGATGCGGACTGTTTTTCCTCCAGAGAGGTCAAGCCCCCATTTTAAAACTTTGTGGTCATCGCCTCTAAAGTACTTGTTAAAGCTTAAAGCAAAGTTTTGAAAGTAAGCGTTTTTAGTGGGTGCTGGCACCTCATAGCGATCGCTTGCACTCAAGCTGACTTGCGCCGTGTCATACTCCTCTTTCCATTTGAGTAGGTCTTCTTGGATGCGATCATCAATTTTATTTTGAGTTAAAATTTGCTGTTCCACATTCGAAAAATCCAAGACAGCATAGCGCTTGTCGCCTTTTACAGAAAAGTTTTCTCTTGTTGCTGCAATCAAGTCTCTGTAATAGTCGTTTAACTCATAGATGTAGTCCTGGCTAAATTCAGGACTTAGGCCATATGAGGAGCCTGGATAGCCGATGAAGCCGTTTAGCTGCATGAGTTTTTCCAGGTTATGGACATCGCTGACCAGTTCTTGAGACTCTGAATTGCTTGCTGTTTTTGCATGCTTTTCAAGGATTGCATTCAACCCTTTTGCAATCACATAGATAGACCCTTTTTGAAATCCTTCAGGAACTGCTTGTTTCTCAGCAACTGGCGCATAGATCACAAGTCCTAATTTTTGCTCTTCCGGCTTTAGTTTTTTAAAGCTTTCAAAATCATGGACAGGGTAGTTTTCTGTGCTTAAATCGATGTGGTTCCTGTTCCAGCTCTGCAGCTCTTTTTCTAGCTGCTTGCTTTGTAATTTAGCCAAATGCTGCAGATCTAAAGTCAAAAAGCTCTTCATGCCTGCAAGCTCGTTCAGATTGACGGCAAATGTGTTTTCAAAAGGGAGAATCTCTTCGCCAGCTTTTCTTGCATGAGTAGCAATATCATTGATGACAAGTTGGTTTAATTTTTCTTTTGCAATACTTTCTGCTTCATTTTTTGGCTCTTTGGCCAAAATGGCTGCCACATCATCAAAGAATTTTAATTCGATCCTGTCGCTGTTCCAGTCGATGACAAGCGCTTCAACAAAAGGATTTTTTCCTTTCAAATCGATTTTTTGAACAAAGTTTTTTGGAATTCCTGCAACAAGCTCTTTTTCGATTTCTGCTTGCGCCAAAATAGCGCTTGCCTTAGTTAAATCTCCGCTGTTTTTTTCAAGCAATGCAGATGCTGCCTTCAACGATTGGATCTCGTTTCCTAAACCTAAAAGACGCGATTGTTTAGAAGCTTCGAGAAACTGTTTGTCTTCTTTTGCTTTTGCTTCTTCTTTACTAAGAGTTTCTTTTTCACTTTCAAGTTTGGCGATCAAGCTGTTTAGGTTTGCCTTATAGCCAATGATCAGTGCACTTGGATTTTTTTCATTTGTTTGTAAAAAGCTTGTGCGATAGCGCTTTAAAAGCTCTGGGTATGCGCTTAATGTCTTTTCTTTTTCAACAAATTCTTTTGCAAAAGAGAGGATCTGATCTTCTTTTTCTTTTGTGTCTGTTGTGCGCGCTATTTGCTGAAGCTGCAAAGCTGTCAAGCTGGAAGATCCAAATTGTTCGCCAAGCTCTTTTGCCCTTCCATAAGTGATTTCCTTATAGAGGGAAGAAATTTGCTCATTTTCTTCGCGGGGGGAAAAGTGGAAAATATTTTTTACATCGTCTTTGTTTAAATGGACGCCTACTTTCCTTGCAGCATAGACTGTAAGGGCATTGCCATCTGCTTTTTCCGTATAGAGCTGAAGCTGCGCTGGAATAAAGGGGATACGCTTTGCAGCATTTGGTAGTAAACGTTTGAAAATTGCGGCATCTTTTTGATTTTTAAAGCTGATCTCGATCATGCGCCGATCATTTTGGTTGATTGCCACGCTATTTGGCTTGATGCCAAGCAGTTTTGAAAATGACCAGATCCATTCGATGGAGTCATTTTCTAGAGAGTTGATCCGCTCACTGATCTGATGGGCGGCAGCTTCTGCTCGTTTAGCATCTATTGGTTGATTTAACGGATTGCTGTAGAAGAATATAGTCGGCAAGATGTTGTATATTGTTAGAACTATAACAGCAACAATCAAATAAAACTGCCAGCGTTTTTGCTTTTCCATGGGTAGTGCTTCCCCTTAATTTAAAGTGCTAGATTGTAAAGATGTGATAAAAGGACAGAATATCAAATTGAGTAAAATTAGGAAAGAAGAAACATGGATAAATTTTTTATACTTTTTATATTTTTCATTCTGCCGTCCACAAAGCGATCCTGCAAATCCTATTTACACATATTTTTAAACAGGATTTACAGGATTGCTTTGTAGGTGATAGGATAGAAAAAGGATGAAAACATGTTTTTTTGAAACTTTAACATCTTTTAAGTAGCAGCTTATATAGTAGTTTTAATTTATTTCCTTGTTTTTTGGGCAAAAAAAAAGCCCGTAATTAAAATTACGGGCTTTTTTTCTCTTGATTTAAGAGAATACTTAGGAAGCTGCAGGTACTTCTTTTGCAGTTACTGGTTTTGCATCTGCTGCAGGAGCTGTCGCTGCTTGCTGTTCTGTAAGCTTTTTAAAGCGTGTGCTAAGACCAAATACAGAAAGCACCCAAAGAACCACAATGCCCACTGCAATCGGTGCAATGATTGGCACTAATTGGTAGAGCGCGCTTCCAGAAAACATAGTAAGAAGTCCCATCTGGATGTAAGAGCCAGCAGATTTTCCGCCTCTTCCGCCAATCACGTCAACAGCTGCTTTTCCTTTGACTTTAAGTTCTGGGTCTAAAGGAATATAGGCCATCTCTTTTGTCGGGTCAAAAAGAGAGTATTTCACAGCCTTTCCAAACGCGTTGACAAAAAGACCAAGGGTCACAACAAACACAATAGACTCTTTGCTGATAATACCTTGCTTCATCGCTTCTACTAGCTTCAAGCCATCTGGTAACAAACTGTTGTTATGGTAGATGACACCAAAGAAGATCAGGATGCCAGTGATCAAGACAGCAGGTGTAATGATCGCGCATGTTCTCCAACTTAAATTGCGGAGCAGGTTGCTTCCAATCAACATCAAGACAACAGCAATACCGCCAGTTACAGTCGATAGACCGCCCATGACTTGGTTATATTCTACTTCTGTTGGGTAAGCAATCTTGATCTGGCCTTTCCATACGCCTTCAAACAAGTTGATAGAAACGCCATAAGCTAATACGAGCATTGCGATCAACCCAAGATAAGGAGATTGGAGGATGTACTTAAAGCTTTCTGACATAGAGAGCTTGGCTTTTTTCTTCTTCGTTTCGCCCATTGCCTCTGGATTGTAGTAGCGAATGTCTGTCAAGACATTGCGGTTCATCCAGTAAAATGTGCCCAAAAGGATAGCGCCTGCAACGATCACAAAAGCCATCAGGTATTGAAGCATAAGGCCGGTAGATTCTGCTCTGCTAAGACCCATGTTATGGATATAGCCTGAGATGTAAATGATTGCAGGACCGGACAATAAAAGGCCAAAGTTGCCCAAAAACCCAAACATGCCGTAGAAGCGGCGCGCTTCTTTTACAGGAGTGATTGAGTTTGCAAATTGCCAGAAAAGCAAGGAGAGGACAGCACTTCCCCAAAGTTCTGACAAAATGTAGAAAAGAGTATAGGTCCAGTTGCCAATAAGAGGAATAATCCATGTCAGGCTAGGATAAAGATTTTGGTAATGGTTGATGGACTCTAAGCTCATATGGATAGAATCTACAAATGGGTAGATGCAGTAGGGATATAATCCAAAGAAGACTAAGAAGGGAAGAGCCGTTACATAAAAGAGGCCTTCTTTGTTGAAGAGGTTGGCAGCTTTTGTATAGAGCACCATGAATAAAACAGCAGATGCTGTCACTCCAATGCCTTTTGCAAAAGCCAAGCTTTCAGCTCCAGCGCCTGGTGCATTTACAAGGATCGCGTCTTTTGTATCGCGCAAAACGGTGTAAATAAACAAGATGCAGAACATCATAATGCCCATTGGCAGAAACTTTTTGATTTCTGTTGAGTGTATCGGCCACAAAAGTTTTCGCAAACCGGAAAACTCTTGCTGATCTGTTTTTTGAGTCATAAAATTCCTATATTAAAGTTGCGTACGCATTTAAGTTTAAAAACTTTAAGAGTTCGCAAGTTTTAGTTTAATGGATTGATTTTGCCAGAATTAAAAATAAATGTCAAATAGACTTCTTATACCTTAAGATTCTACCCAGAATTTTCAATTTGAGCTATTTAACTTATGTAGTAGTTATAATTTTTTTAACGCAAAGAAGACGCAAAGAAAATACAAAAGAAATCATTAACTTTAATTTTAGATTTTTTTTTTCGTTAATTCGTATTTTGAAATGCGTTCGGTATAGCTGCTCTGTGGTAAATTAAAATAAACCACAGAGAGCAGAAGGGTACAAGAGAGAATTATTAGCTATTTGCCATTACATTCGCCAAAGCATTTTGGTTGTGGATGATCTCAGCATAAGAGAGCCATAAATCTTCCTCAACACGTCCTTGGCGGATAGATGCCAAAAGTTCGCGTTTGATGGAGCGCAAATCTTTTTTTGGAGTGAGCTTGCGGATCATGTCCTTGTCTCCAGCAGTCCTTGCCATAAGGAGCATTCTGTCGATGTCTTGTTTTGTAAACACGATCTGGTCGCGGCGCTTTCTTGAGCCTCTTGCAGCTCTTTGCTTTGGAGCGACATTTGTTGGCTTGTCTGCATTGACGATGTATTTGGAGATCATGGCGTGTAATTTTTCTGGCTCTTCAGAGCGCATTTTTCTCATTGTAAAATGATGGATATAGCCAATTCCTGTAGGAGATGGGATATAGCGACAAATATCATTTTCTTTTTTGCCATTGATTTTTTTTTGGGCAGCGCCGATTAAGAGGTCTAGTTGTTTTGTGTCTTGTTTATTTTTTTCTTGTGTTGCGCTCATGGTTGTTTTTTACCTGCCTTATCGTGTTTTTTTGTTTTTGTTTCTTTAAAAAATTTTTTAAATAAAAGATAAATTTTTAATGTGTAAAATTCAAAATTTATTTAATCATCTTGTTCAGGTTTAATAGCTTGCTTTTTTAACCTGCTTAAAACGCACCAGGTCTTTTTTAGACCATTTTTAATTTACTAAAGCCTATTATATCGTTATAGAATTTTCTTGCAACCCAAAATTAATTTCAAGATATCCTTGAAAGAAGAAAAGATTAGTTTCATTGATGAGAATAGTAGAATCAGATAGAATGACTTTTTATTTAGAATCAATTTTAGATCGAGGTATCCATGCCCCTCCCCCTATTCCAACAAAAAAAGCCGCTTTCAACTATTAAATCGATCGTTGCGATCGCTGCCGGAAAAGGCGGAGTCGGAAAATCCACAGTTACAGTCAATTTGGCGCTAGCTTTAAAAAAAATGGGCAGGTCTGTTGGGATTTTAGATACCGATATTTATGGTCCCTCTATTAGAATGATGCTGCCGGAAGACTTATGCCCAAAACAGAAAGGGGAAACTATAATTCCAGCGATGTGCCGCGGCATTCCGATGATTTCCATGGCCTATTTTCGTCCCGAAAATGAGGCAGCTGTTGTGAGGGCGCCTATTGCTACGGGAATTATAAAACAATTTTTAAAAAATGTGGTCTGGGGCGAGCTGGACTATCTTTTAATTGACTTTCCTCCAGGGACTGGAGACATTCAGTTGACGCTTGCACAAGAAGCCAAGCTCTCCTCTGCACTTCTTGTCACAACTCCTCAAAATGTTGCAGTCTTGGATGTGAGAAAAGCGATGCATATGTTTGGTCAAGTGAACATTCCAATCTTGGGCGTGGTAGAGAATATGAGCTATTTTTTAGGAAAGGAAAATGAAAAGGTGCCTATTTTTGGCCAAGGCGGGGGGGCGGCGCTGGCACAGGAATCTGGCGTTCCATTTTTAGGGCAAATTCCTCTTGATCCAAACATCTGCGCTTTTGGCGATCTTGGAAAATCTTTATTTGAAGAGGAATCCGGACAAACTGCTGCTCTAACTTTTCTTGAAATTGCAAAGCAAACAGAGTATCATCTTGAACTATTAAAGTCTTTTTCCGGAGAACCGTTTCATTTAGCCTGGAAGGAAATGCATTAATTTATGAACAAAGTTTTTATTCCAAAAGAAATTTATCAGGTTGATAATCATACTTTTGCCATTTTATGGAGCGATGGAAAAGTGCAGCATTACCGTTTGAGCGATTTGCAAAAAGCTTGTCCTTGCGCGCAGTGCTCTTTTGCTAAAAATCCGGTGAAAGAGGATGTAAGGGCACTTTATATTGCAAGCGTTGGCAGATATGCGCTTCGCGTGCAATTTGCATCCGGCTGTTCCAATGGCATTTATTCTTTTGACAATTTGAAAGAGGCTGTTTTATGAAATTTTTGTCACATGCTATTTTTTTTATAACGGCTCTTCTTTTTGTCTCTTGTGGTAATCAAGAAGAATTAAGAAAAAGGCAAGAAAAAGACCAACTTTTTTCAAGCCATAATGGAAAAATCAAAGTCTTATCGACAACTGCCATAATCAACGAGCTTGTAAAAGAGGTCGGAAAAGAACATGTCAATGCCATCCCTTTGATCAAAGGCGATCTAGATCCCCACTCTTACCAACTTGTCAAAGGGGATGATGAAAAATTGCAAAAAGCAGACATCATCTTCTTTAATGCCCTTGGGCTAGAGCATGGGCCTAGTTTACAGCACTATCTCTACAATAGCGAAAAAGCTGTTCCGCTTGGAAATAAGATCGAAGAGCAAGATCCTTCTTTGATTTTGCGTGAAAACGGACAGACAGACCCCCATATTTGGATGGACATCTCTCTCTTTTCAAAAGCTGTCCCTTTTATTGCAGAAGCTCTTGCTAAAAAAGATCCGGTCAACAAAGAAGAGTATGAAAAGAATGCGCTTTTGCTTTTAAGCGAAATGAAAAGAAGCGATGAAGAGGTAAAAAAACTGCTGCTTGAGATCCCAGAAAACAAGCGCTATCTCGTGACAAGCCATGATGCTTTCAACTACTTTGCAAAAGCTTATCTTGCAACTAAAGAGGAAAAAGCATCAAACAGCTGGCAAAAGCGGTTTCAAGCGCCAGAGGGTCTGGCTCCAGAGAGCCAGATTAGTGCATCTGATATCCAGTATATCATAGATCATCTGTATGCGTACCAGATCCATGTTCTATTTCCAGAGTCTAATGTCAGTCAAGATTCGATCCGTAAAATTTTATCTGCCGGCAAAGAAAAAGGGCTTGATCTGAAAATTTCTAAAGAACCTCTTTATGGGGATGCTATGGGAAGTCCAGGAAGTGATGGAGATACTTATTTAAAGATGATTCTCCATAACGCCAAAGTGATTGCCAATCATTTAAGAGAGCCATAAAAATGACGCCCATTTTTGAAACGAACCAGTTAAATGTCAATTATGATAAAACGCCTGTGCTTTTTGATGTTTCCCTGCAAGTACCCTCTGGAAAGCTAGTAGGCATCCTAGGTCCAAACGGAGCTGGAAAAAGTACCTTTATTAAAGCAGCTTTAGGCCTTGTAAAACCAATAAGCGGTAGTGTGGCCTTTTTTGGAGAGCCTTTAAAAAATGTGAGGAGGCGAGTCGCTTACGTCCCTCAAAGAGAATCTGTGGATTGGGATTTTCCCATTACTGTCAAAGATTTGGCCTTGATGGGGCGCTACGGAATGTTGGGAGTTTTTAGAAGGCCTCGTGCTATTGATCATAAGGCTTGTCTTCATTATTTGGATGTTGTGGGTATGAGTCAATATGCAGACCGTCAGATCAGTCAGCTCTCTGGAGGTCAGCAGCAGCGTGTTTTTATTGCAAGGGCACTTTTGCAAGAGGCTGACATCTATTTTATGGACGAACCCTTTTCGGGGATCGATATCACAACAGAAAAAGTGATTATGGATCTTTTGCGCAAATTAAAATCGGAAGGCAAAACTGTTTTTGTTGTGCATCACGACTTAAATAGTGTTACAAATTATTTTGATTGGCTGATCATGCTCAATATGCGGCTTATTGCCTCTGGAAAGACATCTGCTGTCTTCAACCCCAAAACATTAAATGAAGCTTATGGAAAAAGCTGTTCTTTATTTGATGAGGCATTAAAGCTCTCCTTGCAAAAATCCAAGGGAATAGCAGACTAGAAAAAGAGTTCATATGCAATCGCCTTTTCTTTACTTTACAGATGCTGTTTTAAGAGCCCCTACAATTGGCTGTATGTTGATGTGCCTTTCTGCGGCTTTGATTGGGGTGATCGTCGTTTTGCGCAAGCAGTCTTTAGTTGGGGAGGCTCTTTCTCATGCGGCTTATCCAGGCGTGGTATTTGGCGTCATGGCAGCTGGTTTTTTAGGCTTTGGTGAAGAGCAGATGAGTCTTCTTGCCTTTCTTATTATGCTTTTTGCTTTTTTAAGCGCCCTTTTTGGCCTTTTTTGCATTCATTGGCTTGTCAGCAAGTTTAAAATCAAACCAGATTCTGCACTCTGCTTCATTCTCTCTTCTTTTTTTGGAATCGGTCTTTTATTGGCATCTGAAGTACAATTTTCTCATTCAGCGCTCTACCGGCAGATCCAGAGCTATCTTTATGGACAAGCGGCCACCATGACAGACCGTCATATCTTAATTTACGGGATTTTATCGCTTGTTTGCCTTTTGGCAATTATTCTTTTTTATAAAGAAATTCAGACGCTCTCTTTTGATATGGAATATGCAAAATCTCTTGGTTTGAATGCACAAGCTGTTAATTTTTTGCTGTTTTTCTTGATTGCTTTAGCTGTTGTTATTGGAATCCGCTCTGTTGGGGTTGTTTTGATGAGCGCCATGCTAATAGCTCCAGCTGTTGCTGCAAGACAGTATACAAACAAACTCTCTTTCATGTTTGTGCTCTCTGCTTTTTTTGGGCTGCTCTCTGGTTTTTTGGGCAATTACTTTTCTGTAGAGATCACAGCATCCCTTGCAAAAAGCTACAAAGGAGAGCGCCTTGTGCTGCCAACTGGACCCATGATCGTCATGATGGCTGCCATTATTTGCTTGTTTTCGCTCTGTTTTTCTAAAGAGCGCGGATGGCTTGTCCGGCTTTTGCGCATCGGCTGTTTTCGCTACCGTTGCGTCTCTGAAAACCTTTTAAAGGCCATTTGGCGCTTTTCTTATGCTAATAAGACGGCTTTGGTCTCTTTTGATGCAATAGAAAAGTATCAGAGCTTAAATCCTTTTTATTTGCGGTTTCTTCTTTTTAGGCTTATTAGAAAAGGTTTTCTTGAAAAAGAAGAGGATCATTATAAACTGACCAAAGAGGGAATCCTAAAAGCTGAAAAGATTATCCGTCTTCACAGGCTCTGGGAGGTCTATCTTGTCAATTATTTAGGGGTAGGTGTAGAAAAAGTGCACCGGAGTGCAGAAGAGATGGAGCATATCATCACTCCAGAAATTGAGCTTGAACTAATTGCTTTGCTCAAAGATCCAAAAGAAGATCCGCATCATCAACCCATACCTCCAAAGACATCCATATGACCAGCTTCAATCCCTATTCTGGAAATAGTTTTTTTGAGTTTTTTATGACGCTGATTGTAAGAATTTGGCAGTTGATGTCTGGTGCTTTAAGTTTTTCTTCTCTTGCTTCTGATGAAGTGCAGATGATCGTTCTCTCTCTTGTTGCTGTTTCTTCTGCAATGGTAGGCACTTTTTTGGTCTTGCGCCGCATGACAATGCTTGCTAATTCTTTGTCCCACACCATCTTGCTTGGCATTGTTTTAGCCTTTTTTTTAACCAAGGATCATTTTATTGGAAGCAAGGGTGCATATAGCGAACCCATTGATATGCAGACCATGCTAATTGCTTCTCTTTTAACGGGGATTGCCACTACTTTTTTGACCGAATTTTTGACAAAAACAGTGCGTCTGCAAGAGGATGCAAGTACAGGGCTTGTCTTTACAACACTTTTTGCATTAGGAATTATTTTGGTGACGCTTTTAACGCGCAATGCACATGTGGGGACAGAAGTTGTGATGGGAAATGCTGATGCCCTTCATATCGATGATTGCGCTTTTATCTTTTTAATCCTGTTTTTAAACAGTTGCCTTTTCTTTCTCTTTTTTAAAGAATTTAAAATCACAACCTTTGATCCGGGACTCTCAAAGGCGCTTGGCATTTCTGTTGTTTTTTATAATTATCTCTTAATGGCACAAGTCTCATTGACAGCTATTGGCGCTTTTCGGGCAGTTGGGGTTTTGATGCTGCTTAGTTTTATTACGGGACCGGCTCTCACTGCCAGGCTTTTGACCAGTCATCTGAACAAAATGTTTTTAATCAGCATTTTAATAGGCATTTTAGCCTCTGTTTTAGGGGTTGCCCTATCCCGACATATTTTATCCTTCTACGGGGTTGCTCTATCAACTGGTGGCATTGTCGTGTGCCTCATCTTTGCCATCTTCTTGATCACCGTCTTTTTCAAACAGTTTCTAATTAAACGATTTCACTGTTCTCAATAGTAAAAAAATGACGGCTGCTTGCTCTAAATTTGCGGTAGCTCTTTTAAGTCCCTTAAGCCAAAGTGCTTTAAAAAGCTTTTCGTAATGCCAAAGAGTGTGGGCCTTCCTGGTGCTTCCAACTTTCCAAGAGGCTCTATCAATTGTCTTTCTAAAAGGGCTTGGATTGTGCCTGTTGAGTCAACTCCTCTAATGGAGTCGATCTGGGGTCTTGTTACCGGCTGGCGGTAAGCGATGATTGCTAAAACTTCTGCTGCTGCTTGTGAGAGCTTCTCAATGCGCTTATTGCGGTAAAGGATGTTGAGATAGGGACTAAACTCTTCAGAGGTGCGCAGTAAAAAGCCCTCTTCAATTTCTTCTAGGCGATAAACAAGCTGTTTGGAGATAAAATCATTTTGCAGCTCATCAATGATCTCGCGCAAAGCGCGCGGCTTAAATTCGTAGATGGTATCTGTGATTTCTCTTATTTTTTGAAAAGAAATGGGTTCATTGGCAGAAAAAAGAAGCGCTTCAATGACTCTCTTTACTTTGATTTTATTGTGGAAAAAAGTCTTTTTCTCTTCGTTTCTAAACTCGTTTTGCGGCATTTCCCCATTGTTTAAAATACCAGGCAGAAAATCTTGCGTATAGTTTTTTTTGACCGGGTCTTTAACAGGCTCTTCTGAAGCTACTTCCACATCTTGCAAAAAAAGATTAATTTCTTTAGCCATTTATTTCGCTCCTTTTAATCCAAATTGCGCTTGCATCTTTGATCACTTGTATCGTGCCCAGTTTCATCAGTTCTAAAACTGCTAAAAATGTGACAATGAGTTCATCCCTTGAAAGTTCCGGATTAAAAAGGAATTCAAATTTAATTTCAGCTTCTTCTTTTAATTTTTGGCGGATCAGCTGGATTTTATCAGAGACTAGCCAAACTTCTTCTTTGATCAATCCCTTTTTTCCCTCATGCTTGGACATGATCCCTTTAAAAAGGGAGGCTAGATCCTGCAAAGTCAAATGCTCAATGCCTAAAGTTTTTTTGGTTTCAAAAGGCTCTAGGCAGCCTCTTCCAAAAAAAGAAGATGCGGTATCTTCCCTGTTTGAGAGCTCTTTTGCAGCATCTTTAAATTTGCAGTAGTCTAAAAGTTTATGGATGATTGTGAACCTTGGGTCTAGTTCTTCGTTTTCATCCAAGGGCTGCTCATGCTTGGGCAAAAGGGTGCGGCTCTTGATAAACAAAAGAAGGGAGGCCATCCCGATGAATTCTGCCCCTTTGTCGACATCATAAGCCCCTTCCTTTGTCTTTTTTTCAAGATACTGTTCCATGATCTTTTGAATGGGGATCTCGTAGATGTCCATTTCCTGGTTTTGAACAAGGTAGAGTAAAAACTCCAAGGGACCCTCAAAGTTTTCTAAAGTAAAGGTTTCTGCTGGCTTCATACGGATCGTTTTAAAGGAATTGTGATTTTATATTTTAATCTTTATAGTACAAAAAAAGGGAGATTTTAATGAAGTTTAAATTTTTTTGCCAATTCTTGTTTCTTTTTTTTATCGCTTTTAGCTTAAGCCATGCAGACAATCTGGAGTTTTTAAAAATAAAAGATGTGCACCGCATCATGGAACAAATCCTCTCCCAGCATGCAGAAGGGGACAAAATGACTGACTCTGTCATTAAAAACTCCTTAAAAATTTATATCGAACAATTTGATCCTTACCGCATTTATCTTCTTGAGAGTGAAGCTGCACCTTTTTTAGATATGGATGAGCAACGATTAAAGGAATTAGCTGCCCAATATAATCAAAATGACTTTTCTGTTTACCGGCAATTGAATGCCCTCTTTAAAAAATCCATTTTAAGATCGAGGACTATCCGTAAAAAATTAGGCGAAAATAGTGCAAAGCTTGTTCAGGATGCTCTAAATAATCCAAATGTTGGCAGCGTTTTTTTTATTAAAAATTTCCCTAAAAATGAAAATGAACTTGAAAAAAGGATTGCAGGGCAGTTTGAAGTTCTTTTTTCTGCAGAGGAAAAGCGCTATGGAATCCCTTATATCAAACAGAACCAAAAAAATATTTTGAGCACGTATGAAAAGCGTCTCTACGCTTTTGAAAAGCAGTATCTTTTGGATGAAGAAAAAGAGGGCTATTTGACAGAGGCTGAAAATGAGAATCTTTTTGTGATGCATATTTTAAAATCGCTTGCAAGCAGTTTGGATGCCCATACGGAATTTTATAATCCAACAGAAGCCTACGACATGAAAATGCACCTTGAAAATTCTTTTCAAGGTGTTGGCCTAAGCCTGCAAGATTCTCCAGAGGGCATTGTGATCAATGGAATTATTCCTGGATCTCCTGCTGCAAAAAGCGGACTTTTAAGGGTGGGCGATCAGATTTTGGAAATTGATGGAAAAAATATTACAGAAGAGAGCGTTGGAAAAGCAGCCGGTTTGCTGCAGGGAGAAAAAGACAGTGTTGCCACTCTTTTGGTTAAGCGCAAAACTTTGGAAGGGGCTCAATTTACAAACAAGCAGTTTACTGTAAAGCTTAAAAGAGAAGCTATTTCGATGGATGAAGACCGTGTTATTACAAGTTTTGAACACGTTGCAAATGGTATTATCGGAAAAATTACATTGAATTCTTTTTATCAAAACGATAGCGGCGTCTCTAGTGAAAAAGATGTGAAAGATGCTATTTTAAAGCTTCAAAAGCAGGGAAATTTGCGCGGTCTTATTTTGGATTTGAGGGAAAATACGGGCGGCTTTTTATCTCAGGCAGTAAAAGTTGCCGGTCTTTTTATTACAAATGGGATAATCGTCATTTCAAAATATTCTAACGGTGATGAGCGCGTTTTTAGAGATCTGGATGGAAAAACAGCTTATAATGGACCTTTAGTCATCTTGATCTCCCAAATGACAGCTTCTGCTGCAGAAATTGTAGCAGAATCTCTTCAAGATTATGGGGTTGCTATTGTTGTTGGCGATGCAAGGTCTTATGGAAAAGGGACTGTACAGACGCAAACTGTCACACAAGACAAAAAGGAGTCCCCATTTTTTAAAGTAACGATCGGTAAATATTATACCGTTTCTGGAAATACGCCGCAAATTAAAGGGGTGCGCTCGCAAGTGGTGATCCCTGGAAAATATTCGCAAGATAAAATTGGAGAGGTCTATCTTGGGGGTCATACTTTAAAAAATGATACAATCAAACCGGAATTTAAAGATGATCTAGAGGATGTCACTGCAGAAGAGAAACAGTGGTATCTGCACTACTATGTGCCAACAGAACAAGTTCAAATAGAAACCTGGAAAGAGATGGTGCCTGTTTTAAAGAAAAACAGCAGCTATCGGATTGCGCAAAATAAAAATTACCAGAGATTTTTAAAACAGCTAAAAGGCGCTAACAAAGAGGGCGAGTGGGAGGAAGAGGAATTTGGGAGTAGAAATGACAGAAGTTTTAATGATGAAGATTTTCAGATGATGGAAGCTGTTAACGTTTTAAAGGATATGATCTATTTGGAAACAAAAAAAGAGACTGTTAACTGAAAATGATTGCAATAAATCAGCCTATTTTATATGTTACTGTCTTTATTGATTGGCCAGATAGCTCAGTCGGT
>DAORNI010000015.1:0-3591 GCA_035440845.1 Parachlamydiaceae bacterium | reverse complement strand
ACTGTTGCCGTAGTTCTAGATTTCCTTAAATCACCCAAAACTTGAATTCAATAATTATTTTGAATTTATTTTGGAGTGTCGATTCCGTTAATTTTACGGCGTCAATGTAAACACTCTTTTTTATCAACTGAAAATCAAAGACTTAGGGTTGTAGTTCAAAGGACTATCAATCTTGTTGCTGCTTCGGTTGTCAAACATGGTCATCTTCTTTGGTGGTAAA
The DNA here is from genome assembly GCA_035440845.1 of Parachlamydiaceae bacterium. GTDB lineage: Bacteria > Chlamydiota > Chlamydiia > Chlamydiales > Parachlamydiaceae > JBBSJT01. The sequence goes on along the minus strand of DAORNI010000015.1, from coordinate 3,371 downwards.
AAGAACTCGGTCATTTTTATCTTGAAGATATAAGACCTGCTTTGATCATAGAGAAAAAGCAAAAAATTCTTTTAGAACCCACAGCTAAAGGTATTATTCGCAGTAAAAGTACATGCAATCGCTATCTTGCAACATTTAAGAAAAGGCGGCAATAGTCACATTTTAAATCTCAGAAGTCTTTGTTTTTGGGTGCCATGCTTTGAGATTAGATAAGGGTCATCGAGGAATGATTGGAGGTGCTCTTTGGCGGGGGCTTATTCCTCCAAATTAGCGCGATCATGTATGGGAAGATTAGTATTATAACATGGATAGGCTTGACATGATTTGCCAAGGTACAGCGGAGTGTGGCGAGGTGTGATGAGATAAGATTCGATTAACTGAAAGCTTTTCGAATTTTTTTTATTTAGAATTGGGTTAGCAATTTTTAAAAGACTATATAGAAAAAATGATAGACTTCTTAAAATTTAGCACCACATTCGATGAAAAATGTTAATGCTTTTTTATGTATCTTAGAAACTTTGGGTTCGTAAATATTAACTACATTTTTTTGCATACTTATAGTAGGCATACGATCACCCGCCTATACGGGTGAAGTATGCTTATGCGGTGAATTTGATTAAGACTTTTAAATGGTATATAATGACATTTAAAAGAACTCTCTCAAATTTAGACAGGCAAAAAAAAAGCTCAGAAAGGGGAGGCTTGGTTCTAAACAGAGATTTTATTTATCCAATCAAGCTTTTTGATGTTTTATAAGCCTACTATAAGATGTTCCTGAAGCTCTAAATAAATCAATATAATGTTCTTTACTTTCAATTGTACCTGCTTTTGCATGATTTAAATTTACTTTCATACATTCGGACATCAATATTGTAAAATACTTAGGCGCTGCAAAATTAAAAGCTGCCCCGAAAATAAATTCAACAGGTATGAAAATTGTGCGCAAGAAATTTTTAGGGGTATGTACAAATATTTGTCTTAATCCAAGAGTGGCATTAGAAAGACAGTTATCTGTAAAAGGTGCGGATAATAACACACTAGTTCCATTAAAAAAAGTCTCTACAACACCGGCGATTCTAGTTATTATAGTACCAATATTAGAAGCGGTCCATATGCAAATACCAGGCAATCTTAGCCATTGTCTTTCATCGGTAATTTTATCAAACCAATTATACATTCTAGACTGAATTTCATAATTGATTAAATAGGAAAATGATGGGGAACATAAATTAGAATAAGAAGCAAGCATGTTTTATATCCATTGTATTATTTGTTTTTCTGTAAAGTTTTCTGTATAATATTCAGGTACTTCCGTGTAGTTTGTTGCACATGCAACTAGAAGTTCTGAAACACTGTATTGATTTTTTTCTTTAAATTCAATACCTAATGGTTTTAAATGAAATTGACGTCATGTAAAACAATTATGAGCCTTCAAACCGCAATTTTTGGTTCAATTACAATCCCAAATTTTTCCTGAAGTGTTGGTTCTAAATCATCTTCAAGTGGTCGATCTTTTGTAATCAATAGATGCCGCGGTTCTAGAACAGGGGCAAATATAATAGCAATTGCAATAGGCAACGCAAAAAGAGTTTTTGATACAGAAGTTTTTGTCATAGCAAGTATTATTAATGCAATACATGCGTTATATCCTGCAGATCTTATATTATTTGCTAGCACTTTCCCATTATTATTTCTTTTTCTTCATTTATTAAAGATAGTTTGTTCGTAAATATAACTAATTTAAAGTCATTTATCAAAGTATAAACGGATTGGGAGTTTTTAAACGATTCATTTTTTAACTTCTCAATTAAAGCAACTGTATCTGGATGACATCTTAAAAGAAGGAATAGTCGAGTCTTTCAATGAAAAGAAAGAGCTTTTTTTTGTTGAATTACAGAAAACATCTCAAATCAAATCATCAGTCCCCCGGATAAGATTTATTTCTTTATCATCTAAAATCGAATTGAGATAATGGTATGAAAAAGCCGCACTACCGTTGTCTTTAATCATAACTCGCCGATTTTTTAGAGAAGATATTAATTGTTCCATTGGTGTTATTTTTAAATATTCGTCAAATGATTCTTTATAAATAAAATTTCCATTAATTGTATTAATTGTTTCATATGCTAAAGAATCATGCTCTTGCAATAGTCTTACCTTAAAATTGTTAACGTACCAACTATGAGGCGAATTGATAATAGGTTCCATAAAATTTGTGCTTAGATGTATCCTCGGGTTTAAAATCCCCGAAGATTAATGAAAAAATTAAGATAATTTATTTACTATATAGTCATAAGCTATAGAAAAATAAGATTTTGTTGAACCAACACATGCATCCACTGATTTCTCAATTGCTTTTTTAGCTGTTTCATCTATAATTTCGTCTACACACTTATGGCAGATTTTTTTAGAAGTATTTTCAGCACAAGTTTCTACAGATGAATTTACAATAAATGCAATTGGCATTGGAGAAATAACTTTAACCGCAAGAAGCACCTAAAAACGTTTCTCGCTTTTTTATTTTCAATGCTTATATAAATTCTTTGTAGAGCTGATGGATTATTTTTTCTAGACCCGTCTTTTTTTATTGATTTCAAAGAAGATATTCTGCTAGACTCCATAATTTAAGTTAAGACTTTAGGAAGTTAATGATGAATTCAAAAACAGATAATAAAAAAGCATACGCCATTATAAAAACCGGTGGAAAGCAGTACCGTGTTTCAAAAGATGACGTCATCGAAGTGGAATTGCTAAATAATGCAGAACTTGGCTCTGAAGTAAGCTTTGAAGCCCTTTTTTTCAACGACGGAAATGCGGCTACTATTGGTAAGCCAAGCATTCCTGGATTTGTTGTAACAGGAGAACTTTTAGGATTTGCAACAGGTCCTAAGATTACAAGTATGAAATACAAAGCAAGCCACCATCAATACCGAAAATTTGGTCACAGACAGCACTATTCTCGTGTAAAGATCACGGGGATTGGAAAAGATAACGGAGGTAAGCATGGCACATAAGAAAGGGCAGGGCTCTACAAGAAACGGGCGCGATTCACATTCAAAGCGCCTTGGAGTAAAAGTTGGATCTGGAGAAGTTGTTAAAGCTGGAAGCATTTTAGTTAGACAGCGCGGAACAAAATGGCATCCGGGTAAAAATGTAGGCCGCGGTGTGGATGATACGCTTTTTGCACTTGCAAATGGTGTCATTTCTTTCCGTAAGACAGATAAAACATATGTTTCTGTCGAAACAGGCGCATAAATAATATAAAATTTATTTATTTTATCTTAAGTTTTCAAGTTCAATAAAAAAGCTCCAATATAAATTGGAGCTTTTTTATTTATAACTCATCTTACGCAAAGTTGATTTATGTAAGC
>DAORNI010000014.1:37626-38983 GCA_035440845.1 Parachlamydiaceae bacterium | reverse complement strand
AACTCTTTTAGTTTTTGCAGGCTTAAAATTAATGGCCGATGCTGTGCCAAAAAATAGTAAGGCTTCACCTTCTAAGGAAGAGCAGTTGGCAAAAGCAATTGTCGATGATGCTGTGAATCAAATTACTTCTACTTTAGAAAACCCAACTAGCAAAGAGTTAAAGAATGCCTTAGTTGCTAATATTCAAGAATCTTTAAAAAATGAAGAAATAAATCCGCAGCTTCTTGAGAAAATTACAGAAGAGCTTGATAATAAAATAAATATTTTAAAGCAAGAGCATGAAATTACTGCACAGTTCAATCATTGGATGCAGCCAAGTATACCAGAAAAACCTTTAAGTCCCCATTTAAGAGCATTGACTGAAGGAAGATTTCTGCCAACGCAAACTGCGCCACATAGCCCTTTGGGGAACAAAGTAGATGCTTTTGAAAGGAGCATGAATTTAGGTTTAAAAAATAAACAGCCCTTGCAAAAAGAACCTATTAGTAAAGAAATTAAAGATGAGATGGATAAAGGAAGCGATGGAGCAGATCCAGATATAGATCCAATGATCTTTGAAAAAATCCTGGAACTTCCAGACTTTGAATATATCATTAAAAAATCTTCTGAAAAAACTTTAGAGGAATTTAGTGCATCTCCTTTAATTGGCGAGCATGTATTTCCACTGGATCCATTACTTGAGAATTTTACATCTCAAACAGCTGTTTATGAGCGTTTATTTGAGGATTCTACATTTCAACAAGTTGTTTATGAGCGTTTACCGGCTTTTGTTCCCATTTCAGAAAAAGAGGAAGCTTTGCCTGCAACTTCATTTTTTAGTGATAAATCTGTGCATAGTGTAAAGACATCAGAAACACTTATTCGTGGCTTTGAAGGTGCTCATGCAACTTTTTTAGATTTGGCTTTAGAAGGCAAGATGCCAGAAACTTTAGAAGAAACTAAAGAAATTTTATGGAAAGAAAAAAATCTGACAGCAGCTGAGCATGATCATTTTTATCAAGGGATCATGGATGATGAAGCTGTTGAAAAGCTCCTTGCAGCTTATGATCCCGGATACGTTGTCATGCATCATCATCCAGAAAAGGAAGATATTGTGTTCAGTTATAAGGAACAAAACGGCAATATTACGGAATTTTTTGTAGGAGAGGATTCTGTTGAAATAGTGATGGATAAACTTATAAAGGATGGAAAGCTTTTTATTTTAAATCCTGAAAAAGAAAAACTTTTTAAAGAGGTGGAAAAAAATTCTTATTATCATGGAGTTATGGATGACAAGGCTGTTGATGCTATTCTTGAAGTTTTTGATCCCGGATACGTTGTCATGCATCATCATCCAGAAAAGGAAGATATTGTGTTC
>DAORNI010000014.1:24502-37526 GCA_035440845.1 Parachlamydiaceae bacterium | reverse complement strand
AAAGGATGGAAAGCTTTTTATTTTAAATCCTGAAAAAGAAAAACTTTTTAAAGAGATGGAAAAAAATCCTTATTATCATGGAGTTATGGACAACAAGGCTGTTGACGCTATTCTTGAAGTTTTTGATCCCGGATACGTTGTCATACATCATCATCCAGAAAAGGAAGATATTGTGTTCAGTTATAAGGAACAAAACAACAATATTACGGAATTTTTTGTAGGAGAGGATTCTGTTGAAACAGTGATGGATAAACTTATAAAGGATGGAAAGCTTTTTATTTTAAATCCTGAAAAAGAAAAACTTTTTAAAGAGATGGAAAAAAATCCTTATTATCATGAGACACGGACTAAAGAATTTGCTGCTGATGCATTAGAAGCTAATGAAGCAATGATCCATTATGATCCGGAAAACAAAGAAGTATTGATCACTAGTTGCGATAAGGATGGAATTTTTGACCATTTCGTATTTGATAAAAAACAAAGCGTTGCTGGTTTAAAAGAGGAACTTGAGAAAGAAGGAATTAAATTAATATCAAGAGACGACCTTGAAATAAAAAATGCCAAACCAGCTGTTCGAGAAAAGCCGGTAAGCAATGATCAAAAAGTAGAGTCTACTGATAATCATTTATCTGCTGCAGAGTTTTTGCATCGTTTGACACAAAAAAAAGTGAATGGATATCTAAATAAATTCGATAAGGGCATTATTTGGTGGCAAGATGGGAAAGATGGTAAAGTTTTCTTTTCTTATAAAATAGATGGGTTTATTAAGACTGTAGCCAAAGATGAGTTTGCAAAAGATTTGCCTATATTAAAAGAGAATCATCATTGTCTTTTAAGGCCACGCGACCTCAATAAAATCATCCGAAAAACATTGCCAGCACGATAGAATCTTTTTAAGTATGGCATTGTTAACAAATTAAATTTATAACTATTTTATGAAATATCAGCTATAGTTAGATAGTCGTAGAGGTCTTTTTCGTTCGTAATTAAGATGCTGTGGTAGATGGCGCAAATGGGTTTGACGGCACTCAGGATTTGATGGGTGCCAACGCCTGGCATGCAAATCGCTGCAATATTTCCGATCATATTCTGTTCTTTTAAGTGAGTGACCCCTGTCAAATAGTCGTTTGTGCTATAGCCTTCTTCTTCAACCCTAAAAAAAATCAGGTTGCGCTCATAAAGAATTGCCTGGATAGCTAAATGAAGGCCTAAACTTTCAGTTGGAGGATTGCCAAAATATTTGACCAGCTCAGAAAGCGTTTTGCAAAGATAGGGAGTGTGATACTCTCCTTTTTCGGCTTCTCCAAATAATGCGACCGTACATAAGCCCATAGTTTCTCGCCTTGCCGTTTTCTTCAATTATAACATTTTTACAAAATGATATAAACTTTATTTTTTAAAAGCACTTTTATTGCTGTCTTGATAAAGACCGATGCCATCAAGACCAGCCTCTATGCTGAGTAGCCTGTTGTATTTTGCAACCCTGTCAGTCCTTGAAAGAGACCCCGTTTTGATTTGACCGGAGTTGACAGCCACTGCAATGTCTGCAATCATGGTGTCTTCTGTTTCCCCTGACCGATGAGAGATAATGGCTGCATAGCCATTAGTTTGAGCAAGCCTTATGGTTTCTAAAGTTTCAGTGATGGTGCCAATTTGATTGGGTTTTATTAAAATAGCATCAGCAGTTTCTGTTTGAATGCCTTTTTGCAAGTATTTGGGATTTGTCACAAACAGGTCATCGCCTACAATTTGAGCTTTTCCTTTCAGCTCTTTTGTCAAAAGCTTCCAACCAGCCCAATCATTCTCGGCAAGGCCATCCTCAATGGAATCAATCGGATATTTAGAAACGAGATTTTTTAAATAAGCGATTTGGGCTTCGCTTGTTTTTTCGGCATAGGCTTCGCCTTTTTGCATTTTTTTCTTTTCGATGTAAAGACCGGTGCTCTTATCAAAAAATTCAGAGGCTGCGCAATCAAGAGCTATGGAAACATCTTTTCCTGGCTTATAGCCTGCCTTTTCAATGGCTGCCAAAATGATTTCAATGGCTTCTTCATTGGATTTTAAATTCGGGGCAAAGCCTCCCTCATCGCCAACTGCTGTGATATGGTGCGCTTTTTTTAAGAGATCCTTTAATGTATGGAAAATTTCAGCCCCATAGCGCACAGCCTCACGGAAACTGGGAGCCTCTTTTGGACGAATCATAAATTCTTGGAAATCAAGAGAATTATCTGCATGGGCACCTCCATTGATGATGTTGATCATCGGACAGGGCAAAATATAGGTATGAGAGCCACCAAGGTAGCGGTAGAGCGGCATTTTAGCTGTTAAAGCTGCAGCCCTTGCGATTGCCATGGAGGCTCCCAAAATGGCGTTTGCTCCAAGGCACGATTTATTTTCGGTGCCATCTGCAGCAATGAGCATCATATCCAGTCGTTTTTGGTCAAAAATATGTTCGCCAAGTAAAATTTCAGCAATTTGGCGGTTCACATGAGAAACTGCTGTTTTGACCCCTTTTTTAAAGTAGCGCGTTTCATTGCTGTCCCTTAATTCATGCGCTTCGTGCTCTCCGGTTGATGCGCCAGAAGGGACAGAAGCTTCTGCTGTAATACCAAGGTCTGTTGTGAGGATGACTTTAAGGGTGGGGTTTCCCCTGGAATCTAAAATTTCAATCGCTTTTATAGACCGGATATAAGACATAATAGATCCCCTTTTTACCCCAGTATAGACAAAAGATGTTTATAGTGGTTTAAATTTTTTTTCAACCACTATGTCTGCAAGGAGACGATTTTCCGCAGGGACAGCAAGAGTAGGTACCATCATGTGAAAAGCTTTTATGGCTCATCTGAATGCCAAGCCCCCCGCCAAATCCCCGCTTTAGACTGTTGCTTTCGCAATAGGGGCAAGTCTTTAGCGGGGTATCTGTAATTTTTTGAAAAATTTCAGTTTTAGCTTCGCAATTTTGGCAAAGATAGTCGTAAGTTGGCATAAGGTTACATCATGCCCATGCCACCCATACCCATACCACCCATACCCATGCCACCCATACCAGCTTCTGGATTTTGAGATTTTGGCTCCGGCTTGTCTGTGATCATGCAAGCTGTTGTGAGCAAAAGAGATGCAATGGAAGCTGCATTTGCAAGTGCACTTCTTGTGACGCGGACAGGGTCGATGACGCCATCTTTTAAAAGGTCTGTAAATTCATCTGTCATGCCGTTATAGCCAAAAGCGTCTTTTCCTTCAGAAATTTTTTCTGCGATCAGATTGCCTTGTTTGCCGCAGTTTGCAGCAATCGCAATAGCTGGGGCAAAAGCAGCCTGGCGGATCAGTTGAACACCAATTTGCTGTTCTCCTTCTAATTTTAGAGAATCTAAGCTCTTGATGCATCTAAGAAGGGCTACACCGCCTCCTGGAACAATTCCTTCGGCAACAGCTGCTCTTGTTGCATGGAGGGCATCTTCTACGCGTGCTTTTTTCTCTTTTAATTCAGCTTCAGTCGCAGCTCCTAAATTGATGACGGCAACGCCGCCCACTAATTTTGCAAGGCGCTCCTCTAAATTTTTCTTGTCATATTCAGAAGTTGCCGGATTTTCGATCTCTCTTTTAATCTGAGTCACTCTTTCTAAAACTTTGTTAGCCTCACCAGCTCCATCGATGATGGTGGTCTCTTCTTTGCTGACTTTAATTGTCTTTGCAGAGCCAAAAACTTCTGTTCCTACATCTTCTAGTGAAAGACCTACCTCATCTGACACAACTGTGGCACCAGTTAAAGCTGCAATGTCCTGGAGCATGGCTTTTCTTCTTTCTCCAAAGCCTGGCGCTTTGACAGCGCAAATAGGAAGAGCTGCTTGCAACTTATTGACAACTAGCATTGCAAGCGCTTCGCTATCGATATCATCTGCAATGATAAGAAAAGGGCGAGAGCCAGCTTCCATTGCTTTTTCAAGGATTGGCAAAATCTCTTTGACTGTGGAGATTTTTTTGTCCGTGATCAAGATAGCAGCCTGGGAGAGCTCTACAGTCATGTTTTCTCTGTTTGTAATAAAGTAGGGGGAGATATAGCCTTTGTCAAACTGCATGCCTTCTACAACATCTAGCGTTGTTTCAATTCCTTTTGCTTCGGTCACGCTGATGATGCCGTCTTTGCCTACCTTGTCCATGGCATTGGCAATGATGGCGCCAATCTCTTGATCGTTGTTTGCTGAAATGGTGGCAATCTGCTTGACTTCCTCTGATGTCTGGATAGGCACTGCGAGTTTGGTCAGTGCATCGCTCATCGTGCTGACAGCCTGCTCGATTCCTTTTTTAATGCTCATAGGGTTTGCACCTGCAATTACGTTTTTAATGCCGGCAGAAAAGATCTCTTCTGCCAAGACAATGGCAGTTGTCGTGCCATCACCTGCAACATCGGCTGTTTTTTCAGCCACGTTCTTAACAAGCTGTGCGCCCATATTTTCAAATTTATCTTTTAAGGCAATCTCTTTTGCAACAGTGACACCATCTTTTGTAGAAAGAGGAGAGCCAAAGCCCTTGTTGATGACCACATTTCGCCCTTTTGGGCCAAGTGTCACTTTAACAGCTCTTGCAAGTGTTTTAACGCCTTTTAAAATAGATTTTAAAGCTTCTTCATTGAATTGTAAAATTTTGTGCATGGGAAAAACTCCTTACTATTTTTTAAGATAAAATGCCGAGAATATCATCTTCTGACATAATGAGATATTCATCTTCATTGCCATCAGAGTTTTTCACTTCTGTTCCAGAATAAGCGCCAAATAAAACGGTGTCGCCTATTTTGATGTTCATCGGTTCACGCTTGCCATTGTCATCTAATTTGCCAGATCCCACTGATAAAACAATACCTTCTTTTGGCTTTTCTTTGGCTGTTTCTGGAAGAAGGATGCCGCCTTTTGATGTTTTTGCTTTTGACCTTTGAATTAAGACTCGATTTCCAAGAGGTTTGATGTTCTTCATTTTGTTTAATCCTTCTTCTAAAAGTTTTATGAAAATTGATTTTAGGGTAGTTTTTGTTTATCTGTCAAGAATAAGAAAATGAAATTTTAGCAGTGAGTCTTTCAAATTGCTAATTAACCCGATTTTTGGGTTTATCTTCTTGAAATTCAGGGAGTTTTTCAAGGGTGAGTTTTGTAATTTTTTTCTAAAGCCGGGTTTTCACCTTTCTTGAGAAAAAAAGTCCAAAAATCGCGAGAAAAAAACCTGAAGTTCGAGGAGAGAAACTAGAAAATTCAGGTTAATATCTCTTAAGCTTCTTCCCAGCCAAAAGGCATGATTTCCTGAATGCTTTTTGCACCAAGGCGCAGCATCATGAGCCTGTCAAAACCAACTGCGACTCCGCAACAGTCTGGAATACCGGTTTTCAATGCATTTAAAAAACAAGTATCAATTGGCAACTCTTTTTTGCCAAAAAAGAGGCGTTCCTGATTTGCTTTTTTAAACCGTTCTTCTTGCTCATCGCTTTTGATGAGCTCATGATAGCCATTGGCAAGTTCTATGCCTTCCACATAGATTTCAAACCTCATTGCTACAAGCTCTTCATCTTTTTGCACGGTTTTGGCAAGGGCTGCTTGCGTGGATGGATAGTGATAGAGCGCTAAAATTTCCCCTTTTCCAAGCTCTTTTTCTATTTGACTGCCCAAAATTAAATTTAAAAGTGCGTCTTTGCCTTCTTTTTCAATGCCCAAATAGCTGGAGATATTCTGCTTTTTGATGTATTTTAAAAGTTCTTCTTCTGTTGCTTTTAGATAATCAAATCCCGCATATTTTAAAAAAAGTTCTCGGTAGCTGATAAAAGCTTTTGGCATTTCCCCTAAAAATAATTGGACAAATGCAATCGTCTCTTCCATCATCTCTTGGAAGCTCATGCCCACACGGTACCATTCTGCCATCATAAATTCGGGGTTGTGCTTGACGCCAAAGCTTTCATCCCGAAAGACGTGCGAGAGCTGGTAGAGGTCTTGACAGCCTAAACTCAAAAGTCTTTTCATCCCATATTCGGGGGATGAGTGCAAATAGCGTGTTTTGCTTCCAAGATAGGTGATAGGTATTAAGTCGATATGGGTGTCAACAGAAGCATATTTGGTGATGATGGGGCAGTCTACTTCCATAACACCCCTTTCAAAAAAGAATTCGCGAGCCTTTTTTAGCATCAAGGCTCGCTCCTGTAGTGCTTTAAGCTTCATTTTAGGTGGTGACGCGGCTGACGTATTCACCCGTTCTTGTGTCGATGCGGATCACTTCATCTTGTTCAATAAAAATAGGAATTTGCACTTTGGCACCACTTTCAACGGTAGCTGGTTTTAGCACGCGTCCAGATGCTGTATTACCTCTTGCCCCCGGATTTGTCTCTGTAATGCGCAAATCCATAAATGTCGGCGGCTCAACACTTACTGGATTGCCATTGTAAAAAACAATCTCATACATGCGGTCGTCCATCAGCCACTGTGCGGTGTCCCCAATGTTTTCAAGAGGGATCTTAATCTGATCAAATGATTTTTCATCCATAAAGACAGCACCGTCAGCTTCTTTATAAAGAAGACGCATTTCAGATTCTGTGACGTCTGCCAAATCGACTTTGTCACCAGATTTAAAAGTGAGTTCAATGGTGCGTCCAGACAATAGATGCTTGATGCGAACGCGGTTAAAGGCCTGGCCTTTTCCCGGCTTTACAAATTCGTTGCTGACAATGGTGTAGGGTTGGCCTTCTACGATAATTTTAACGCCAGATCTAAATTCGTTTGTGCTAATTTGTCCCATAAAATCCTGCTAAAAGTTATAAAGAAAAAAGCATAACACAACTTATTTTTCATTGTCTATAGGAGACATTATGTGGCCAAAATCATATAGAGATTATTTAAAAGATAAAGAGCTTATCAAATACCAGGTAGAGCCTGGAAAGGGCATCATCGGCTGCGAAATGCACGAATTTAATGGTTGGGGTTTAAGCTACCACCAGCCAAAAAAAAAAGCAAAATCCAAAACTAATAAAAAAAATTCTACTAGTTTTTGATTAAAAGATTATTTTTATTTTTTTATAAACTAACTAATTTTAATCAACATCATAGTATTTTATTTTTAACTTGACTTCCACAGGCTTGGTCAATTATTTCGGCGATTTCAATTTCATCGCACATGCCAGCAACCAAGCCGAGGTTATCAATGTTTTGAGAAGAAAGTTTCATGCATCCTAAGATAAACTTTTGGCGATCTAAATCAAAAATATATTTTTTGGTGGGGAATCACGGTTATAAAGCTTCAAGTAGAGGTTTAAGTTGCATTTCCAGTTCTTTGGCGGTGTTGTATTTTTTTAGGAGCCACTTTTTTTCTGTCTCTTTATTGTTGCGCAATATTTTTGCAGTGGCGGTTATTTTATCGATTTTTAATTCGCTGATGCCATGAAGAGAAGCCATAATGCGCAGACGGGAGAGATAATAAAGATTCATTGCCGGCTCGTCTGCTTTTCCAAAGCGGTCTTCCATTTCAGCAAAGACCGCATCGATTTCACTTAAAGAAAAAGCTTCTCCAAAGCGCTGGTAGATCTCCATTCGAAGAATAGATGAGTCGATGTACTCTTCTTTGATTCTTGCATCTAAGGAAAATTCCATTTTTGTTTCTGTAATTTGAGCAGGAATCTTTCTTTGAAGGGCTAAAACTGTGCGTTTTAGCAGTTTGCAGTAGAGATGAAAACCAATCGATGAGACATAGCCAGACTGTTCTACTCCTAAAATATCTCCGGCACCTCTTAATTCCAAGTCGCGCATTGCAATTTTCATCCCTCCTCCATAACCGGAGGAGTCTACAAGGGCATTTAGCCTTTTTCTGGAAAGTTCTGGAAGTGTTTTACTATTGGGGACTAAAAAGTAGGCGTAAGCGCGTCTGTTCCACCTGCCAACTCGTCCTCTCATTTGGTAAAGGTCTGCCATTCCAAAGCGGTCTGCGCGATCAATCAGGATAGTATTGGCGTTTGGGATGTCGATGCCGCTTTCAATGATGGTGGTGGAAATTAAAACATCTGCTTTCCCTGTTTTAAAGGCATGAAAAACAGTGTCAATCTCATCTGCGTGCATCTGCCCGTGAGCTACTGCAATAGAAGCTCCAGGAACCAGTTTTTGTACTTTGTTTGCCACATCAAAAATAGTTTCTACGCGGTTATGGATGATAAAAACTTGGCCATCTCGTGCAAGCTCGCGCAAAATAGCATTTTTGATGGTCTGGTCTTTATGGTCTGTAATAATGGTTGTAATAGGCAAGCGGTCTTGTGGAGGAGTGCTGACAACGGACATGTCTCTTGCGCCAATTAGCGACATATAAAGGGTGCGGGGAATAGGTGTTGCAGAAAGAGTCAAGCAGTCAGCATCTGCTTTCATTTTTTTAAGATGCTCTTTTACTTTGACGCCAAAACGCTGCTCTTCATCAATCACAATCAGGCCTAAATTTTTAAACTGGATGTCAGAGCTTGTCAGACGGTGTGTCCCAATTAAGATATCGACAGTGCCATTTGCAGTGCCATCAATAGCTTCTTTTATTTCTTTTGCGCTTTTAAACCTTGAGACAACTGCAATATTGATGGGAAATTCCCGCATCCTTTCAACAAAAGTTTCGTAGTGCTGCATTGCCAGGATAGTTGTAGGGACTAAAACGGCTACTTGGTGTCCTCCATCGATTACGGCTTTAAAAGCAGCTCTTATCGCAACTTCTGTTTTCCCATAGCCCACATCGCCGCAGACAAGGCGGTCCATTGATTTTTTGCTTTTCATGTCTTGCTTTAAGTCGTGGATGGCAGCTAACTGGTCTTCTGTTTCTTCAAACGGAAACATCTCTTCAAAAATTTTGACATCTTCGCTGTCTTCTGGATAGATAAATCCGCCTTTGATCTCTCTTCTTGCCTGCAGCTCTAAAAGCTCTTTGGCATAGCCTAAAATGGCTTTAGTGGTCTGCTCTTTTGCTTTTTTCCATCTGGTACCGCCAATGGTGTGCAGCCTTGGGATCTCTTCTGTTGCCCCTATATATTTGGTGATGAGATAGGCTTGGTTGATGGGCACATAAAGCTTGCCACTCTCTGCGTACTCGATCAAGAAAAATTCAGACAAAATGCCAAGATGATTAGGCTTTTTCTCAAAGCCTAAAAATTTACCTATCCCATGGTTTAAATGGACAATTAATTCTCCTGGTGACAAGTCATAAATTTCTGTTGGTGTAGTGTGGTAAGTACTCCGCTGCTTTTGGCGCCTTATTTTATAGCGCTTTGTCAGTTCGGTGAGTGGAAAAAGGAGTGTTTCAGTGTCTAAAAATGCGATGCCAGAAGATAAATAGCCGATTTGAAAAGAGGTGTCTTTGGGCAGTGTGACAAGAGCATCTTTCAAGCGCTTTTGAAAATTGGACTCTTCTAGCTTTGTTGGGGACAAAATGATCAAACGACAGTTTTCTGGCAATTTTCCAAGAGCGTAAAAAATTTCATCGCTTGTTGGAATAAAATCATCTTCTGCATCGCCTATAAGATAAGCCAAAGCTTCCTCAAAAGGATGCACAAATCTTTTGGCATTAAATGTGCGGCCAAACATCTCAAATGAAAGGGCACGTATAGGTGCACTCTCTGAGTAGTAGCCCCCATGCTTTCCTGTTTTGATCTCACTTAAAGCCTCAATTTCTTGCTTGCTCCAAAAAATTTTTTGAAAATTCTCTATATCGCTTAAGAACTGTTCAATGCTAGAAAATTTTTTATTTGGCTCTCCTAGCATGTTTTTAAGTGAAGCGTAGCGGTCTTCCAGGCTTAAAAGGTCATCAAAAATAATGAGGGTATTTTCTCCCAAATAGTCTAAAAGGGTGCTTAAATGAACTTCTTTGTCCAGCATTTCCAGCTCTTTTGCAGCCGTCAGCTGCAAAGAATCAGCCATTTTGACTGATTTTTGGCCAATAGGATCAAAAATACGGATCGATTCGATCTCATCACCAAAAAACTCGATGCGGAAGGGGTCTGGCGATGTGACAGGAAAAACATCAATAATACCGCCCCTGACTGCAAACTGTCCTTTGTCAGATGCGATATATTCTTTGCTGTAGCCCATTTCCTGTAATTTTTGGATGAGCCCATTAAAAGAAAAAGTATCCCCTGTTTTTAATGTGGTGTAAAGGCTTTGGAATTTCTCTTTTGGGATGACGCGCTGCAGAGCCGCTTGCAAGCTGCTAACAATAGCGACTTTGCCCTTTTTAGATTTAAGCTCATTTAAAACGCGGTAGCGCTCACCCACAATATCTGGGCTTGGAGCGATATTTTCAGACGGAAGCGCCTCCCAGGCAGGGTAGTCTGTAGCCTGATTTTTAGCAAAGTAGGTAAAATTATCAAAAAACCGGATCTCTTCCTGGCTTGCACCCGTTAAAATTAAAAGATTTTTTTGGGTTGCTTCTAAAGCTAAAGCGGCAATATAGGCTTTTGGCGTGCTCCAGAGCTTTTCAATTAAAATGGAATCCCCATTTTTTAATGCAGATTCCAGCTCTTTGATCTTTTCGCTTTTTTCAACAAACATCATGAACCTATTTAGGCTTTCCATTTCAAAGGTTTTTTATTTTTTCAAACACAAAGACACAAAGATAGAAAGACAGAAAGAAGAATCATTCATCAATGATAAAAAACAGGATAGGTGATCCTGCCTATCCTGTTCATAAACTTAAATTTTGATAAGCTCTCGGATCGTATTTTCGGCAGATTTTAGCTGCTGAACAGCTTTTCCAGAGGCTTGTGCCTGATTTTGCCGCCCTCCGCCGCCTCCTTCAATCAAAGGAGCAATCTTCTTAACAAATTCGGCGGCATTGTTGCCTTTTGCCACCAGGTCGTTACTGACTCGGATGATAAAATGGCACTGCTCTTTTTGCAAAGTGCTAAGCACTAAAATAGCAGATTTTAATTTTTCCATGATCAGATCGCCGATTTGCCTTAAATCATCTGCTGGGAGCGGCACTGTTTTTAAAATGAGTGCGCTGTCGTTTAATTTTTCTGCTTCATGGATAAGTGTGTGCACCGTTTTTTCAAGCTGCTCTTTTTTTAAAGCTTTTAATTCCAAACTAAGCTGTTTGTTTTCTTCTGATAATTTTTCGATGCGCTCTTGCAATTTTGTTGGGACTGTTTTTAAGCTTGCAGCCACTGCTTTCAACGTATGATCGCTACTTCTTGCAAATTCTTCTGCGAGCTTTCCAGTCAACGCCTCAATACGGCGAACACCTGCTGCAATGCTGCTCTCTTTTGCAATGCGGAAATAGCCGATGTTACCAACAGAGCCAGTGTGTGTGCCGCCGCAAAGCTCTTTAGAGTAGCCAATATCGACAACGCGCACTTTAGAGCCATATTTTTCACCAAAAAACTGCTTGATCTCGCTTTGCTTTTGCGCTTCGTCAAATGAGATCTCATACCAGTCCACATTTTTATTTTCGCGGATTTTGCTGTTTACAAGGTCTTCAATTTGTTCCATTTCTTGTTCAGTCAATGCCTTGTGGTGGCTAAAGTCAAAGCGCAGCCTGGATTCATCTACAACAGAGCCTGCTTGCTTGATATGCTCTCCTAGTACTTTATGAAGTGCCCAGTGCAAAAGGTGTGTGGCTGTATGGTTGTTTTCAATTTTTTCACGCCTTTCATAGTCGATAGAAGCTAAAAGCTCATCCCCTACTTGGATCTGACCGCTTTTTAACTCTCCCGCATGGGCAATAATGCCTTTATAAGGGGCTTTAGAGTCTGTCACTTCAAAGGTAGTTGTTTTGTTTGTGAGGGTACCAGTATCTCCCACTTGACCGCCCATCTCCGCGTAAAAGGGCGTTTTGTCTAGAATGATCAAAGCTGGCATGTTAGCTGTCAACTCATTGACAAATGCATCTTCTGAAACAATTGCCAATACCTTTGCTTTTGTTTGGTTTTCTTTAAAGCCTAAAAATGTTGTTTCGCCATGCGCTGCTGCAAAGTTTGCAAAGAGGTTTTGAGAAGCCATCTGTTGCACTGTTTTAGAAGAGTTTTTAGAGCGCTCCTTAGCTTCTTTTTCAAGTTCCAAAAAGCGGGCTAAGTCCACTTCCAGATTGGAATCTTTGGCAATCAGCATGATCTCTTCCAGAGGAAAACCATACGTGTCTTTTAGCTTAAAGGCATCATCTCCAGAAATCTTATGTCCTTTTGCGGTTGCTGATTCAATGATCTGGTTTAGCATATTACCGCCGCGCTGCAGCGTTTTGATAAAAGCTTCTTCTTCTTGTGTGAGGATTTCTGCAATACGGTTTTTGCTTTTTTTAAGTTCGGGATAATCATCGCCCATTAATTCGATCAACTTAGGCAAAAGCCTTGCTAAAAAAGGCTCGTTAAGTTGCAGCATCCGGCCATAACGGATAGCGCGTCTTAAAATTTTTCTTAATACATAACCTCTGTCGACATTACTTGGAGAGACGCCATCTGCAATGGCAAAAGAGAGGCAGCGCATATGGTCTGCAATGACATTGAAAGCAGGCGCTTTTTCGCTATCTTTTGGGTTATAGGCAATGCCAGAAATTTTTTCTATTTCGGCAATCAAGCCACGCAAAATATCGGTTTCAAAAACATTGTCCACGTTTGCTTTTAAAGCGGCAATGCGCTCTAACCCCGCACCTGTATCAATAGAGGGTCTTGGAAGAGGTTCTAAAACGCCTTCGTTATTTCGGTTGTATTGCATGAAGACCAGGTTCCAAAATTCTAAAAAGCGCTCACCATCTGGGTCTTCTGAGGGATTTTTGGCAGTTCCATATTTTTCTCCTCTGTCATACAAAAGTTCTGAGCAAGGCCCACAAGGTCCCGTATCTCCCATTGCCCAAAAATTTTCTTTTTCGCCAAATCTTGTAATTCTCTCTTCTGGTACATAGGCTTTCCAAAGCTCAAAAGCTTCATCGTCATCTTTATAGACGGTTGGCCAGATGCGCTCTTTTTCAAAACCAAAAACTTTTGTTGCCACTTCAAAAGCAAATTGAATGGCATCTTTTTTAAAGTAGTCGCCAAAAGAGAAATTGC
>DAORNI010000014.1:10413-24487 GCA_035440845.1 Parachlamydiaceae bacterium | reverse complement strand
AAAAAAGGTGAGGTGGCGGCTTGTGTGGCCGACATTTTCCAGATCGTTGTGTTTACCACCAACACGTACGCACTTTTGGCTTGTTGCAGCACGTGTATAGTCTCTTTTGGTCTCCCCTAAAAAGACATCTTTGAACTGGTTCATCCCGGCGTTTGTAAAAAGGATGGTGGGGTCATCATGGGGAATCACAGCAGAAGAGGGCAAAATAGTGTGCCCTGCTTGTTTAAAAAATTGGAGAAATTGGCGACGTATCTCTTCTGATTTCATAAAAAATTCCTAAAACTTTGGAATTGAAGTTTAATGGATGATTCATTAATTAGCAATGTAAAAACATCTTTAAACTATTGAATGATAAAATATTTAATACTATTATTTTTAACAGCATATTCCTTTACTTTTGCTGCTTTTTGGGATCAGGAATATTGGCAATTTATGAACCATGAGCAGTGGAACGCATTTCCTTACAAGTTCTACTATTCGGGTGATGTCCGCTGGAACAAAGGAATGAGCCAAGTATCTCATTACCGCATGTCAGAAAATTTTGTCTATCAAGCAAGGCCTTTTATAGATTTAGAAGTCCACTACAGTTATATCTATAATAAAGCAAGCGATGCTTGCCGCTTTAACAACGCAAGTCGTTTTGAGCTTGAGATCAACCCTCACTTTTCTTTAAATGAGGCCGTCTTTCGATTTCGAAACCGCATGGAATTTATTAAAAGACATAAAGAAGCTGCTTGGCAATATGTGTTTCGACAAAAAAACTTTTTTAAGATTTCCTGTAAAAGAGATCTCTTATATTACGTCAATTGGCATGAACAACGAATTCTTTTTTGATTTTACGCATAGTCAAGTCACTCAAAACCGTTTTGTTCCTTTAGAAATTTCTTTTTCTTTTTCATGTATTAATTTAAATACTTTCATCATGATCCGAGATTTTTATAGCTTCAATTCAAACAGATGGTTTAAAAGCTTTGTGGTGGGAACAGAAGTTAATTTTTAAAAAAAACAGGAAATAAATATGATATCTGGACAAGATCCTTTTAGCGAGTGCCGCGCAAGTTTTGATTTGGTCACTTATTATCGAAAGCATCCTTTTTTTGTAAGAGAGAAGCATGTTCTTTCTTGTGAAGAGGCAAAAACATTTTTGAAAATGCTTCCACAAGACAGAGCATTTTGTTCACACCGTATTGAAAATCTAAATTTACAAAAACCGGAGAGGTTTTATAGCTGGAAGTCTCAGGATACAGCTGATATGACGGTTAAAAAAATTGATCTTTTTAAAGAAAACGTATTACCCGAAATTGAAAAGGATTGGTAAAATTTTTAGTTTCTCTTGATAGATTTTTTAAAAAAGCGTTAAACTTCAGCTTTAGAAAAGTTTTTGGATTCATATAATATAAGGTAGACAAGAAAATGAAGGGCTCTAAAACAGAAGGTCTTAATGAAGAGCTAAAAAAAATATTGGTAAAATGTGCCAATACCATTCGCGGGCTTAGCATGGACGCGGTGCAAAAAGCAGATTCTGGCCATCCGGGGCTGCCCATGGGTTGCGCAGAGCTTGGTGCCTACCTTTTTGGCGTCTCTTTAAACTACAATCCAAAAAATCCAAAATGGACAAATCGAGACCGTTTTATTTTATCTGCCGGACACGGCTCTATGTTGCTTTACTCTTGCTTGCACCTTGCAGGTTATAATTTAAGCTTGGAAGACATCAAAAATTTTAGGCAGCTGCACTCTAAAACGCCTGGTCATCCAGAATCATTGGACACTGAAGGTGTTGAGACGACAACTGGGCCTTTGGGGCAAGGCATTGGAAATGGGGTGGGACAAGCCCTTGGCTTAAAGCTTTTGGGTGCAAAATTCAACACAGAAAAGCATCCCATTTTTGATAGTAAAGTTTTTGTTTTAATGGGCGATGGCTGCATGATGGAAGGATGTGCTTCTGAGGCCTCTTCTTTTGCCGGGCATTTAAAATTGGATAATTTAATTGCCATTTATGATGCCAACCATGTGACGCTAGATGGTCCTCTTGTGGAGTCCTTTTCAGAAGATGTCAAAATGCGCTATAAAGCGTATGGCTGGGAAGTGTATGAGGTAGATGGCCACGATCTGGATGCCATTGATGCTTGCATCAAAGACGTGAGGAAAAACCAAGAAAAACCGCGGCTGATCATTGCAACAACAGTAATTGGAAAAGGCTCTCCTAATAAGGCAGGAACGCACTATGCGCATGGAGCGCCTCTTGGGCAAGAAGAAATAGCTGCTACAAAAAAAGCTCTTGGCTTGCCAGAAGACCCCTTTTATATTCCGCAAGCTGTCACTGAATTTTTTAAAAATAAGATAAGATCAGACATTGAAAAAGAAGCGGACTGGCAAAAAATGTTTGACTCCTGGGCAAAAGAAAATCCAGCGCTTTTTACAGAGTTTGAAAAGATGAAGCATTTAGAGCTTCCAAAAGATTTGGAAAAGCAGATCGATGCGATTGCCATTAAAGCCCCCATCAGCGGAAGAAAAGCCTCTCAAGAAGTGCTTGTGCAGCTTGGTGAGATATTGCCCCAAATTTATGGCGGATCTGCTGATTTGTCAGGCTCTGATTTGACCATGATGAAAAAATTTTCTATTGTCGCCCCTTCTCTTTTTACAGGAAGAAATATCAAATATGGCGTGCGCGAATTTGCCATGGCAGCCATTGCGACAGGTCTTGCGCAAACGGGCATGATCACACCAGTCATTGGCACATTTTTAACTTTTTCAGACTATATGCGAAATGCCGTTCGCCTGGCAGCTTTGATGAGAGAAAAAGTGATCTACCAATTTACGCACGATTCTATCTTTTTAGGAGAAGATGGTCCTACACACCAGCCAGTAGAGCATTATGCAGCACTAAGGGCTATTCCTAATCTATACGTGATAAGACCAGCTGATCTAAACGAAGTGAAAATGTCCTGGATGGCAGCTTTAAACCACAAGGGGCCAACTGCGCTTATTTTATCAAGACAGAACTTGCCAGAGCTTCCGGGAACTCATTTATCTTATGCAGAGGGTGTTGGAAGGGGCGCTTATATTTTACGACAAGAGAGCAAGAAAAAAGTGGATTACATGCTTGTTGCAACAGGCTCTGAAGTGAGCTTGGCTATAGATGTTGCAAAAGAGCTGGAAAAGCTTGGAAAATCTGTCCGTGTGGTTTCCATGCCTTGCTGGGAGCTTTTTGAGGCTCAAGATGAGAGCTATAAAGAGAGCATCTTTGGTGGAGATCTTGGAAAAAGGGTGAGCATTGAAGCTGGCGTTGATCTTGGTTGGCATAAATACATTGGAAGGGATGGCATTGCTATTTCTATGGACAGTTTTGGAGCCTCTGCTCCCTACCGCGACCTTGCCAATGAATTTGGTTTTACTGTCGTTTCTATTTTAGAGCGTATTTTAAATAAAATAACGGGATGATTTAAACTCATGAGCCTCTTTTTAAAAGCCCTAAAATGTCAAAACGATTCAAGACCCCCTGTTTGGCTTATGCGACAAGCCGGGCGCTACATGCCAGAATATCGAGAGCTTCGAAGAAAGCACTCTTTTTTAGAGATGTGCCACAACAAAGAATTGATCGCCCAAGTGACGAAACTCCCAATTGATGCTTTTGGCATGGATGCTGCAATTCTTTTTTCCGATATTTTGGTCATCCCGGAAGCTTTTGGCGTTGGCTTAAGCTTTGAAGAGCATAAAGGACCAATCATTCATCGTCCGATCACTCAGAAAAAAGATATTGAAAGATTGCCGGATTTTAAAGCTGAAGATTCTTTAAAGTATGTGGCAGATGGCATTAAAGAAACATTGGATGATCTTGATGTTCCTTTAATTGGTTTTGCAGGCGCTCCTTTTACTGTTGCAAGCTACATGATAGAGGGTGGCAGCTCTTCTGATTTAAAAAAAGCAAAACAGTTGATGGTGCAAGATCCTGTAAGCTTTCATCTCCTTTTAAATAAAATTGCAAATGCCACCATTGATTATCTGAATATGCAAATTAAAGCAGGTGTTGCAGCTGTCCAGCTTTTTGATTCTTGGGCAAATGTGCTCTCTTTTGATCATTTTATGGAATTTTCAGCCTTTTATTTAAAAAAGATTTTAAAAGGCATTTCACAAGATGTACCAGTTATTTTGTTTTGCAGAGGATCCTCTTGTTTTGCATCAGAATTAAGCAAACTCTCTCCAGCTGGCATTAGCGTTGATTGGCAATTGAATATCAAAGACTTAAGGAAGGTTGTTCCTTCTACTATCGCTTTGCAGGGCAATTTAGATCCCGATATCTTATATGCTAATAAAGATGTAGTTATTAAAGAGACAAAAAAAATCCTTAAGAGTATGCAAGGCGACAAGGGATTCATTTTCAATCTTGGTCATGGAATAAAGCCAGACATTCCGGTTGCATCTGTAAGAGCTTTAGTTGAGACTGTAAAATCCTCAACTTATTAACTTGAATTTTCTAGTTTCTCTCCTCGAACTTCAGGTTTTTTTCTCGCGATTTTTGGACTTTTTTTCTCAAGAAAGGTGAAAACCCGGCTTTAGAAAAAAATTGCAAAACTCACCCTTGAAAAACTCCCTGAATTTCAAGAAGATAAGCCCAAAATTTAATTTTAAACGACTATATAATTGCTAAGTTAATAATTGACTTAAAATTTATCCAATCGCTATGTTTCGGATTAGAACTATCTACTAAAAATTTTGCCGTTCCGGCAGCTACATATTTCTATTTTTGATTCACAAGTCTTTAAGAAACTGTTCCAAAACTGACCTTTTTAAAAAGCACTTTTTAAAATCAAAAGGAGAAGTTATGAATAAAGAACAATTTAACATCAATTTTCAACAGTTAAAGCCCTACATCTTAGATAGATGGAATAAATTAACAGATGAAGACTTAAGACAGATCAATGGCCGTTTTGAATTATTGATCTCAAAAATCCAAGAAAGATATGGTCTTTCTAGAGAAGCGATTGAAGAGCAGTTTAGAAATTTTGCTCCTAATTTAAGATTTGATCGTGAAAGAGATGTGACACTTACAAAAAGACATGAAGAAGAAGGATCATCTCTTGGAAAATGGCTGCTTGCAGCTGGTATTCCTTTCTTATTTTTACTTGGCTATTTAGGCACTCACTATAATACGCCAGCTGTTCATGACAATGCTTATAGTACAAATAGCAACCAAACACTTTATACAACAACACCGGCAGCAACAGTAGACAGCGATGCTACACTTTCACAAAATATCCGTAAAGTATTGCTTGCCAATAGCCAATTGCTAAATGACTTAAGAGATTTACGTATCGAATCTTCTAATGGGACAGTGACTCTTTATGGAACAGTAAGAACAGATGAGCAAAAATCATTGATCGACCGTCTTGTGGAAAGAATTTCTGGCGTGAAAAAAATCGACAACAAAATTGAAGTGAAATAATTCTCATAAAAGCCTTTCTGGATTTCCAGAAAGGCTTTTTCAAAAAGAGAGTTTTTAATTGAGGTCTGGTACAGACTCGATGAGGACTCTTAAATTTTCTTTGAATTCTTTGGTCAGCTGCAAATATTTGGCGCGATTTACTGCACCAGCAGCTTCCAGATCTGCTTTTGTCAACCTCTGCAATTGCCATAGTTTTCTCTCAAGCCCAAGCTCGTCTACATAATAATTTGTAGCCAATCGCTGGATTTTTGTTTCATTATAAGACAGTAAAAAACGAGGGTCTTGAACAAACTCGTTCATAGGAGGTGCATTTGTTGTCATGACAACAGCGCCAACTGACATCGCTTCCATGATGTAGTGGCCAAAACCTTCTGTCTCGCTTGGGCAAAGATGCACCATGCACTCATTTTGAAGCTGCAAAAGTTCATTTTCTGAGAGATAGGCGTTAATATTGAGAAAATTCCTTGATTTACGAGGACTTCTATTTCTGCATATTGCAGTTAAAAAGGGCAAATGGGCAGATCTTAGCCAAACTTTTTGAATGGCACCAGTCCCTTTTTGACTGTTTGATCCCGCAAGGTGAAAATAATGAGACGGATTGCGTTTAATTTCTTTTCTATATTGGTCTTTGCTTGTAAATCCTAAAAAATAAGTGGGAGCGCGCAGGTTTTTAAAAATTTTTTCCGTTTCTTTTGTTTTGCAAAGGACAAGATCTATGGAATTTAACATTTCGATTTTCTCTAAAAACCATTCAGGATTTGGAATAAACCAATTATGCAGTGCTGAGTTCAAGTAGTCTAAATGAATGGCTTGCACAAAAATGTTGATATCCGCAAAAGGAAGAGAACCTTTTGTGCTGCTATCAAAGCATGTGACTTGGCAATTTAATTTTAAAAGCTCTTCTCTTAAGATATTGCGGTCTTTTTCAAGGCCTTTGCCATTTGCTTCGCAAAAGAGATGGATTTTTAAGCGGTGACCAGTCTCTGCTGCAGGCAAGAGAGCTGGAAAATAGAAAAAAGCTAAAAAAAGAAAAAAGTAAGTCATTAATAAAAAATTATTTGTCGTTTCTTTTTTGTTGATTTCAAAGAATTTATCAAGTTCTTTTTATGTATAATTGCAATCCAGACTTCCATGTCATCTTTTCCATAGGCAAGATAAATAGTGTCGTCAACAACTGCAAATCCTCCTGGAAAAATAACGCGCTTTTCATAATCGGATTGAGTATAAAATCCATTTGCAACAATAGGAGAAGAGGATATTTTCTTGATATCAAAAGGGGGCTTGGATGAAAAAAGATAAGCACCCATGTAGTAATGATGCATGGGGATATTGGAAGAGGCGCTAGAGGTAGAGACTTTTGAAGAATGAAAAAAGCCAAGATAGTTGTCATCTACTAAAATAGCTGGCGTTCCACCTCTTAATTCTCCCCATTTCCAAGAGTTTTTAATGGCAGAAATGGATTTTGCACATGCAATGCCAGAATCGATGTTTGGTGTTAAAATTTCGTGAGGGACAATAGAATATCCTAAACAAATTTGATTGTTCCACTCAAAAGGAACCCAATTTTTTTGCCAATTTTTTTTTGCATATTTTTTTTCATGCATTACCTTTAAAGGCTTTTCTAATTTGAATTCTCCGTTATGGTGGACGACTTCTGCAATAAACATGTCGCGTCTCTGGCTTCCAGAGGGGTTGACAACTTCTTCATTGTCGTTATAGATGACATAAATTTTATTGCCTGCAGTAAAAATCCTTGCATCTTCTGCCTGAGAAGGAGTTAAAGCCTCATCTTCCCTTGTATTTAAAAGCTGAGGTTTTGAAACAAGGTTTAATTCCTCGTCCAGCATCGCAATTCCAATATAAGAAATCCATGGGTAGATAGGATGGAGACAGTATCTGAATGTAAGTAAAAATCCATGGTCTGTTTTGATCAAGGATGGGTTAAAAGCGCCTGAAAATTCCTCGAGATCTATTTTTTTTGCTTCTATTACAATTTGCTTTTGCTTGGCCGATCTAGCCTCGGCCAAATTAAGAAACAAAGTGTTAAGAAAAATAAAAAAAAAAAGAAATCTCATGTTTACTACGGTTTAAAAACCTGATCATAGATTTTGAACAGGTTCTAAGTTTTAATCCAAATTCCCCAAACGTTATCACCTCTGTATTCTGCCATTTTTATGCAATTTGTGTCTAACCATTCTGTTGCAAGTTTAGTCGTTGACCAGTTGACATCATCAAAAATAATCAGGCCGCCTCTTTCAACAAGCGGAACCCATTTTAGCACATCTTGCAAAGAGGTTTCTTCTGAGTGGTTGCCATCAATATGTAATATGTTGATATTTGCAATAGGGGGGCAATTGATGGAGGTCTCTTGTATCAGCTCAATTCTATTTTCCAGATGAAATTCTTTGATCCTATTTTGTAGACCGTGCAAAATTTTGGAATGGTCTACAGAAGACCACCATTCCAGGTTTTGTCCTTCCATACCAGCTGCAGAAGCGCTTTCGCTCCAGGGATCTACGCCGTAAATTTTTCCTTTTTTATTGTATTGAAGGGCAAAGGCCATGGGTATCAAAGATTTTCCACCAAAAACACCAATTTCAACAATAACTTTTGGACGCATTTCCACTATTGCATCAATTAAGATGCTGGCTTTTTCTTTGGAGCACCAGCCCTCTAGCTTATCCATGTATGTGTATACTCGTTCTTTGAGAGATTCTTGTGCTTCATGGACGGCTAATTTTTTGCTGCTGCATTCGTAATGATAAGGTGTGTAATTCACATCTATTGGCATATTAGCTCCTTAATTAGTTTGGCAGATTTTTGCGTTCATAATTTGGTCCTTCATTATCTGAGAGTGCTTTTGGCAAAGTAGAAATAACATCAAAATTCAAAGTGTAGAGATTGATCTTGTTTGAAAGATAAAATTCCATGTCATAAGGCAGAAAAACACCATTTTGCCTAAAAAAACGACGGATTTTTTTTATTCCAGAGCGCCTAATGATGGCAGAGTAAGTGCCATATCTTGCATGGATCTTATCAAAAGTAGGGGAAATGTTTTTTCTTATGGCAAATTTTTCTGGATTGGAAGGGGAGAAATTAGGACGCTTGGCATAGCTTAAGCAAGGAACATAACTGCCTTCCCGATTTTTTGTATCGGGGTCTGTAAAGAGGATGTCCCAATTCTCTTTTCCGACCAATGCATCTAGCTGGCGGATATAATCCGATAATTTGTTTGGGTTTTTGATCACTTCAATATCATCTTCCATCACCCAAATAGTTCCATAGCCGGACTTATAAGCATCTTCTAAGACTGACAATTGGCTTAAGACGATGCCAATGGCTCCTCTTGACATGCAGTGGGAAAAATAGCTTTTTCCAGGCTGTATCCTTTCGTGGAGAGGCTCTCCCTTATTTTCTAATGGGTATCTTGTGCCCATCATGGAATTGTCCATCCAAGGCTCGATATAAAGGGCAAGCTTTCCTATGTCTTCTAAAGGCAGCTTCCAGCCGTTGACGGCAGAAAAACGGTAAGGGGTGATGTGGTAGGGCTCAAGCTGCTTTTTGCTTTCTGCAAATTTTTCTGGCCTTTCATCTAAATTGATCATGTAGATGAAATCGATCTCTGCCATTTTATTGTTGTCGGATTTATCGGGACATGGCTTTAGAAACGGTTTTATATTAGCGGCAGTCAAAGGAAAAAAAAGTATTGTAAAGAAAAGCAGAAAAAAGCCTATATTCATTTTTCTCTCATTGATTTAGTAAAAATCGAAACATACCGACAAAAGAAATATTTGTCTATATAAGAGAGCTTCATGGTAAAAATAATCATTTTAGGTGCAGGAATAAGCGGCTTGTCGCTTGGTTGGTATTTGAAAAAAAAATGGGGTGGCGACCTTGATTTGACCATTGTGGAAAAATCCAATCAGGCTGGCGGCTTGATAAAAACCATTCAAAGCCAAGATTTTCTGTTTGATTTGGGTCCAAGAAGTTGCCGCACAAGTGCAAATGGAGCTTTTTTTCTTGATCTTTTAGAGGATTTGGGTTTGCAAGATGAGGTGATCCTTCCAAGTCCTGATGCAAAAAACCGCTATATTTATAAGAATAAAAAAATGGAAAAATTGCCAAGCGGGTTTGTTTCATTTCTTTCTTCTCCTTTGACATGTCATTCCCTTAAATATGTTGTCCGCGATTTTTTTGGTTTCTCAAAGTCTGTTGATGAAGATGAATCGGCCTATGCCTTTATGATGCGTAAATATGGCTCTGAAATAACGGATAATCTATTTGCAGCTTTAATCTCTGGCATCTATGCAGGAGATATTAAAAAACTTTCTTTAAAAGCTTGCTTTCCCTTGTTGCACCAGGCAGAAAAAGAATATGGCTCATTGATAAGAGGGATGCTTTTTAAGAAAAATAAAAAAATAGAAAGCCCTCTTTTTTATCATTTGGGAAAGCCTTCTATTATTTCATTTAAAAAGGGAATGCAGACCTTGACAGATGCCCTTTCAAACCAATTGAAAGAGCATATTTTATTTGAAAAACAAGCTGCCAGGATAGAAATTTTAAAAGAGAGTGCTAAAGTGCACATGGAAGATGGTTCAATTTTAGAAGCAGATGTTCTTGTTTCCTCACTAGCTGCAAATCATCTGGAGCCTCTTGTAGAATCTCCTAAAATCAAAAGTTTGCTGTCTTGCTTTTATTCTGCTCCTATAGCTTCTGTTTGCTTAGGCTTTAAAAAGCCTGTTTTAAAGCAGAAGGGCTTTGGATATTTGATTCCTCCAAAAGAAAAGGAAAAAATTCTTGGAGTGGTTTTTGATTCCTCTATTTTTAAGCAGCAAAATAAAGAAGTTGATGAGACAAGGCTGACTGTAATGATAGGCGGGGCTCATTTTGAAAATTTTGACAGCTATAGTGCCCCTTGCTTTTTACGCTTGGCATCAGAAGCCATCTCTTCTCATTTAGGAGTCAAAGAAAAGCCGGCAACTTTTCATGTGGAAATTGCAAAAAACGCCATTGCGCAATATTTTACTGGGCATGAGGCAAAACTTCATGATTTGTTAAAAGCCTTGCCGTCTCACTTTAAAATTATAGGATCTTCATTTTCAGGAGTTTCTGTTAATGATTGCATCATGAACAGCTATTTGGCCGCAAATGTCTTAGCGATTGCAAAAAAAAGCTGATCAAGACAAAATCAAAGGATAGAAGGAAACGAAAAGGGGATGCCATGTTTGACAAGTTTACAAACCGAGCAAAGCAAGTCATTAAATTAGCAAAAAAAGAAGCGCAGCGCTTAAACCACAACTATCTTGGAACCGAGCATGTTCTTTTAGGACTTCTTAAGCTTGGCCAAGGCGTTGCTGTCAATGTTTTACGCAGCCTAAATATTGATTTTGAAACAGTTAGAAGCGAAGTTGAAAAACTTGTCGGCTATGGACCTGAAATTCAAGTTTATGGAGATCCTGCATTAACTGGAAAAGTAAAGAAAGTTTTTGAATATGCAAATGAGGAAGCTGCCAATTTAAACCACAACTATGTCGGGACGGAACATTTGCTGCTTGGTCTTTTAAGGCAAACAGACGGCGTTGCAGCTCAAGTGCTTGAGAATTTAAATGTCAATTTAAAAGAAGTACGCAAAGAAGTTTTGAAAGAGCTTGAGACTTTTAATTTGCAGCTTCCACCTCTCAACAATCCGCCTTCCATGAGCCAGCCGGGACAAACTCCTAGCATGCAAAACAAGCCCTATGAAAAGCAGGCTGGAGCAAATGGGCAAGATAAAATGCCTGCTTTAAAAGCATACGGACACGACCTTACAGAAATGTGCCGTGAGGGCAAAATGGATCCTGTCATTGGCAGGAAAGAGGAAGTAGAGCGCTTGATCTTGATCCTTTGCCGCCGCCGCAAAAACAATCCAGTGATAGTTGGAGAGGCCGGCGTTGGAAAGACTGCAATTGTGGAAGGACTTGCACAAGCTATTGTAAAGGGAGATGTTCCTGATAATTTGCGCAAAAAAAAGCTGATCTCCCTTGACTTGGCCTTGATGATTGCCGGTACTAAATACCGCGGCCAGTTTGAAGAACGCATTAAAGCTGTCATGGATGAAATTAAGAAGAATGGCAATGTTTTGCTCTTCATTGACGAGCTTCACACCATTGTAGGGGCAGGAGCTGCAGAGGGTGCTATTGATGCATCCAATATTTTAAAGCCGGCGTTATCGCGCGGTGAAATGCAGTGCATTGGCGCAACGACTATTGACGAATACAGAAAACACATTGAAAAAGATGCCGCTTTAGAGAGACGCTTTCAAAAAATTGTTGTTCAGCCGCCAAGCGTTGAAGAGACGATTGAAATTTTAAGCGGCCTAAAAGCAAAATATGAGGATCATCATAAATGCATCTACACGCAGCAGGCCATAAGTGCTGCAGCTACACTTTCAGACCGCTATTTGCATGGAAGGTTTTTACCAGACAAGGCCATTGACTTGATTGATGAGGCTGGCGCAAAAATGCGGATTGCCATGATGAACCAGCCCCAAGACATCAGCAAATATGAGGTGCAAATAGAAGATGCTCGTCTTGCAAAAGAAGAGGCCATAGCCAAGCAGGAGTATGAAAAAGCTGCAAAACTAAGGGACAAGGAAAAAGTGCTTCGGGAAGATCTGCAGCAGATACGCGCCCAGTGGGAAGTGAATAAAGAAGAGCATGAAGTGATTGTTGAAGATGAAGATATTGCCACTGTTGTGGCAAAACAGACAGGTATTCCGATGAATCGCTTGACACAAGGTGAAACAGAGAAAATTTTGAAACTGGAAGAAATTTTAAGACAAAATTTTATTGGGCAAGAAGATGCCTTAAAAACTGTTTGCCGTGCCATTAGAAGAAGCCGTGCCGATATTAAAGATCCAAACCGCCCTATTGGCGCTTTCCTATTTTTAGGGCCAACTGGCGTTGGAAAGACGCTTCTTGCAAAGCTTCTTGCAATCCATATGTTTGGAGGAGAAGATGCACTGATCCAGGTGGACATGTCAGAGTACATGGAGAAATTTGCCGTCAGCCGCATGACAGGATCTCCTCCTGGCTATGTAGGACATGAGGATTGACAGAGCAGGTGCGCCAGCGCCCTTATTCTGTTGTATTGTTTGATGAGATCGAAAAAGCGCATCCGGACGTGATGAATATTCTCTTGCAAATTTTAGAAGAGGGACGCTTGACAGATTCTTTTGGGCGCAAGATCGATTTTAGAAATACGATCATTATCTTGACCTCTAACTTAGGTGCAGACTTGATCCGCAAACAGACAGAAGTTGGTTTTGGCGCTTCAGAAAGCACCCTCGATTATGAGCGCATGAAAGAAAAAATTGAAAGCGAAGCGAAAAAATACTTTAAGCCAGAATTTTTAAACCGTTTAGATGACCGCGTCTATTTCCATACATTGGATAAACCGGCCGTGTTGAATATCATCGATCTATTGCTCAGCAAAGTCCAATTAAGGCTGCAAAAAAGAGAGGTTTATATCAAGTTGGATGATGCGGCAAAAGAATTCATCATTGAAAAGGGCTATGTGCCAGAAATGGGTGCAAGGCCTCTTAGACGTACCATTGAAGAGTATGTGGAAGGACCTCTTGCAGAAATTCTCTTGGAACACCCAGATGAGGGAAGACGCTGCTTAGTGACTGTAGAAGATGGAAAATTGAAGTTTGTGGATCAGGATGTATTCCCGGTGGAAAAACTGTCTAAAAAGCCGCCTTCTTCATCAACACCAGCTCCTGCTGCTTGAGAGGTCTTATTAACCTGAATTTTGAGTTTCTCTCCTCGAACTTCAGGTTTTTTTTCTCGCGATTTTTGCGCTTTTTTTTTCAAGAAGGGTGAAAACCTGGCTTTAGAAAAAAATTGCAAAACTCATCCTTGAAAAACCTCCTGAATTTCAAGAAGATAAATCCAAAATTTAGGTTATTAAAGAGCTGAATTGTCTCATTTAGTACTTGTATTTGTGTATTAAAAATGGATTTGTTGAATGAAAATGTTCCCACTATTTCCAAGGAAACTCCAGAAGCATAACTGACTATTCTTGCAATCAAACAGCTATTTGGGAAGCAAGGAGGCAAAAAAACAGCAGACTGAAGAGGAAATGCATGAGGTTTAATTTGTTAAAAAAGTTTTAGATTGGATAGGTCTGACCGCCTCTTGCAATTCTTACAGAGTGATTTTGACAAGCATGGGCAAATAGTTGGTTTTTTGGAATTCAAAATTTTCCTTTATAGGAGATTTTACAGGGACGACCCAATAACTCATCAGCGATGGGCAAAAGATTTAATGAACCTTTCTTTTAAATTTTAGTTTACAGGAAATTGGCTTTCCCAATCCTTAACATAGTCGAGGAGTGCTTTTTTAGAAGGCTTGCTGTTTAAGAAATCGATCGTTTCTTTTTTGCTGCAAAAGTGGGCTATTTTGGCAAGCAGGTGCAGATGGCTTTTATCCTGGCAGGCAAATAGGAAGAACAACGTATTGACAGGCTTGTTGTCTAAAGCCCCATATTCAATAGGCTCTTCGGGAAAAGCAATGCTTACGATATTGTGTGGTGTATTTAAAAGAAAATCTCTTGGATGCGGAATGCCAATGCCATTGTTCAACGCCGTTG
>DAORNI010000014.1:3893-10400 GCA_035440845.1 Parachlamydiaceae bacterium | reverse complement strand
CGCCGTTGGCTGCAGATTTTCACGGTCTAGAAGAAGCTCTGAAATTACTTCAGAATCTAAGCCAAGACTGTCGGCAATTGTTTTTGAGGCCGTCCTGATGATCTCTTCTTTTGTTTTTCCAACTACTGTGCCAATTACGCCGCCTCTATGGATGGCACGAAAGAGGCTAAATTGCTTGACGCCCCCTTTTAAAGGTTTGAAAGCCTCATCATCATCTTCTTCAATTTGATTTTGAGAGACTATTTTTTCTTCTTTTGAAAGGGGAAGCTTATGGTTTAAAACCCAGTTTTCAATTTCACCACGGCTAAACCGGTATTGGTGGTTGATGCGGTAAGCAGGAATTTTTCCATCAGCCAGCCAGCGGCGGATGGTCATTTCCGATACATTCAAGAGATCTGCGACATCTTTTAATTTTAAGTCCATAAACACCTTCTCCAGCTTAAAAAGCTTTAAAAAGTTCTATAATAGCTTCTGCTGAATTTCCCGTTAACATTTTTTTTCTTCTTTCTTCATCTTTGATAGCCATTGTGAGGCTTGAAAGAATTTGCAAATATTCTGTTTGCTTGTCATCTGGCCCTCCCACCATAAAGATGAGTCTTGCTAAAGAGCCATCCAAAGAGTTCCATTCGATACCTTTTTGCAAAATACCAATTGCAATAAAAAAGTTGTCGTAACCATTTATCTTTGCGTGAGGGATGGCAACACCCATTCCAATCCCGGTTGAGATAATGCGCTCCCGCTCAACAAGGGCATTAAAAAAAAGTTCCTTGTCCTTTATTGCACCCTTTTCATAAACTTTTTCAATCAGTCTTTTTAAGGCATCATCCCTGGAAGATGCCTCTAAAAAAACGATAAGGTCTTTGTTCAAATAATTAAAAATTTTTAGCATATAAAGAGATTTGATTAATGAGTGCCTGTATGACCAAAGCCGCCTATTCCGCGAGCAGTGGCTGTCAATGCGTCTTCTTTAATAGGTATCCAGTTTGCCTGGATGACAGAAGAGACGATTAGCTGGGCAATGCGCATACCGGGTTTTACAATAAAATCTTCTTTTCCATGGTTGATTAAAATAACGCTGATCTCCCCGCGGTAATCGGCATCGATTGTTCCTGGAGTATTTAAGACGGTGATCTGGTTTTTTAAGGCAAGGCCGCTTCTTGGACGCACCTGAATTTCGTAACCGACTGGAATGGCCATTTTTAAACCCGTTGGAATGAGCATCGAGCTATTTGGCTTAATGATCATTTCTTCCTGGATATTTGCCCTTGCGTCTGCCCCTGCAGCATCTGAGGAGGCATAAGTTGGTAATTGCTCTTCATTTTCAGCAAAGGTTGGGATATCGATCTGTTTTTTTGTCATAAGGCTTTTCTTTTGTTTTTTTATTTTAGGAAGGAGAGCAAATCCGCTAATTTGCTTTTAAGTTCATGGCGTTTTACAATACAGTCTATCATGCCATGCTGCAATAAAAATTCTGATTTTTGTGCACCTTCTGGAAGTTGTTGACCAATTGTTTGTTCAATGACTCTTGGACCTGCAAAACAAATTAAAGCGCCAGGTTCTGCAATAATAATATCACCAAGTGATGCAAAAGAAGCTGTGACACCACCTGTTGTTGGATTTGTCAGGATTGAGATATAAGGGATTTTGGCTTCATGGAGCTTTGCAAGAGCGGCAGATGTCTTGGCCATTTGCATCAAAGAGAGCGTTGACTCTTGCATCCTGGCGCCCCCGGATGTTGAAACAATAATTAAAGGGAGTTTGTGATGCAGGGCATATTCGATAAGAAGCGTCAAACGCTCGCCAACAGCAGAGCCCATAGAGCCTGCCATAAAATTGAAATCCATAACGCCAAGGGCTACTTTATGATGGGCAACCTTGCAGTGGCCGGTGATGACGCCTTCATTTCTACCCGACTTTTCTTTTGCTGATGCGAGTCTTTTTACATAACTTTCTGTGTCTAAAAAGTTTAAAGGATCTACAGATTCGATATCGTCAAATAATTCTTTAAAAGAATCGGGATCTGCTAATTCTTTGATTCGCTCTTTTGCAGATAATCGGTAGTGATAGTCGCATTTTGGACAGCAGTTGCTGTTTTGCTCTAATTCGTTTGCGTGGATGAGCTCATCACAATGGGTGCATTTTAACCATCCGCTAAATCCATCCTTTTTTGTTGTCTGGATTTTTATTTTAGGTTTATTTCTTGAAAACAATCTCATAAAACAGCCTTATTATGCACAATTATTACTTTTGATTTTAGGTAATATTAATAATTATTTCAAGTAAATAAAGCTTCCATATCATGGAAGCTTTTTAGGCTTTAAGATTTTAATGCTTTTTCATAACGTTCCGCCACGTTTTTCCAATTGATGATGTTCCAGATCGCTTTGACATAATCTGCCCGTACATTTTTATACTGCAAATAATAAGCATGCTCCCAAACATCAATGCCAAGAAGAGGGATCAAACCTTTTGTAGAGAGCGGGTCTTGATTGTCGCATGTTTGAATTTCAAGTGTGCCTTTTGCTTTATTAAATCCAAGCCATGCCCAGCCAGAACCTTGAATGGCAGTTGCTTTTTGACTGAATTGCTCAATGAATTTTTCTTTAGAGTTAAATTGTTTATTGATGGCTTCAGCCAAGGCGCTCTCTTCTTTGTATTTGCCGCCTTCTTTATTTTCCGGGCTTAGATTTGTCCAGAAAATGGAGTGGTTGATGTGGCCGCCGCCATTGAATTTGATGGCAGATTGCAAGGCAACCATTGCTTGTAGATCTTGTTTTTTTTCTGCTTCTTGATATTGAGTGATCGCAGTGTTTAAATTATTGACATAGGCCAGATGGTGTTTATTGTAATGAAGATTCATGATTTCTTCACTAATGATTGGCTCTAGGGCGTTTAATGCATAGGGCAATTCCGGAAGCTTAGCTGGCATCAATGAAATTTCTGACATAATTCTCCTTATAGGGTATAGTTTTGCCCTAAAATACAAGAAATGCACGATTTATGCAAAGTTTTCTAATTTTGCTTTGGTGATGGGTCCAATAGAGTTAAGTTTTGCATGAAAAGCAAAGTTTGGAAAGAAGTTAAAAAAAGCATCAACTGTGGATGGGCTTGTAAAAATAATTTCATCAATAGATTCAAAACTCGGAGTATAGCCTGGCCAAAAAGGGATTGTGTCATAGAGGATGCACTCTTTAAAAGAAATTTTTTCTTGGCTGAAGAAATTACGCAAAATGGGGCGTGAGAGTGCAGAATGCGGCCAAAAAATGTGGCTATTATTTAAAGGAAGAGTTTTTAAAAGAGAGATGATGCCTTCTGCTGTTTCTTCTTTTGGTGTTAAAACATTTAAAATTCCCTGATTTTCTAAACTTTTTTTTGTTGATTTTCCAACTGCGATCCATATTTTTTTAGAAAAATGAGAGTCAGAAAAGTACTCAAAGAATATTTTTACAGTAGTTTTGCTTGTAAAGATGATGTGGGTAAAAGAGGAGATCTGATTTAAAGCGGCTTTACATTCATTAAGTGGTTTTGGAACAATTTGAATGACAGGATAGTGGATAAAGATTTTATCTTTTTCATTTTCCGGCTTTTCAAGCCCTAAATAAAGCACTTTTCTTATCATATCTAAATATTAGACTTCTTTCAAAACTTCATTTCATCGTTAAAATAGCATTTTTTGGTATATTTTTTGTAAAATTTTTCAGGCATATTCCAAATATGCTTTCAAAATTTTCCAAAAAATCTCCTCAAAAATTGCTTATTTTTCCGACGAAAGTAAGTTTTGAAAGAAGTCTATTTTAGTTTCTGCTATCTAAACAGGAGAAGAGCTTAAGCATTTCCATATTGGCGTCTTGTGTTAAGATGGCAAGCTGGCCTTGCAAAGGGGTTGTTTCACCTGTCAAATAAATGCGGTTTAAATGAGTGAGTTTTAGCCTGATCAGGGCAGCTTCTGCAATGACCACACCGTCTGCTTTTTTTGAATCCAGTACTTTAAGTCTTGTGTGGATAGGTCCCCTGATATCTTGAAAGCTAAGATCTTCTCTTAAAGCCCTTATAGCTTCTTTTCTTTTTTTTGAAGAGAGCGCAATAATTGCCCCTTTTTTAAGAGACCTTAGGGTTTCGCCCTTTCTTAACACAAGGACATCTCTTGAATCTAACCCTTTTGTGATAGCTGCAATTTTTAAGCCTTTTAGCAATGGGTCTGGCAAATCTTTTGCAGAGTGGACAGCAATTTGACATTTACCTTCCAATAATAACTCATCTAGCTCTTTTGTAAAAAAATTGGTTTTATCCAAGTTTCTTAACGATGTTTGAAGGTCAAGATCACCGGTAGTGTCTATAAAAATCGATTCAAAATAGATGTCTGGATGGTATTTTCTTATTTCAAGAAGAGTTTCTTCTACTTGTGCTTTTGAAAGGGGTGATTTTCTGGCAGAAACTGTGATTTTCAAGAAAGCAAGCTCCTTACAGCATCATCGACCATATCAAAGCCCAAAATGGCGATTTTCTTTTTGATCTCATTGGAGAGCCCATTCACATTGCGCTTTGGGATGATGCAGTGGGAAAAACCCATCTGTACAGCCTCTTTTAAGCGACTCTCAATGCGAGAGACGCTTCTGATTTCGCCTCCAAGTCCAACTTCTCCAATTACTGCTGTGTTTGGATCGATCCTTTTATTGCGCATGGAAGAGGCAACAGCTGCTAAAATACCAAGGTCAAGTCCTGGTTCTGTAATGCGCATGCCTCCTGCAATCGATACAAAAACATCGCACTTATGCATTTGAAAGCCCATGCGCTTTTCTAAAACAGCTAAAAGCAGCGCCAGGCGATTAGGATCGAGTCCTGCAGAGCGCCTGGAAGGTGTTGGAAAAAAGGTTTCAGTGACCAGGGCTTGCGCTTCGATCAAAATAGGTCTTGTCCCTTCAATTGCGGGGATGATAGCAGAGCCCGCATTTTCTTTTCTTCTTTCTTCTAAAAAGATTTGAGAGGGGTTTGGTACTTCGATCAAGCCTTCAAGACGCATTTGAAAGACAGCAATTTCATCTGTTGGGCCAAAGCGATTTTTCACAACGCGGATCATGCGAAAATTTTGCTGCTTGTCGCCTTCAAAGTAAAGGACTGTGTCTACAAGATGCTCTAAAACGCGAGGGCCTGCAAGCTCTCCTGATTTTGTCACATGGCCGACTAAAAATGTGGTGATCCCATGACCTTTTGCAAGATGCATAAATTCAGTTGCAGTCTCTCTTACTTGAGAAACAGATCCAGGAGCTGAAGTGATTTCTGCTTTATAGACGATCTGGATGGAGTCTACAATTAAAATATCTGGCTTTACTTGTTCGATATGCGCTTTAATTAAAGAAAAATTTGTTTCTGCCAAAAGCAAGAGATTTTCGGTGTCAATCCCAAGACGGACAGCGCGCATCGAGGTTTGCTCGATCGACTCTTCACCAGAGACATAACCCTTGGGCTGCAAAAGCAGAAGAGAGCTGGAGCATTAAAGTGGACTTTCCAATTCCAGGATCTCCTCCAATTAACGTAAGGGAACCTGGCACTTGTCCGCCGCCGACTAAGCGGTCATATTCTTTGATGAATGTTTGGATGCGGGGTGTTTTAACAAGGGAGATCTCTTTTAAACGAAAAGGACGGCTCGCTGTTTTAACTTCTGCTTCAAATTTTTTTTCCGTGGATTTTGAGACAATTTCTTCATGGAAAGTATTCCACATAGAACAACTTGAGCATTGCCCTACCCATTTGAACTCTTTTTGGCCGCATTCCGAGCAGTGCCACACACTTTTTTGCTTTGTTGCCATATTTAAAATTTATTTTAAATTTTTTGTATCGATTCCATGGCGCTTTTTGCAGCTGCTTGCTGCGCCTCTTTTTTAGAAGATCCAGATCCCCTGCCAATTTCCTGGCCTTCAATGATGACAGAGATGTTAAAAGTTTTGCTATGCTCTGGACCTTCCTCTTTGAGGACATTGTAAAGAGGCACTTTCTGATATTTTTTTTGACAATGGTCTTGTAAAAGTGCTTTCCAGTTGGAAACGGGCGTTTTTAAAATATGTTCAATTTCTTTTTTAAAAAAAGATGTAAAAAATGTTTTTGCAGACTCGAAGCCGGAATCGAGGTAAATAGCCCCGATTAAAGCTTCAAAAAGATCTGCCAGAATAGAGTCGCGCCCGCGGCCGGCATTGAATTTTTCCCCTTTTCCAAGAGCTAAATAGCTTTCGACGTCCAGTTTTTGCACATAAGAGACGCAAGACGCAGCCTCTACAAGTCTGGATTTTAAATAAGAGAGCTCACCTTCTGGGTGATCCGGCAAATTTTCATAAAGGTATTCAGAGGCAATAAGGCCAAGTACGGAATCGCCTAAAAACTCCAGCCTCTCATTATGTTCTTTGACATCGCGGTTTTCATTGGCAAAAGAGCGGTGAATAAAGGCGAGCAAAAGGAGCTTGCGGTCTTTAAACGTGTAATTAATTTTTGATTCTATTTTTGAAGCGTGCTGGG
>DAORNI010000014.1:3508-3867 GCA_035440845.1 Parachlamydiaceae bacterium | reverse complement strand
TAGGTTCATGTTGCGGATTTTAGCCGATCCCTTCTTTTTTCTACAAAACTTTTTAGCTTTATGGTAAAGTAGTTCATAAATTTAAGGATTATTAATCATGAAGTTTGCAATTGAAAGCGGCCAGCAGCAATTTTTTAGAAGAAATCGCTTTTTAGAAACCGAGGGTTTTTTAAATGAAAAAGAACTAAGCGAATTAAACTTGCATATTGATCAAGCATTGATTAAAAGATTAAAGATTAAACAAGACGCTTTTGCACGCCAATTTCCCCATGAAATTTTTCGGGAAGGAAGAGATTTGTCAAGAGCAGATGATCATATAAAAAAAATGGTCTTCCACCAACGCTTTGCTGAAATAGCAT
>DAORNI010000014.1:386-3498 GCA_035440845.1 Parachlamydiaceae bacterium | reverse complement strand
GAGCTTATTGAATTTCGCCCGCTTCGTTTTGGGTATGATCAGCTTTTTGTCAATTCTAAACGAGATGATGAGTGGAATCCTTATAAAAGCCTTATTTTAGAACCAGCTGCTTTAAAAGACATCTCTTCTTTGCAAGGCGTGCTTTGTGCAGCGATGATCTGCCTTAAGAGCGATACAGACAGTGTGGCTGTTGAATCTCCTTTTTTTCCAAAAACAGCTGGAAATGTCACATTTTTTAGCGGGGACGCTTTAGTGAATTTCAATGCCCTGATGGGGAGTGGTGAGCAGCGGTATTTGATGCTTGTTTATACGCATCCAACAGCCATTTATTATTTAGAAGAAAAAGATCCAAAAACGCATCATTTAAAGAGTTTGGGCTATGTTTTTGGAGACCGTCTAAATGATAAGCTAAACCCGATTGTTTATCGATGAGAAGAGGCTTAAAAGTGATTGAAAGCGGTAAAAAAAACGCTTTTTACCACATGCAAAGAGATGAAGCTCTTTTAAAGGATCTGCAAAAGAATAAAGAGCCTTGTTTGCATTTTTACGATTGGGAAAAGCCCACCTTTACTTTTGGCCACTTTATAAACATTGAACAGCATTTGGATCTAGAAGCTGTTAAAAAAGAAAATTTGGATTTTGCCAAAAGGCCAACTGGCGGGGGTATTACGTTCCATCTTTTTGATTTGTCTTTTTCTCTTTTAATTCCAGAGAGTCACCCGCATTTTTCTTTAAATGTGCTTGATAATTACGCCTTTATCAATGGGATTGTTTTGCAAGCGATTAAGATGTTTGCAAGAGTTGAAACAGAAGCTGTACTGTTAGAAAACCAAGGGAATGAAATAAAAGCGGCTTCTTATTTTTGCATGGCAAAGCCCACAAAATTTGATCTGGTACTGAATGGCAAAAAGTTAGGCGGAGCAGCAGAAAGAGTGACCAAATTTGGGCTTCTTCATCAGGGGACTGTTGCCTTCAAATTGCCATCTGATGCATTTTTAGAAACCGTTTTAAAAGAGAAGGAAGTTCTCTCTTGCATGAAAAAAAACAGCTGCCTTCTTTTAGAAGAAGATGCGGATGAAAAAACTGTTACAAAAGCAAGAAATGACATTAAACAGTTGTTAATAGATGCTTTTTCTTTAAACTTAATGCAATAAACTGCATATGTAGGAATATGAATATATTATATTATTTATTTTTTGTCTTTTTTACATTCGGTCTTTCAGCTGAGCAAAAAGACAGCAGGTCGCATAATGTGCTAGTTACAGTAGCGCCCCACCGCTTTTTTGTTGAGAAAATTGCAGGAGACACTGTCAAAGTCCAATTAATGGTACCAGCTGGGGCTAGTGCTCATACTTTTGAACCAACTCCAAAAGAGACAATTGCAGCCTCTTACGCAGATATCTGGTTTCGCATTGGAGAGAGTTTTGAAGACAAGGCTATAAAGGCATTAAAAAGCCATAATCAGCGGTTGGATGTTGTAGATTTAAGGGAAAACCTGGATCTGATTTCTGATCCTACTCATGTGTGCATGCACCATAAAGGCTGCATGGATCTGCATTTTTGGCTCTCTCCTAAAATGGCAAAGATCCAGGCAAAAACAATGGCAAAGGCTTTGTCCAAAATGTATCCGGAGCATGCAGCCCTTTATGCAGAGCGATTAAAATCTTTTGAGAAAGAATTAGATGAGATAGATGTTCAGATCCATGATCTTTTAAAAGGGCTTAAAACGCGCACTATTATGGTTTCACATCCAGCTTACGGCTATTTTGCAAGAGATTATGGCCTATCGCAGTTCTCAATTGAATTTGAAGGTAAAGACCCAACGCCCAAGCTTTTAACTAAAATTTTAAATGAAGCACGCAAAGAAAATATTAAAACTATATTTATACAGCCTCAATACAATAGTAAAGGTGCACTTTTGATTGCAAAAGAAATTGGGGCAAAGACAGTCAGCTTAGACCCTTATTCTGAAAATTATTTTGAGTCTCTTCTCACAATAGCCAAGCATTTTGCGGACTTGCAAAGCAATGAAAATTGACAAAAACGCCGTCCTTTTAAAAGACCTCTCTTTTGCTTATCAAGACTCTCTTGTTTTAAAAAATGTCTCTTTTCAGATTAATAAAGGTGAGTTTCTTGGCATCATTGGCCCAAATGGGGGCGGTAAAACAACCCTCTTAAAGCTTTTGATGGGCTTTTTAAAGCCGCTTTCTGGAGAGATTCAAATTTTTGGCAATGAGCCAAAGAATGCTTTGAACTGCATCGCTTATGTACCTCAGACCGCTCGTTTTGACAGGCAGTTTCCTATCTCTGTAATGGAGCTTGTGCTTTTAGGGCGGCTTTCCAAACTTCCTTGGTATGGACAATATAGCAAAGCGGACAAAGAAAAAGCGGTGGAAGCATTAGAGAAAGTAGGCCTTTTACATTTAAGCGACGCCTCATTTGGAACACTTTCTGGAGGGCAGGCGC
The DNA here is from genome assembly GCA_035440845.1 of Parachlamydiaceae bacterium. Classification (GTDB taxonomy): domain Bacteria; phylum Chlamydiota; class Chlamydiia; order Chlamydiales; family Parachlamydiaceae; genus JBBSJT01. Next base: position 1,032 of record DAORNI010000014.1, on the reverse strand, counting down.
AAAGAGCTTTGATTGCAAGGGCTTTAGTATCGGAGCCAAAGCTTTTGCTTTTAGATGAGCCAACAGCTAGCGTGGACATCCAGGCAGAAGCTGAAATCTATCAAATCCTACAAAGTTTAAAAGGGAAAATGACCATTATGATGGTGACGCATGATCTTGGGGCGGCCATCAACTTAGTAAAACGCGTCATTTTAGTGCAAGGCACAGCAGCCGTATTAGATCCAAAAGAGATCTGTGAGCATTTTGCTGTTGGCCTCTACCACACTCCTTTAATTCAAATGCCTCCTTTTAAAGGGTCTTAAATTTATGTATTCATTTTTAGAAGCTTTAAGAACAAACTCTCTTTTGTTGTCTGCCCTTTTTGCGGCCTTTGCAGCCTCTTTTGTCAGCGGCATTATTGGCGCTTATGTGGTAGTAAAGCGTATTGTCTTTATTAGCGGCAGCATTTCACACTCTGTTTTGGGGGGCATTGGCTTTTGCCTTTGGCTAGAAAGGGCAAAAGGCGTCTCTTTTGCATCGCCTTTGCTTGGCGCTTTAGTGTCTGCCGTGCTTTCTGCCTTGTTAATTGGTTGGATTCGTCTCTATTATAGGCAAAGAGAAGATTCTGTGATTGCAGCTCTTTGGTCTATTGGCATGGCAGCTGGTG
>DAORNI010000014.1:0-376 GCA_035440845.1 Parachlamydiaceae bacterium | reverse complement strand
TCATTTCTCAAACACCCGGATTCAATGTAGAGCTAACTAATTTTTTAATTGGCAATATCTTGTGGGTCTCAGAAACAGACCTCTATGTTTTGTACGCTTTAGATATTACCATTTTGCTGACTGTGATCTGTTTGCATAAGAAATTTTTGGCGATCTGTTTTGATGAAAATCAGGCAAGACTGCAAGGGTTGCATGTGAATGCGCTTTATCTGCTTTTGCTTGTTTTGACGGCCGTTTCCATTGTCCTGCTGATTCAAGTAGTTGGCATCATCCTTGTGATGACCATGCTCACCATTCCAGCTGCTATTGCAAATCTTTATACGCACAAGCTTTCGTGGATGATGACGCTTGGCATTGTTCTAAGCGTTATTTTTTG
>DAORNI010000013.1:35720-39419 GCA_035440845.1 Parachlamydiaceae bacterium | reverse complement strand
TTTTTGAATGCAGACAAACTTATCAAAAATACAAGTTTATTTTTTGTCTGCGGCAACCACTTGTTTTGGAGCTGTATTTGTTTTTATAGCAGGAGTTATTTTTATTTTCGATTCTTTCTTTGCAAAAAACTCTGTATCTTTTGGTGAAAGACGCGTCTTTTCTCCCCAGTAGCTTCCAAATAGGTTGATATTGTACTGTTCTGGATGCTCTTTAATGTAGAGACCATGATCCATTGCATCTAAGAGTGGCTTAATAGAATCTAATTCAGAAGCCAGCTCTTTTAAAGAAACATCTATAGCATCCATGTTGTCTTTAGCTTCTTTTAATTTTTCATCAAATTGCTCTTGATTTTTAGTTAATGTTTCTTCAGAAAGACGGTGAATAGCAGAGATTACAGGATAAAGCTCTTTTTCAATTCTTGGATAAGCAGAAACTTTTTGAACATTTTGCTTTTGAGCTTCTATTTTTGCATAAAAGTCTTTAAAGATATCTGATAAACGCTCGTAAACAGCATCTGCTGCACTTGTGTATTTTCTTAATATGACTAAATCTGTTTGATTTAGATTGGCGACAGCTTCCGTCAGATTTTGTTTTAACTCAAGTATTTCTTTTTTTACATCTGGAAGGTGTTTTTCTACAAATCCTTTTGTATTGATAGCTTTAGTTAATTTCTCAATTGCTGGGCAGTGCAGCTTTTTGCTGGAGACCGCTGGTATTGTCATTTTTTCTTGCTGCTGTCCGACTTTGCAGCTTCTTTGTTTAGATCCTGAACTTAAATTGGGTTGATTTGCCAGCTGATACTGCGCGAAAGTTTTTATTCCAGTAAAAGTCTCATTTCCGAGAGTTGTCATGATATCCCCTCAAATAAAAAAGGTTTTTCGAAATTATGCAAAGAGATTCTCTTTGCATCTTAGGGATCTATAACATACCCCTTAATTTTATAAAATTATTTTTTTAAAAAGGGGACAGCAAGTTGAATTTTTTTTCAACTTGCTGAAAAATCTTAATCTTTTAGTATTACTTCTAACCCTTCTTTTCCATTATCTTTTAGTATTTCTTCTAACCCTTCTTTTCCATTATAGGTAGGAACTTCTGGAGAGACATATTTTTTAGATCCCCCAACAACCGGAAGGCAGCTCATGTAGCTGTTTGTATTTTTTTTGTTTCCAAGATTATAATCTAAAGCATTTAGATGGCCGGCTATATCGCCAAACCGACGAGAAAAGTGGCTGATATCGGAGCCAAAAGTTCCTTTTTTTTCTGTAATGTTTGCAAGTTCTGTCTTAAAAGTTTTTTCATTTTCCTGCATTCTTTTTAAAGAGATGCTGTTATAGGCAGACATCGCATTAGAAGCTTCAATAGGGATTGGTTTGTGTGTGGCACTTACAATCATCTCCTCTAGTTTTTTCTCTTCTTCTTTTAATTTTGGACTAAGCTCTACATAGTGTTTTGCTAATTCATGAAATTTGTTTGTCTTTATTTTTAGTTCTTTTTCAAGCGTGGTCACACAGATCTCTTTTATTTCGCAAAGACGCTGCAGCTCGCTTCTTAAAAGATCTACTTCTTGTAATAATTTTGTTGATTCATTAGAAAGCGGAACGAGCTCTTCAAGTTTTTTTATCATTTCACTTGCCGTTGGCTTATAAATATCATCATCTTTTTTATCTGTAGCTGCTGTTTGTTTTGCAATTATCTCTGTTTTTTCATTAATGATTTTTTCTTTTTGTATAATTAGTTCTGATTTTTCAGCAATTTCTTTCATCAATTGATCAATCATCCCTTCTTTATTGGTCAGATCCATTTTTAATATCTTATTTTGATCTTCAGGGGAGATTGGTTTTATCGTGTTTCTACCGACATTAGCAGATTTATCGGATCCATTCTTTTTTGAAGATGGATTAGCTCCTACTACATCTTTATATGTTCTTGTTGAAGTGATTGGACTAGCCATATAAAAGCCTCCTTTATAGACGCATGAATGGTTTTAAACAAGCTTTTGCTTGTTTCTTAAGACAGTCTTATCATAAGACTTAAAATTTTTAACAGCATTTTTTTCAAAAACCTTTTCTGTCGATCAATTGTTTCCAGTAGATCTGCATAGATGGGTTCAGGTATTTTAAAAGCTTCTCAAAAGGCACTGGCCATTTATGGTGATGCTCAAGGTCGACAAATACAAGCTTGTCATCTTTTGAAAAGGGGACATTATGAGAGGCTAAAGAATCGACAAGTCCCTCTTTTTCTATAACCGTATAAAGGGCTTTTAACATTTTTTTTGTTATCCTGTTTTGCCATTTGTAGCGGCTTGTTGTGCTCTTTTCAATGCCTATTTTTTTTGCGATCAAGATGAAATTTTTAGGAAAAGCGCTCTTTGATCTTGGCACATCAGGAATAGGGTAGATCCATTTTTTGGGCACAATAAAAAAGTCTTGATACCCCAAATTTTTGATTGTTTTTGCAAGGTTCCTAGCTTCAAATGCGCGGTTGATCCACTGCTCTGATTCTACGGCGATGTCTTGCTCGTCGCTATAGAATTTAAAGTAGTAACCATCGTCAATGCGCTCGTTTTTAGAGATGATGGCTTTGCTAAAAAAGGCAGGCTCCCATCTTTCAAAACCGGCTTTTTGCAAAGACTTTGCATTTTCCGTCACGCGAAAAGATTTAAAAAGCTTGTCCATTTTTTTTCTTAAAGGGTGATTGTAGGGTAAAAGATAGGGCTGTATGTCTTTCCAGACATTGTTTGAAACAAGGGATGGTTTTTGATAGTCGGCAAAAAGAGAGAAGGTAAAGACAAAGCTTATAAAAAGAAAGTTAATTATTTTTTTAATCATTATTTTAAACTAAACCAAGTTAAGCGTACAATGACAAAAGCTGCCCACCCAAGAGCGGCCGTTAAAAGGGCAGCTGCTATACTACCTAAAAATTCTGATGTGTAAGAAAAAATCAAAAGAAAACTGATCAAAAAAAGAACGCTTGCGAAAATTAAGCTTAATTTGTCTATGATCTTTTTTTGCATCTATTTCCTCTTGTTGAATTCCTTCTAATTTAACAAGAGAAATAAAGACAAGAAAATATTTTAATTTAAAGCTATATTACCCTAGACCGCTCTAGCTCTTTTTTCCATTCGGGAGGTAAATAATCCAGCCCTTCAATTAGCGCAATGCGTTTTTCAATAGGCGGGTGGGTAGCAAAAAGAGAAGAAAAAGAGACGTTTTCATTAAAGTAGAGGTGAGAGAAAGCAAGTCCTTCTTTTGGCATGTCGTTTTTTTTTGGCGTTTTGGCGATTTTTCTTAAAGCATTTGCAATCCCATTTGGATTGCGCGTAAACTGCACAGCACAAGCATCTGCCAAATACTCCCGCTGCCGACTGACTGTTGCTTTTAAGATGGAGCCAAAAATGTAGGTGATAAAGCCGGCAGCCAATAAAACAAGGGCGATCATGTAAACATTTGGGGTTCTTCTCTCATCATCTTGGTTAACTGGTCCATATTGCAAAAGCTTTAAGGCCATGACAAACACAAAATAAAACCCCATCACCATGGCAGCTAAGCGAATGCTGATTTTCATGTCTCCGTTATAAATATGGCCCATCTCATGTGCGATTACGCCTTGTAATTCATCTCGTGTGAGCTCGTTCAAACAGCCTCTTGTCACCGTAATGATCGCATTTTTTTCTCCAAGGCCGGCTGCAAAGGCGTTGA
>DAORNI010000013.1:28062-35710 GCA_035440845.1 Parachlamydiaceae bacterium | reverse complement strand
GTTTGCCTCTAAAATATAGACAGGCGGCACTGGCAAAGAAGCGGCAATTGCCATTTCGTTCACAATGTTCAAAAGCTGGATTTTTTTGGGATTTGTCGTTTTGGCATCTACAAGCTCTGCCCCTAAAAATTCTGCCAGATATTTGCCGCCTTGCAGCTGAAAGCAGCAATATTCATACCCAGCAACACTTAAAGTAGCGACAATAAAAATAAGCCCCACCCAAGGCACTGTCGGATCATAATTGCTCTCTGACAAGTTGCGTAAAGCAAATTCGGCGCCAAAAGCAACTAGCAAAGTAAAAAGAAAAAAAATGGTGAGATACAAAAACGTCCTTGATTTTGCACTTCTTTGCGCTTCCCAAAAATTCATTGTCATTTTTAAAAGCTTACTTTAACGGGCTGTTTGGCATCTTCTGATGTGATCTGGTAGAGTTCTGCTGGGTGGTGTCCAAAAAAGCTTGCCACTAAAACAGCTGGAAACTCTTGCTGTGCGTTGTTATAAAGCATGCTCTGGTCATTATAAGCTTGTCTTGCAAAAGCGATGCGGTTTTCTGTGCTTGCAAGCTCTTCTTGCAAGATCTGCATATTTTCTGACGCCCTTAACTGCGGATAATTTTCTGCGAGCGCAAAAATTTGCGGAATGGAACTTCTTAATGCTGCTTCTGCTCCTAAAATTTGCTGCATCTGCTCACTAGATGGAGGTTCGCCACTTTTTTCGATCGCTTCTCTTGCTCTTGCACCCTGGTTTCTTGCGCTAATGACCGCCTCTAGCGTCCCTTTTTCGAAGTTCATATAGCCTTTGACAGTTTCGACTAAATTAGGGATCAGATCGTAGCGGCGCTGCAATTGCACATCGATCTGGCTCCAAGCATTTTTTACCTGGTTTCTGGATGTAACGAGTTTGTTATAAATGCCAACCAGCCAAAAAACAGCAAGAGCTACAAGAGCTAACAGGACTAAAAAGAAAGTACCCATAAAAACCCTCCCTAAAATTATAAATTTCTTATTTTTTTATTTATCATCTATTAATTTTTAAAACAATTATTATATATTGCATATAGATTCTCTTTTTGATAACCTTATCTCGCTTTAAATTTAGGGTGCTGCAGATGGAAAAATCGATTATTTTTGAAAATGTGTCCAAGCGCTATGGCGATGTCCAAGCTCTTGACAACGTGTCATTTTCGGTTGAAAAAGGGCAGTTTTTCTCACTCCTTGGCCCAAGCGGCTGTGGTAAGACTACTCTTCTTCGTATTGTTGCCGGCTTTGAAAAGCCCGATTCTGGCAGAGTTTTGTTAGATGGGATCGATATTACAGGTCTGCCGCCCAACAAGCGTCCAGTTAACACGGTGTTTCAAAACTACGCTCTGTTTCCCCATTTGACAGTTTTTGACAATATCGCTTTTGGTTTGTCCATTGCCGGGCGCCCCTCTTCTGAAATTGAAAAAGAAGTAAAGGGGATGCTCCAGCTCATTCAAATGGAAGAGCAGGCCTATAAAAAGCCAGATGCCATTAGCGGCGGCCAAAAACAGAGGGTTGCAATTGCAAGAGCTCTTGTCAATCACCCGCGCGTCCTTTTATTGGACGAGCCTCTGGCCGCACTCGATCTTAAGCTGCGCCAAAAGATGCTTTTGGAATTAGACTCCATCCACGATGAAGTAGGCATCACATTCTTATTTGTCACCCATGACCAGACAGAAGCTATGGCAGTGAGCGACCAGATCGCAGTTTTTCGGCAAGGCAAAGTTGAGCAAATAGGCAGCCCCGTGGAGCTTTATGAGTCGCCAAGAAGCAGCTTTGTTGCAGCTTTTATTGGCGACACCAACTTTTTAGACGGCAAAGTTGGGGGCAAAGTAGATCAAGATTATATCAAACTAACACTCGAAGACTTCCCGGATGTGCTTTGTTTTAACGATAAGCAACTTAATGTTAATGATTTAGTGCATTTAAGTATCCGTCCTGAAAAAATCCACATCTCGGCCGAAAAGCCAGAAAGTGCCAAATGGCACAATGTCTTTTTAGGTGTTGTAGAAGATATTGTGTATAAAGGCGACCATACTAAATTTTGGGTGCGGTTAGGGGAGTACCGCCTAGCCGTGTCCCAGCAACATAGCCGCTTTTTACTAGATGAAAAGCCTATTAAATGGCAAGACACCGTTTGGATCTGGTGGCATGCAGATGATGGCTTTATGCTAGAGCGCTACAGCGAAAAAGATGAGAACTTAACAGAAATTCCTTCTGAAAAAATAGGGGATTTTGATGAAACATTTGAATAAGCGTCTAAGCGAATACTTACTAAGCTTTCCTTCTATGGCCTGGCTCCTTGTTTTCTTTTTAGCGCCAACGCTCATGATCTTTGCCTTTTCCTTCAAGCCCTTTGATATTTATGGCAGCATCCAAGAAGGCTGGACAATAGAGACTATCAAAGATTTATTTAACCGCGATATTTTAGCTTCTATTTTAAAAACATTTTGGATCAGCATCTTAACAACTTTGATCACACTCTCTTTGTCGCTTCCAGTTGGTTATTACATTGCAAGGGCAAAGCCTGCTATTCGCCATTTTTGTCTGCTTCTTGTGATAATCCCTTTTTGGAGCAGCTTTTTGATCCGTATTTTTGCATGGAAGTCGCTCCTTCATCCAGAGGGGATTTTAAAAAAAATATTGGTGTCAATGCATCTCATTAGCGATGAGACGCTCCTACTTTATAATTCAGGGGCTGTTTTGCTTGTCCTTGCCTATTCCTATTTGCCATTTGGGATTTTGCCCATTTTTGCGGCAGCTTCCAAGTTTAATTTTCAGCTGATGGAAGCAGCGCTTGATCTTGGCTGTTCTAAATTTCAGGCTTTTTTTAAAGTGTTTGTCCCAGGGATTCGTTTGGGGATTCTCACATCTTTTTTAATGGTTTTTATTCCAACGCTTGGCGCCTATGTAATTCCGGATGTTGTGGGAGGACCAGATAACGAAATGATCGGCAATAAGATTGCACAAAAGATCTTTACAGACAGAAACCTGCCAGAAGCTTCTGCACTTTCTGCTTTTTTAGCCTTTCTTGTCCTGCTGCCGATGACCCTTTTTGCTCTTTTGCCCTCTAAAAATGCAAAAGAAGGGCTTTTAGACACAAAGGTGAAGCAATGAACAAAAGCCGATTCCCCCTCATCATGACCATTGGAGTCTTGATTTTTTTGTATCTGCCCATCATCATTCTAGTGATCAACTCTTTTAATGAGTCGCGCTTTGGTGACATCTGGAATGGCTTTTCTTTAAAGTGGTATGAGAGTCTTTTTAAAGAACGCGCCATTTGGGATGCAGTTTACAACTCTTTGATCATTGCCATCAGCTCAACTGTTGCCTCCACTATTTTAGGCAGCCTTGCAGCTTCTGTCCTCTACCGCTATAAAAACTCAAAGCTGCAAAAATTTAATTACGCCCTTATTTATACGCCGCTTATTTTGCCAGATATTTTAATGGGGATCAGCCTGCTTCTCTTTTTTATTTTTTTAAATATCAAACTTGGCCTTTTCACGATCTTTATTGCCCACACCACATTTTGCTTAAGCTATGTCACCATGGTTATTTTATCGCGCCTGCAAAATTTTGATTTTGCTTTAGTAGAAGCAGCGCAAGATTTAGGCGCCAATTCCTGGCAAATTTTTAAACGCATTCTTTTACCTCTTTTAACACCCGGCATCCTGGCTGCGGCGTTGCTTAGCTTTACGCTCTCTATTGATGATTTTGTCATCACTTTTTTTGTTGCAGGGCCTGGTGCCACAACACTTCCAGTCTATGTGTATGGAATGATCAAATTTGGCTCTCCGCAACTCATCAATGCTCTTTCAACGCTTCTTTTAAGTTTGACATTTTTGATTGTTTCAGCCACACACTGCCTTCTTGGAGAAGATACGTTATGAGAATTTTTACTTTTGCTCTGCTGTTGACAAGTTTTTTGACTAGCTGTTCTAATTATCCTCGTGAGACTCTCAATATTTATGTTTGGGGCGATTTTCTTAAACAAGAAGTGATTGAAGAATTTGAAAAGAAATGCAACTGCAGGGTAGTGGTAGACACCTATGATTCCAACGAGTCGATGTATGCCAAGCTAAAAAGCGGGGCATCTGGCTATGATCTCATTTTTCCAACGGGCTACGTTTTAGAAGTGCTGCAAAATCAAAAAATGCTCCATACTTTAGACAAAACGCTGCTCCCTAATTTAAAAAATATAGACACTTATCTTTTAAAAGAGCTTAACGCAGAAGAAAATGAAAACAGTGTCCCTTATGCTTTGACATTTACAGCGATTGCTTATCGCAGCGACAAAGTAAAAAACTTGGAATCTTCATGGACTGTTTTTAATAGACGGGATTTAAAAGGGCGCATGACGCTCCTTAATGATATGAGAGAAGTTTTAGGAGCTGCCTTAAAAGTGCATGGGTTTAGTATTAACACCATAAACCCACAAGAAATTGAAACAGCTAAAAAAAGCATCTTAGCCTGGAAAAAAAATATTGCCAAGTTTGAGAGCGAACAATACAAAAATGGCCTTGCAAGCGCAGAATATTTGGTTGTGCAAGGTTATTCTAGTGATATCATACAGCTAAAAGATGAAGATGAGATGATAGCGCTTGTTTTGCCAGAAGAGGGGAGTGTTTTCTCTTGTGATTATATTGCGATTGCAAAAGATGCCCCTTCAGTTGGCCTTGCACATGCTTTTATCAATTTCCTTCTGGAACCGGAAATTGCAGCAAAAAACATGGAAGCTAATTACTATTTAAGCCCCAATAAGCCAGCTTTTGATCTTTTAAGCGATGACCTGCGCCAAAATCCAGCTCTTTTTCCTCCACAAGAATTTATCGAGAAATCTGAAATGATCCGCGATCTTGGAGAAGATGTGCGTCTTTATATCAAAGCCTGGAATGAAATTAAAAGTGGATAATAAAAAATATTTAACTTCATTTCATTGAACGAGAATATAATACTCTTTAAATTTTAATAATTCTTTTTAAAAACAAAATTGCAGTTCTAGTGCGCCTTTATTTTCAAAATATGGACATTGTTTCAGAACATGCTGCAAAAATAATAAAAAAATAGTTTGACTTTAAATGCATATTTAAATTAAAATATGTTCAATATTATTAATTTTTTTAATTAAAGGTACTTTTATGCATTTAATTTCAAGAGATAGTTTACCCTCATTTGCTTCTTTAAAACTTCAAGTTATCCAATTCAAAGACAAAATTGCACCTATTGTCCGCCCTTATCTTCAACAATTAGGAAATATTTCAAAAGAAGAGATTATCCGCTCCATTTATGAGATCCGTCTGACGGATAAGCCAGTTATTGCTGCTGCTTTTCTTGGCGGCATTCTTATTGTTAAAAAAATAAGCATCTTATTAGCAAAAATTAGAAAGCTTTCAGACGAAATCCAAAAGAAAACAGAAGAATTAACTAACAAAGACAAAGAGCAAGAAGCTCTCAAAAAAGAAATACAAGATCTAGAGGAAAAAAAGTTAAAAACGGAGGAATCAGCTAAAAATATTGCTAAATTAGAAACGCAAATTGAAGAAAAGAAAAAAGAAAATATACAATTAAACAACGACGAAGTTGGTAAGAAGAAAACAGAAGAATTAATTAACAAAGGCGAAGAGCAAGAAGCTCTCAAAAAAAATATACAAGATCTAAAGGAAGATATACAATTAAACAACGACAAGCTTGGTAAGAAGAAAGCAGAAAGTGCAAAACCTCAAAACCAAATTCAAAAAAAAGAACCAGAAACTAGCGAAAAGCCTCAAAAAGCAGTTAATCAAGGCAAGTCAAATTTAAACCAGACTAGCACGCAAGAGTTGACTATTAGCTCCTTTCAGAATCTTTCAGATCCATTGGCTAAAAGCTCGATTAAAGAAACATCTAACAACAATCAAGCTAACAACAATCAAGGATTTTTTGGAGGATTTTACCGTGTCACAGGTAATTTGATAACAGGTGCAAAGGATGCACAAAAATATGCGATAGGGACAGGTCTTGCTTGTGTAAGGTCTTATGGGGCTAACTACGCCTATGAATCTTTTACAACGAATGCTCCAAAGTATAAACTTAATCAAGTAAGCCATACATTGATAAATCTAGCGCTGGAGTTATCTAAAGTTGTTAATTATAAATTAAGTTCTACTGAAACTTTTAATCATTTTGAGCCTTTAAATTTTCAAAAGGCATGCATTGAATATTTAGGGCAAAAAAATAAACAAAACTCAAGAAACATGATCGAATTGATTAAATTACTGAATTTTGAGTTCTCAATCTCTACTAATAAAGTTCCCGAAATTAAAATGCTTGAAAATGCGGGTGAAATACGCTATTTATTTTTAACGAAGCTCGAAGAAGTTGTAAAAGACATCAATTATGATGAGGAAATTGAAAATTATTTAAAAACAGAACAAAAAGACAGATCAATAAAATATCCGCATATTCATTTGTTGCATGTTATTGCTACGCATATTATTGAAGCTCCTATTTGGAATCAGGCAACAAATCGCTTAAACGGTATTTTAAATTATAAAGATGTAACAGGGACTGAATCTATTAGTCAAGTTTTACAATCTAATACGGCAGTAATGAAAAAGCTGGAAGCTGAGGAATTTAAAAAGGGAGTAACTTGGGAGCGAAAAGGAGTAACCTTTGAAAAAGCAAGAATGCAGGTTCCTGGAGGAAAACAAGAAGCAACCAATAACCGCAGCAATTTTTCAAGCTTGCTTGGCACATTCACCACTAATGGCAACAAACCACAAAAATGGCTTGCGATGGGGACTCCTACAATGGATGGAGGAGCGCAAAATGAAAAAGCTCAGTTGTGGGCTCCTTACGTGTTATATATAGATTCTTTAATAGCAAAAAAGGAGTCTTTAAGTTTTTTTGGTCTTCAAAAATGTTCAGCAGAAAGCATTTCTAATGATTTTGACAACGAGGAATATGAGAAAAACAGAACAGAATCCTTAAAAAATGCTTCTTGGCAAATAGGTCGCTGGAAAAACTTTTTTTCTTTTGTAAATCTATCGTTAGATCAGGTTACAGAAGACGAAAATTTAAAGTTAATAGATGTTGCAAAACTTCAAAAAAATGAAACTTCTGATGAGTTAGTCTCTATAGCTAATTTTAAAAAAGACTTAGAAGAGCTTATGGTTAGTAATAAGGCGGGTTTTTCAGGTCTTAAAAAGGAAGATGTTGAAAAAGCATTTTCGATAGTTATAAAAAAATTCTTCCCGCCTGCTAATTATAAAACTTTAAACAATAAGCAAAGATGGGTATTTTTAATGCTTACATACGCTGTGATCATTTTAAATTCAAAACATCACTTCCATTTTGGCTGTAAAGATAACATTGATAGAGGAATGGTTGTTGCGGTGGCCGTAAAACTTGTTTCTCAGTTTAATCGTCTTGCTGATAAAAACTTAACCCAAAAAGACCGTAAAAAAATCCTCAATGAATTAAGCACCTTGCTTGCTCATAGGGCAGATCTTGTAAAAGGTCAAGCAGTCATTGACAGCCGCGCACCTCTTGCTTATTTTGTTGCAGACCATATCGAGGAGTTGATAAAGAGTGGGGTTTCAACTAACCAGTCAGATAACCAGTTAGAAAATTTGACTTCATTTGAGTTT
>DAORNI010000013.1:22916-28046 GCA_035440845.1 Parachlamydiaceae bacterium | reverse complement strand
TACCCCATTTGAGGCTGCTTACATTACAGAAAAGCAAAAATAAACTAGACTTTCATGCCGAGTAAAAAAGCTCTCGAAAAAAAACGAGGGCTTTTTTTTGTAAAATTAATTTATTAACATAACGTCTATTATCAGACGTTACTTTTCAGGAGAATTGCTTGTCTTTTGCTTTCTTATTCACCTGTTAGGGTTCGAACAAATATATAACTAGCAGCAGAGAATTTCAAGAAAAGAAACCAGAAAAACTTAGGTTAACAACATTCCATTGCTCATCAGAAATTCCGTAAATTTTTCTTCCCTGGAAGGGGTAAAAACGGCATACTGTTTCACATGATTACAGCATTCAATCTTTCGATGCGCTTTGGCGCCAAAATACTTTTTAAAAATGTCAATTTCCAGATGAATCCGGGCAAACACTACGGCTTGGTTGGAGCAAACGGGTCTGGCAAATCTACATTACTTAAAATTTTAAGTAATGAGTTAACACCGGAAGCTGGATCCTTTTCACTTCCCTCTTCTGCTACTCTTGGCACATTGAAGCAAAACCATTATTTGTACGAAAATACAAAAATTTTAGATGTGGTCTTAATGGGAAAAGAGAAGCTTTTTTTGGCGCTTTCAGAAAAAGAAAAACTTTTGCAAGAGTCTCACTTTACAGAAAAAACAGCTGCAAAATTAGAAGAGCTAGAAGAGGTCATTGCAAAAGAAAACGGCTACCAAGCTCCAAGCAATGCCGCTAAACTATTAGAAGGTCTTGGTATTAAAGAAAATGTGCATGACAAGCCGCTCAGCATTTTATCTGGCGGCTATAAATTGCGCGTGCTGATGGCGCAAACACTTTTTAGCAACCCCGATATTCTACTTTTAGATGAGCCCACAAACCACCTCGATATTTTTTCCATCGATTGGTTGCAAGGCTATTTAAAAAATTTTCCCGGTACTATTTTATTGAGTTCTCACGATAAAGAGTTTTTAAATCAGACGTCAGATTTTATTTTAGATGTTGATCATGGCACGATCAAGCTCTATAAAGGCAATTTTGATACCTTTATAGAGGCAAAAGCGTTTGATTTAAGCCAAAAACAAGCAAGTCTTGAAAAGCAGGAAAAAAAGAAAGAACATTTGCAAGCATTTATCACAAGATTTGGCGCAAAGGCAACAAAAGCTACCCAAGCACAATCTAAAGCAAAACTTGTAGAAAAGCTGGAAGATGAGATGCAAGAGCTTTTTTTAAGCCCAACATCCAGGCTCTATCCTCATTTTCATTTTGTGCAAGAGCGCCCCTCTGGCGCTATCGCCTTAAAAGCAGATGCCATTTCTAAAAATTATGACGAAAAACAGGTCTTAAAAAATACCTCTTTCCAAATTCAAAAAAGTGAACGCGTTGCCCTGCTTGGCGAAAATGGGATCGGCAAATCCACCCTTTTAGAGATTCTTTTCAAAGGAGTTATAGCAACAGAGGGCACGTTTGAGTGGGGTCATGCTGCAAAAGCGGCCTATTTTCCACAAGACCATAAAAAAGAAATCAAAGGCGATGAGACTCTTTTAGAGTGGCTCTCCCAATATAAAACAGCAGAAAATGAGCAGCAGCTGCGCGATCTTTTAGGAAAAGTTTTGTTCACCGGCGATGACGCCAAAAAGAAAACAGCGCTTTTAAGCGGTGGAGAAGCAGCAAGGCTCATCATTGCTAAAATGATGCTGCAAAAAAACAACGTCCTGGTTTTTGATGAACCCACAAATCACTTGGACATGGAAGCTATCGAAGCTTTGCTAGATGCTTTGCAAGATTATCCTGGAACTCTGCTTTTTGTCAGCCATAACCGCTACTTCATTTCAAAGATTGCAACGCGCATCATCGAGATTACAAAGGATGGGATTCTTGATTTCCCAGGCTCTTATGAAAACTACTTGGAAAAGCGGCAAATCGACCATCTGTCTGCTAAATCCAAGGCAAAAGAGATGCCATCGGCCAAAAAACAGGATCAAAAAACAAAATTTGAGGAAGAGAAGCAGGCACGCAATTTAAGAAGCCAGATGGAAAAAAAATTGCTGCAAGCAGAAAAAAAATGCCACACTCTTGAGACAAAATTAAAAGAAATTACCGCTAAGCTTTCAGAAGAGGGCTTTTATCAAAATACCCCCAAAATAGTATTAGAAAATATTTTAAAAGAAAAAGAATCAGCAGAGCTTGAATTAGAAAAATATTTATTAGAATGGGAAACTATCGCCCTTAATTTACAAAACTAAATTTTTAATTTTAAAAACTAATTTTCTTCTTGCAAAAAAATTCTAATATATATTTAATTATTGTAATAAATTGAAAAAGGATAAATAAATGAAGCAAAACTTTTTTGATCACTTAAAAACAGAACTAGAAGGACTAAAAAAAAACGGTCTTTATAAAGAAGAGCGCGAAATCATCTCCCCTCAGCAGGCAAAAATCACCATTCAAGGCGGCAAAAAAGTTTTAAATTTTTGTGCGAACAACTATCTTGGCCTTGCCAACCATCCAGCCCTTATCGAGGCAGCAAAAAAAAGTTTTGACAGTTACGGTTTTGGCTTAAGCTCTGTCCGCTTTATTTGTGGCACCCAAAACATCCACCATGAGCTGGAGAAAAAATTATCAGACTTTCTAAAGACAGAAGCCACCATCCTTTACTCTTCTTGTTTTGATGCCAATGGAGGTCTTTTTGAGACGCTTCTTGGTGCAGAAGATGCCATCATCAGCGATGAGCTGAATCACGCAAGCATTATTGATGGCATCAGATTGTCCAAGGCTAAGCGCTTCCGCTACAAAAACAATGACATGGAAGATTTGGAAAAGCAGTTGAAAGAGGCAAAGGGGTGCCGCACCATCATGATTGCAACAGATGGCGTTTTTTCGATGGATGGTACGATTGTCAACTTAAAAGGCGTTTGCGATTTAGCAGATGAATATGGCGCCCTTGTCATGGTGGACGATTCGCATGCAGTTGGCTTTATTGGCGAAAACGGACGTGGAACGCCCGAATATTGTGACGTTCTTGGACGGGTAGATATTTTGACCGGCACGCTTGGAAAAGCTTTAGGCGGCGCATCTGGCGGCTATACATCGGGAAAAAAAGAGATCATCGACTATTTGCGCCAACGTTCAAGACCTTATCTCTTTTCTAATACTTTAGCCCCATGCATCACAGCAACAAGCCTAAAAGTGCTAGAGCTTATTGGCCAAAACAATGATTTAAGAGAAAAACTACAAGAAAATAGCCGTTATTTCCGCTCTAAAATGAGTGCTCTTGGCTTCAATTTAGTGCCGGGCAACCACCCGATCATTCCCGTAATGCTGGGCGATGCAAAGCTTGCACAAGAATTTGCAGCGCGCATGCTAGAGCATGACGTTTATGTAATTGGGTTTTGCTACCCGGTAGTGCCACAAGGAAAAGCGAGGATCCGCACGCAGATGTCTGCTGCACATTCTAAAGAAGATTTAGACCAGGCGATCAACGCATTTGCCTCTGTTGGCAAAGAATTAAACATTATATAAGGATATATATGAAAGCATTAGTAAAAAGTCATGCAAAACCAGGCATCTGGATGGAAGATGTCCCAGTACCTGCTATTAGCGACAATGAAGTGTTGATTGCAGTCAACAAAACGTCTATTTGCGGAACAGATGTCCACATTTATAAGTGGGATGCGTGGGCTCAAAAAGTGATCCCGACTCCAATGGTTGTTGGGCATGAGTTTATGGGCATAATTGCAGAAGTTGGTAAAAATGTGAAAGGTTTAAAAGTTGGCGACCGCGTCAGTGGCGAGGGTCATATCACCTGCGGAGAGTGCCCCCCTTGCAAAAAAGGAAAGAAGCACCTTTGCATGAATACTCTTGGCGTTGGTGTCAACCGCCACGGCTGTTTTGCTGAATATTTTAATTTACCTGCAGAAAATGTTTTTAAGCTGCCAGACACTATAGAAGATGAACTGGCCGCTATTTTTGATCCGTTTGGAAATGCTGTCCATACTGCCCTGTCTGCTGATTTAGTTGGAGAAGATGTTTTGATCACGGGAGCTGGTCCCATTGGCTCCATGGCAGCTGCCGTTGTAAAAAAAGCAGGAGCGCGCAACGTTGTCATTACAGACTTAAACGACTATCGGTTGGATCTTGCTAAAAAAATGGGTGCCACCCGAACGGTGAATATTACTAAAGAAAATTTGAGCGATGTCATGAAAGAAATTGGTGTCTTGCATGGCTTTACGGTGGGGCTTGAAATGTCTGGTCATCCAGATGGATTGAACACTCTGTTAAAACAGACACAGAACGGCGCAAAAATTGCTCTTCTTGGAATTTTGCCCCCCAATACATTGATCGACTGGGATCTTGTCATTTTCAAGATGCTAGAAATTAAAGGTATTTACGGCCGTGAAATTTTCTCTACCTGGTACAAGATGGCGCACTTGCTAGAGAGTGGTCTTGATTTAAAGCCTATCATCACACACCATTTTCATGTGGATGATTTCCAAAAAGGCTTTGATGCAATGCTCTCTGGACAAGCCGGCAAGGTGATCCTCTCCTGGAAGTAATCCTAGTTAGAGAGCGGGCGGATGTTGCGGTAGTACTTGTAGCGGGTTAAGAATTGCTGAACAATCTCTGCTACTGCAGCATCAAGCTGCGCTTCAGCGTCTGCCTTTGAAGAAGAAATTAAATTTTGATATTCCCAGGTAATGGCCTGAAAATAGACGCCAGTTGGCAGCGCCACTCTCTCGATTTCTACTTTTTCAAAAAGACGTCCCTCGCAAAATGCTGCAATCCCCTCCCCTGATGGAATCACCATGACAAGCATGTGGAAAAAGGGTAAAGGCGGCCCATCTGATGGGCGAACAGCTGTGCTGATGCCATCTATTTCAAAAGCCTTTTCAATAAAAGCTTGGATTTTTTCTTTAGTAACGTTAATTGCAAAATCGTCTGCTTTTGCAAATTCTACGACAACCGGAATTATCCCAGATACATTATAAAGGTGATCCACTCCTACAAACCCGCTTCCTCTCAAGCTTAAAATACCGGGTTGTGTAAAGGTGGGGCGAAATGAAAACTGCATGGAATGCGGAATAGACATAGGTTTTAGCTCTGTGTTTTTCCCAGGAGCTTGCGGCTTT
>DAORNI010000013.1:22528-22892 GCA_035440845.1 Parachlamydiaceae bacterium | reverse complement strand
CCCTAATTTTTCAGGAGGAAGCCCAAGAGGTGTTCTTTGAATGGTGCTAGGCCCTGTTCCTGTTGGCAAATTAGAGGCGCCAGAGCCCTGCCCAAAAAGATTTGTGTCATAAACAGATAATAGAGTTAAAAGGCCAAAGCTTAGGATTTTTTTCATAGAAAACACCTATTTATTTTGCAGTTTAAATGAATCAACAAAATATTGAAAATGAGAGGGATCATTTGTTTCTTTTTTTGTGATGGCAGAGAGTAGATAAATGGTTTTTCCATCGACAAACTCTTTTGCCTGGATTGTATTGAGATCGTTTTCGATCATAAAATCAACAGAAGAAAAACCTTTGTATGAGCTTGTTGTATTGGATTTT
>DAORNI010000013.1:19884-22493 GCA_035440845.1 Parachlamydiaceae bacterium | reverse complement strand
CATTCATAAGCTCGTCCATGAGCATCACTTTTTCTTTTTCATCCAGCTCTTTTGGAAAAGTGATCAGGCTGATCATGTAAACAGTGCCTTTTTCTGTTTGTGCAACGTACATCTCATAAAGTCTTGGGCTCTCAGAGTTTGGATCCGGCAGTTTTTGCGTGGCCGTTTGCGGCAAGAGAGGGAAAGAGACTTTAAATTTCGCGTTTGGAGCCTCATACTCAAACCAACTCTCCTTTAAGGGCAAAGGAGCCTCATTCAAGGTCGTGTTGATAGGCAACACCTTATAAGCATCTTTGGCATAAAAGGTCACAATTACAATGGCTGTAAGTATTAAAATAGAGATAAAATAAACTAAAAAGCGTTTCATAAAAACCTATTTTTTTTAATTCGAGGTATACATTTTTACTGATAAGATGACAACAATATTTTTTAAAATCTTATAGAGAATCCGCTTTATTACCTGTAATAATTTAAGATCAATTATTTTAAAATCTATTTAATTTCAAAATAGGTTTATAACATTCTAAATTTAAAAGTTATTTTAATAATGCTTTTGTAACTAAAGCTTATTTAGAGATACTTTTTTCATAGTTCTTTTTGGAACGGAGGATGCTGCTTTTGATTTCAACGTGATTTTAAACGACTATATAACAAGAGAAGAGAAAAAAAATTGGTATCTTCAATGAAGAGAATTTCTAACTTCATTAGCTCCGTTTTAATAGATGATGCCGCTAAGCTTCTTTAAAACGAATTTGTTAACAGTGCTATAATGGTTTAAAATTTAAACCATTATAGCACTGCGCTTCATTTTTCTTATCTTCTGACTAATTCAACGATTGGTGCAGGGCGCCGGCCACTTCAGCTAAATCTTCAAAAATAATAAAAATATCTTCCATGGTTGGCATATTAGCATTGTTTACGACTGCCATAAAAGGAATCGGTCTGCCGTCTTTATTTTCCAGATAGCCAGAAAGGGCTTGTGTGGTTAAAAAAAACTCTTGTGTCGAAAAATTTAAAGCAATTCCGGTACCTGTTTTTGCCCGCACTTTATTGACAGCTCCAGTTTTTTTACCAAAATCTTGCAAAGAGCCATCTACTCCAAGGATGGGCAGCGCATCATAAAACTTTTGGAAATCCTCTTTTGGCAAGCTTTGGATATAGTTTAAAAGTGCAATTTCAGCCTGCAGGGTCAAGCGGTTTGCATCAGCTCCGGCTGCATCTACAAATAAAAAGCTGTCTTTAGAAACTCTTACTTTGTCCACAACAAAATTCCCTAAAAGCTTCATGCCCTCATCAAATGTTGTTTGATTTTGTTTTGCAGCAAGTAGAAGCGGCACCAGATCAGCTCCTAAATTGTGACTAACCTTTAAAATAAGCTTGACATACTCTGATAATGGGGGTGAAACAAAAAGAGCAACCGGCTCTTTTCTTTGGTAGGCATTTAAAGGAGGCAGCTTTCCGCTATTTTTCTCATGAACAGCAATTCCTTCTGCTTTTAAAGCATCTATAAAGGCAGCTTTTACAAAAGCAGCCGGGTTTTGGACTAGAAAAACACGCACAATGTTTTTTTCATCAAGCGGGATTTTTCCTTTTGCAGTTATTTTTTTGCCTGTTGCATCTGCTTCTAAAGTAATTTCTAATTTTTCCCCTTTGGCAACGGTCACCACCTGATTTTCAAAAGTGTAGCCACTAACTAAGGGGCGTATTTCAAAGCTTGCAAGCTCTTTTTCTTTTGTTGGATCAAATGTAAAATCGATCAAATTTTCGTTCAATAATACAGGAGAGAGAATCATACCGCGCTTTTCTATCGTCTCAAATAGGCGTGTATCAATTAAAATATCACCATTGATTTCTTGAATGCCTTTTTCTCTTATTTCTTTTGCGAGACTCTTTAACCCATATAAAGGGTCTTGCGGCGTTAGAATAGCACCCGGCACATCATTAGCAATAATATGATCCATGCTTGTAAAGGCAATTGTATCACTATCTTCTTGCCTGCCGCCAAAAGTTAAATCCCCTTGACCAACCAGCACAAGATTCCCCTCTAATTTTCCATTTTGCAACTCGCCAAAAGAAAAAACGGGCGTTTTAAAGCGATAATCATTGCCATAAGCATTGACAAGGGCTGCTGTTGAAAAGAGCTTTGTTGTAGAAGCCGGGAGAAAAAAACGGTCTGCATTTAATTCTAAACCACTATCTTTTACATAGATACCCCAAAAAGAGTGCTTGTACCTTGGCTGCTGCATGATCTGCACAATTTTTTCCGGCAGCTCTTTACTTACTCCATTTAAAGGAGATAAAAAAGATAAAGCGCCAATAATTAAAAATCGAAGTTGTTTTTTCATGGTCTCTCCAGTTTAAGGGTCATGGTGATCTCATCGGTTACTTCTTGTGGCCCATAAAATTGGATGGGACTTAAATAGCGGTAATCATCCAACAAAAGCCACCCTTCCCTTTCTTTTTCAAAAAGGCTAAAAGGCTCTCCTTGCAAATTGACAAAGGCTTTTTTGATAACAGGGTTTTTCTCTCCTTGTCTTTCTTCCATATGCATGAGGCTTAAAAAAGGCACTGCTCCGATCTGCCAGTCGTCTACATTTTTTGCAAGTTGT
>DAORNI010000013.1:19506-19870 GCA_035440845.1 Parachlamydiaceae bacterium | reverse complement strand
CATGTAGCCAGTAAGCCCTGCATCTGCAATGAGCGCTGCTGTATACCCAAGCGCATAGCAGTACCTGCAGTCAAAAAGGGAAGGAAAGCAGCTTCTTCCCTCATAACCGCAAAAAATGCCTTGCGGGCTGAAAGAACCTTTATAAGTGCCTTCTTTTTTGCGCTTTCTCAACTCTTTTTTTACAAGGTCGATTAAAAACTGTTCTGTCTCAATTTTAGAGACTTGCACATTTCCATGCGGATCTCTTGCTTGAAGCAGCTGAAACTGGATCTCTTCTGGAAGCGAGTCAAAGCATTTTTTGCTCTCAGCTGAAAGGAGTGATCTGATAAAGACTTTTTTATCCTCTTTATTCTCCATTGTCTCC
>DAORNI010000013.1:18971-19475 GCA_035440845.1 Parachlamydiaceae bacterium | reverse complement strand
GTTTCTAGCCTTTCACTTTTTAAAATCCTGTTCAGCTCTGCAATCAGATCTTCAATCTCTTCAATGGCCTCTAAAAGTCCCTCTGGCACCAAAATAACGCCATAATCTTTTCCTTGCGCTGCGCGCTCTGCAATCATGTTTGCAATTTCTATAGCAATACTTTTGGCTGATTGCTGTTTGGCTTTTATCTCTTCGCTAATGAGCGTCATATTGGGATGGACTTGAAGAGCGCACTCTAAAGCAACATGAGAGGCTGTCCTTCCCATCAGTTTGATAAAGTAGTAGTATTTTTTGGCAGAAAGGGCGTCTCTTGCAATGCTGCTGATGGTGGCTGCATAGGTCTTGCAAGCTGTGTCAAAGCCAAAAGAGACTTCAATCTCCCCGTTTTTTAAGTCGCCATCAATGGTTTTTGGAACTCCTACAACGCGCGTCTTAATTTTTTCTTTCAAAAAATATTCCGCTAAAAAAGCTGCATTTGTATTGGAATCGTCTCCTCCAATCACA
>DAORNI010000013.1:12886-18949 GCA_035440845.1 Parachlamydiaceae bacterium | reverse complement strand
AAGCTCTTTTACGGTTGCTGCTGTTTGTTGAAACTGATTTGAATCTTCAATCTTGGTGCGACTGGAGCCCAAAAGATCAAAGCCTCCCTGATTTAGGTAATAGCTTAAAATATTTTCTTTTAGTTCTATCCACTCATTTTTAAGAAGACCATCAGAGCCTCCTAAAAAGCCAAAAAGTTGGCTCTTTGGGTTGAGTGTTTTTAAGGCGTTAAAAAGGCCAATGACCACATTATGACCACCAGCTGCCTGACCGCCGGAAAAAAAGACACCTACTCGCTTTGGTTGATGGATCTTTTCTTTGCCTTTTATAAAGCGCACTGTCTTTTGATTGCCTGTCAAAGGAAAAAAATGGGCGACGTTTGAAAGCTTATGGTGTGCTGTCTCTTCGCGGATGTCCAATTCTTTGATATGGCTTAAAATTTTTGGAAGTTCCGGCTTTTCTTCCCTTCTTAAAACCTGCATCAAACTCTCTTGCATTTTAAACCTATAATGTATGACTAAACCAGGATACTACTTTTTCTAATCCTTCCATTCTCTCTTTCACGTCTGTAAACTCATGGTCGCTGTTTGGTAAAGAAAGCGTTTCTGTTGGAGCTGTTGCCTTAAGTCTTGCTGTTAAATATTTTTCTTTATGTTCGCTCGTGACAACTGTATCTTTTTCTGCGTGAATGTGCAAGAGAGGAATTGCCAAAGACTCTTTTAAATCTTCATTTAGACGAAGTTCAAAAAGCTCTTTTAAAAACTCTTTTCCAACAAATTGTCCATCCATCACTATTGCTTCTTTAGAGTCTTTAAAAAGCTCCCACTTTTTTCTCCACGACTCCGCACTAAACATAGGGGCAAAAAGAGCCAGGCTTTTGATACTTTTAAATTTTTTAGCAGTTAAAACAGCCACAGCCCCACCTAGCGATCTGCCGCAAATGCCAAGTCTTTCAGGGTCGATGTCTGGATCGTTTTTTAAAAACTCGAGGGCTTTTAATGCATCTTCCACCTGGCCAGACAATGTGGTGTCTGAAAAATCGCCTTCGCTATCGCCACAACCTCTAAAATCAAAACGCAAGACTGCGATTCCTTTTTTGGCAAGCTCTTCTGCCAAAACAACATAAAACCTGTAGCGCCCCGTTTTTTGCCCCGCAAAGCCGTGACACACAATAATCGCTGGGTATTTTTTAGAAACCTCTAAAACAGGTTTGTGCAAAACCCCAAAAATTTTTTGACCCTCGCTGGTAAATGTGACGCTTTCGCGCAATTCTTGGAGTTGCATTCCTAACATTCCGGTACATTGACGGCAAGGCCGCCAAGAGATGTCTCTTTATAAATACTTTGCATGTCGCGTCCTGTTTGCCGCATAGTGGCAATCACTTGATCAAGCGAGACTTTATGAGTGCCATCGCCTTGCAGTGCTAAAAGAGTGGCATTGACGGCCTTTACTGCCCCCATCGTGTTTCTTTCAATGCAAGGAATTTGCACAAGACCCATCACAGGATCACACGTCAGACCAAGATTGTGCTCCATGCCAATTTCTGCTGCATTTTCTACTTGGAGAGGAGAGCCATTAAGGGCGGCTGTCAATCCTGCGGCTGCCATGGAGCAGGCAACGCCTACTTCTCCCATGCAGCCCATTTCAGCAGCTGAGATAGAAGCACCTTTTTTGTATAAAATCCCCATGGCACCAGCTGTCAGGAGGAATGTGACAATGCCCTCTTCTGTCGGGTTTTCTGTCATGGTCATGTAGTAGCTAATAACAGATGGGATGACGCCGGCAGCTCCATTTGTAGGCGCTGTGACAACTCTGCTGCCGGCTGCATTTTCTTCATTGACGGCAAGCGCCCAAACACTTAGCCATTCCATAAGCTCTGCCGGGTGCTTTTTCCTGTCGGCTCCAGTTAAGGTCTTATAAAGGCTGGCAGCTCTTCTTTTTACGTTCAAGCCACCAGGTAAAATTCCCTCTTGATGGCAGCCTCTTTCAATGCAGGCTTGCATCACATGCCAAATATTTAAAAGCCCAAGTTTAACCTCGCTTTCACTACGCCATGTTTTTTCGTTTTCCATGATAATTTCTGCAATGCTCATCTTCTGGTTGGTGCAGTGGATAAAAAGCTGCTTGAAGGTGTCAAAAAGGTAGGGAGGGGGTGTTTTTTCTGGAGAAAAACCGCCTTGCCCACCCTCTTTTGTATTTTCATGGTCGATGATAAAACCGCCGCCAATCGAGTAGAGCACATCTTGATAAAGCTCTCTTTTTGCTTCATCATAAACAGTAAAGCGCATGCCATTTGGATGGTAGGGAAGCTGTTTGTCGCGATGAAAAATGAGCTCTTGGTTCTCATTAAAGGAGATTGTTTTTTTTCCAAGAAGAGAGATCGTGCCGCTTTCTCTGATTGTAGCAATCAGCGCATCTACCTGGTTTGGGTCAATGCCAGCTGGTGTATAGCCCTCAACCCCTAGCAAAATGGCAAGATCCGTGCCATGCCCCTTGCCAGTTAAGGCCAAAGAGCCGTAGAGGTCGATTTTAATGGAGACAATTTTATCAAAGATGTCTTTTTTTTCTGCATCTTGAATGAATTTTAAAGCGGCTCGCATAGGTCCCACTGTATGGGAGCTAGAGGGTCCAATTCCTATAGAGTAAAGATCAAAAACACTGATCGGCATATTCTGTACCATAATTTTTTTTCGTCTATCTTCCTCTACAGTTATTTAACAATCAAGTTTTATTTGCTTCCAAACGTCTATAGGCAAACAAAAGCAATAAAAGCGTGAGCGGAATTAAAAAGTCGGTGATCATCATGGCCCAGTTGTTAAAGGAAAAAAGGGTGCCCTCTAGTTGATTTTTCATTAAGATCAGATGGCCAATCCCATCGCCAAGCAGCCAAATAGAAGCTCCAATGATAGTAGCCGTCCAAAAGCCATTACGGAACCAGATGCATAAAATGCCAAGAACGCCAAATGCTAAATTGACATTGCCAAGCTCATGCTGAAACGGGCATGTTGGCCAATTAAGAGAATCTGCCACCATTTGCGGCATAAATAAAAGAGCAAAGGCGGCAATGAGACTTAAAATGCCAATGTTCACCACAAGCTGATAAAGCATTAAAAGCTCAAAGATTTCTTTTTTATTGCGGTCTTTTTTACTTAAAAAGAGATGAATAAAAAAACCGACCAGGCTAAATGCATAAACAGTAAGAAAAAACAACATAAGCAAACCTCTTTTTAAAGTCTATATAGGACAAAAGAGGTTATTAGTCGATGAATATTGCAAAAAAATACTCTTTTTGCGTAAGGTGGGTTAGAGAGCACTCGTCAATTGAAGCAAATTGACGAGCACGCTCTAATAACTTGGAGACCACCTTAAATGAAAATCATCGACACGATTAAAAACTCATATCTTGGCCTCATTAAATTTGCCTCTTCATTTAAAACGCTTTTTCTTTTAGCTATAAGGCTTCTTTGGGGCTTTCTTTTTTTTCAATCAGGATTTGGCAAACTAGCCAATATTGCGGGCACAACCGATTTTCTCCAATCCCTTGGCATCCCCTTTCCCGATTTAAGCGCCTATCTTTTGGCCTGGACAGAAACAGTAGGCGGCATCTGTTTAATGGTGGGTTTTGCCTCTCGTCTTGTTAGTTTGCCCCTGATGTTTGCCATGCTAATGGCAATGCTAACAGCTCATTTTACCTCTTTTAAAGCAGGTTTTAGCGACCCGTCCCAACTTTTTAAGCAGTCGCCTTTCACCTACTTTTTAACATCACTCATTATTTTTGTTTTTGGTCCTGGAAAAATTTCTTTGGACTACTTTTTTGAAAAATTAACAAAATCAAAAATCGAATAATACCATTTCGAATTTCACCCATGTAAAAGACTCGCGATTGCGCTATCTTGTAGTCGTTTAAATTTAAACGACTATAACTTTTAAAGTCCCAAAAAAATCATTGCGAAAATACATGTTTAAGTATAAAACTTCCCTTTTAAGAGCAAAGGAATGTTTTATGTGCACAGAAGTCCAACTATGTTCGATCAGTTCTAATTTAAAATCTACTCCTCAATTAGATGAGGATTTCAATTTAGAGAATATCGATGAAATTTCAAGAAAAACTCAAGAGGTATTAACTCAGTTTCAAAAAGAATTACACAGCTTAGTAATTAAAAAGACAGCCTTTTATGTAACATCTGGTACCATTTGTTTCCTTCCTATTATTGGAAGCTTAATATGGATAAGTCCAGATCAATTCTACAGAACTATTCAAACTATTAGTCTAATCTCTTCAACATTATTTTTAGCTTGCAGTTGCAGCTGTTGTGCAAAGGAAAGCTATTATTATTCGGAATGGTTAACAAGAATCAGTCAATTTAACGATGGCTTCACAGCATTTGTAAAAAACCCAAACGATATAACCATTACACAAGTTTTCAATCAATTTAATAAAACTGCATTCCACTTTTCATCGCATGCTTTTCCAATGACTAATCTTTCGCTCGCACTTACACTAAAAGAAGTTTATAAGGCAAAGAAAATCAAAACTCCTTTTACCGCTAGCTGGGACAATCTTATGGAAAATTTGAATAATGACAATTTTTTAAATCTTAACCACAATTTTTGGCATATTCTCAACCTACCAAAACCCTCACGGGAAGATTACCAAAAAGTTAAACAATCAAAAATTTTGCATTCCCCAAACGTGATTGCAAACTTTTTTATAAAAACACTTTTAAAAGAATCAGAGACCACATACATCTCTAGATGCATCAATGGAATTTCTTGCTCAAAAGATGAAGAAATAGTTGCGGTCACAAAAGAAAATTCATATGGCACTTTTTGAATAGACTTACAGAAAATTAAGTTTTAGGAAGAGATTTTCCAGGACAATGTTCAAAGAAGTGGAGCGTTCTAAAAGGAGTTTGGCCTCTGCAATTTTTTTCTGGACGCTTTCAATCGTAAATGGAGAATTTAAAGTTGCTGCCTCTTGAAGCTTCATCAAAAAATCGGGGTTGGCTAAAAGCGCAGGGTCGCCGCCTTCTTTTAAAAGGATGATGTCGCGGTACCACGACAAAACTTGCTCAAAAAGGGTTTGCGCAAAATCTGTTTGGGCAATTGCTGCAGCGCCTTCCGACTCTTTTGTGATATGCTGCATTTCAGAGGCTGTCACATCGCCTATATATTTTTTTAATAGAAGCGTTTTTGTCGCTGCTTCTTCTTGGCTTTTAACCTCTTCTAAAGACTCTGCAATTGTTTTTGCGGCTTCTGCAATTTCGCTATAAAGTTTTACTTTGTGGCAGCTTAAAAGAGCTAAAAGTTTATTTCTAACAGGGTCGTCTCCTTTTAAACTTAAACGAAAAGCCTTTCCAATAGAGCCAAAAGCTTTAGCTGCAATCTCATCTGCCTCACTTTCTGTTTTATTGCAATTTTTTATAAGAAATTCGACAATCAGCTCCTGTTCAATAGGCAAAAAACGCACAGCGCGACATCTTGACAAAATAGTGGGTAAAAGCGCTCTTTTATTACTAGAGAGTAAAATAATTAAAGTGTTTAAACTTGGCTCTTCAAATGTCTTTAAAAGGGCATTTGCACTAGAGGGCAGCATTCTTTCTGCAGCATGGATCACAAAAATTTTTTTAGAGGCTAAAAAGGGAGGCAAATAAACTTTTTCGCACATCGTGCGGATAGACTCTATACTATGCATTCCCAATTTGCCTTCTGGTCGATAAATATAAAAATCAGGATGATTAATAAGAGAGTCTGCATTTAAAAGCTTTTTTGCAAAATGCTCTGCAAAAAGGCTCTTTCCAATACCTTCTATGCCAGAAAACAGCAAAAGTTGTCCCACTTTTTCCTTTTCAAGCATTGATAATAAATATTTTTTTGCTTTTTCATTGCCAAGGATAGAATCAAATGAGATTGGCATTTTTTCGCTCAAGCTGCTGTTTAATAATTTCTAGTGCTGCAGCAAATACCTTTTCTTTTGGCAAGCTTGCATCTACAACGGCAATGCGTTCTTTATTTTCGTCAGCGAGCTTTAAAAATCCATTTCTGACAAGCGTGTGGAACTGCAGGCCTTCAGATTCGATGCG
>DAORNI010000013.1:10940-12849 GCA_035440845.1 Parachlamydiaceae bacterium | reverse complement strand
TTGCTTGCTTTTTTTGTGCGCATCAATCCAATGACTGGATCCACATCTAAAAGCAGAGTCAAAGCAGGTTCAGTATGGGCAGAGACCAATTGACAAAGCTTTTCTACTTTCTCAAAGCCAATTCCACGCGCAATCCCTTGATAGACAATGGTAGAATCATTAAAACGGTCGCAGAGGACAATTTTTCCTGCCTTTATAGAAGGGACGATCAGCTCTTCTAAATGCTGCGCCCTTGCTGCAAGAAAAAGCAGAAGTTCTGCCTCTTTGCCTACTTTGACATCAAAATCGTGCTTTAAGAGCCAGGATCTGATATGCTCGCCTAAACGAGAGCCGCCAGGCTCCCTTGTTTGCACGACATGATGGCCAACAGCAAAAAGAGCTTTGGCAAGCTCTTTTATGAGTGTTGTCTTTCCGGCTCCCTCGCCACCTTCAAATGTAATGAGCATTAGATTTCATCATCTTCTGTTTCTTCATCCATCGCTACAACATCAATTTCAGCTATTTCTTCGCCCAGTTGAGCTGCATTTTTAATTTTTGATTCTATAACATCTACCAGGCCATTTTCTTCGCCTGTTGCCTCTTCCCCTTCCACTTTTTGAATGGCCACTAATACGCCATCATCTGTCAGGTTGACAAGTTTAACTCCTTGAGTGTTCCTTCCCATTACTCTGGCATCGCGCATGTTGATGCGCACGGTTTGCCCAGTCGACGACATCAAAATAACTCCATCTTCATCATTAACTGAAAGAGCTCCCACAACATTGCCGTTGCGCTCGCTGATCACGATAGAGCGGACGCCAACGCCGCCTCTGTTTGTCTGGCGGAAATCATCAACGGCAGAGCGTTTTCCAAAGCCATTTTCGCAAACGACTAAAATAGATTCTGTACCGGTCACGACTTCACAGCCAACAACATGGTCATCTTCGCTCTTTAATGAGACTCCCCTAACGCCCCTTGCTGTCCTGCCCATGGGGCGCACATTGCTCTGGTCAAAGCGGACTGCCATGCCCTTATAAGTAAAGAGCATCACCTGATTAGTCTCTTTTACAAGCCTTGCCGCAATCACCTCGTCTCCATCATCAATGGTAAGAGCCCAGATGCCCTTTCTTCTTGGATTGCTAAACTCGTTTAAATCTGTCTTCTTGACAACGCCTTTTTTAGTTGCCATCAAGATACATGCCTCGTCTTCAAATGTCGTCACTTTAAGCACAGTCGCAATTTTCTCTTCCGCCTGGATATCTTCTAGCAAGTTAACAAGCGGTTTGCCTTTTGATTTTCTTCCAGCTTCTGGAATCTGCCACACCTTGATCCAGTAGCAGCGCCCAAGGTTTGTAAAGATAAGTAAATAATCGTGCGTTGATGCAACATATAGATCTTTTAAGGCATCATCCACACGCTTCAAGTTGACGCCCGTAATGCCTTGTCCACCTCTTTTTTGTTCGCGGAAGGTGGCAACTGGCATTCTCTTGATGTAGTCATCTTGTGAAATGGTAATGATCACCTCTTCATTTGTAATGAGGTCTTCCATGTTCATTTCACTTTCTGCTGCAATAATTTGCGTCTGCCTCTCTGATTTATGCTGCTTTTGGATCTCTTGCAATTCTTCGCGAATAATATCTTTTACCATCGATTCGCTTGCAAGGACTGCTTTTAAATGATCAATGCGCTTTAGTAGCTCTTGGTATTCTTCGTTGATCTTGTCGCGCTCTAAGCCTGTAAGCTGGTACAGTTTTAAGTCAAGAACCGCCACTGCCTGCCTGTCTGTAAAGCCAAAATGCGAAATGAGCTCTTTTTTTGCCTCTTCTTTGTTCTGGCTTGCTCTTATCAAGCGGACAACCTCGTCCAGATGATCAATTGCCTTTAAATAACCTTCTAAAATGTGAGCTCTTGCATCTGCTTTTGCAAGCTC
>DAORNI010000013.1:6948-10910 GCA_035440845.1 Parachlamydiaceae bacterium | reverse complement strand
GACCACTTCAATGCGGTGGTCAACCCAGGCAACAATCATCTGTTTGATGTTCATTGTGCGTGGCAGCCCTTTGTCAAGAGCTAGCATGTTGCAGCCAAATGTCGTTTCCAGGTCTGTAAATTTATAAAGTTGATTGATAGTGACTTCTGGAACTTCGCCTTTTTTAAGCTCAAAGACAATCCTCATCCCATCTTTATCAGACTCATCGCGCAAATCAGAAATGCCCGTAATTGTTTTGCTATTGACAAGGTCTGCCACATGCTCGATCAGGCGCGATTTATTGACGTTGTAAGGGAGCTCATCAACGACAATCCTTTGACGATCTGGCATGTTTTCGTTGTCTTCAATACGAAGGGAGCCGCGGATAGTGAGCTTGCCGCGCCCTGTATGAAAGGCCTCTTTGATTCCACGATAGCCGCAGATAATGCCACCCGTTGGAAAATCTGGCCCTGGCATCAATTTGAGGATGTCGTCCACCGAAACTGAAATATCATCTAAAATCAAAAGAGTCGCTTTAATGAGCTCATTTAAATTATGGGGCGGAATATTAGTTGCCATCCCAACAGCGATACCGGATGAGCCATTGCAGAGCAGGTTTGGGAATTTAGCCGGAAAAACAACCGGCTCTTTTTTTGTCTCGTCATAATTTGGGATATAATCGACGGTCTCTTTGTCAAGGTCGTCCATCAGCAAGACAGAGGCATGCGTCAATCTGGCCTCTGTATAACGCATGGCAGCCGGAGCGTCACCATCAATTGAGCCAAAGTTTCCTTGTCCATCGATTAATTTATAGCGCATCACCCAATTTTGAGCCAGCCGGACAAGGGTTGGGTAGATGACCATATCCCCGTGCGGATGGTAGTCGCCGGAAGTGTCGCCAGAAATTTTAGCGCATTTACGGTGCTTGCCCCCAGGGCTTAAATTTAATTGACGCATCGCATATAAAATACGGCGCTGAGAGGGCTTTAAACCATCTCTTACATCAGGGAGCGCTCTTGAAATAATGACAGACATCGAATAGCGAAGATAGCTATCTTTCATTTCATCTTCGACGTTCCTTGGAACAATCATCTCATCTTTTGTATAGGACATAAAATTCCCTCTTCGTTATATGTCAAGGCTCTTTACAGAGAGCGCGTGCTGTTCAATAAATGCTCTTCTTGGAGGGACATCCTCTCCCATCAGCATCGTAAACATATGATCTGCAGCAATAGCATCTGGCAATGTCACACGAATCAATGTGCGCTTTGCAGGATCCATGGTCGTCTCCCAAAGCTGATCGGCATTCATTTCACCAAGACCCTTATAGCGCTGTATCTCAACACCTTTTCTTCCATTTTGCCTTAAAAATTCGATGATCTCATGCATCGTGTGATAAGTAGTCCTTTCACCGTCCTCTTCAATGATGTCCAAAATAGGACCATTTGCAATCTGGTATTCGCTAAGCTCCATCCCATAACTATTTAATCTAGCAAGTAGATCATTCAAGTAAGTCTCATCATAAATTTCTAAAAAGTTAAGTCTTTTTGGATGAAAGACCCTCATCTCTTCTGTAATTTCTTCTGCCGGAATGGAAGCTAGCGTCTCTTCATGCAGTTTTTTTTGTGCCACTTCGTTTGAGACGCGAAGCTCTTCTACCTCTTCTTGCGAATAAGCAAATTTAGAGCCTTCTACAAGGCTTAATTGGAATTGCGGTAAAATGCCTTGAGCATTTTTGCCTGCCATGAATTCTCTAAAAGAGACCCCTTTTCTTTCAATACGCGAGACAAAAGACTCCATTTCCAGGATCAATTCTAGCAGGTCTTTCAATTTTTCTTTTGAAAGAGGTTCTTTTTGCTGGTCTAGCTGTACTTGCACATCGCTGATGCCAAGTTCTAACAGGTATTCGTCCATATCTTTTTCGGTATGGATATAACGGCCAATTTTTTTTCTTGTCACTTTATAAAGCGGCGGCTGGGCAATGTAGATAAAATTATTTTCAACAAGCGCTGGCATGTGTCGGTAGAAAAATGTGAGAAGAAGTGTTCTGATGTGTGATCCGTCGACGTCGGCATCGGTCATAATAATAATTTTATGGTAACGGAGTTTTTCAAGATGGAATCCATCTTTTCCAATACCGCAACCAAGAGCCGAGATCATAGTGCCAACTTCCGTGTTTTGCAACACGCGCTCAAGTCTTGCTTTTTCCACATTTAAAATTTTACCGCGAATGGGCAAAATGGCTTGAAAACGCCTGTCTCTGCCGGATTTTGCAGAACCTCCAGCAGAATCTCCTTCTACAATGTAAATTTCGCAATGTTCCGGATTTTTTTCCTGGCAATCTGTCAGTTTACCAGGCAATCTGGCTGTATCCAAAGCAGATTTTCTTAATGTGAGCTCGCGCGCTTTTCTGGCAGCTTCTCTGGCTTGTGCTGCAATAATTGCTTTATCTGCAATCGTTTTGGCAACAGCTGGATTTTCTTCTAAATAAATAGAGAGCTCTTCTCCAGTAATTTGCTGCACCACAGAGCCAACATCGCTATTTCCAAGGCGCTGCTTTGTCTGCCCTTCAAATTGCGGGTTTGCAACTTTTGTTGAAATAACGGCCGTCAGACCTTCTCGCATATCTTCGCCGTTAATGGAGATCTTGTCGCTTTTGAGCAGGTTGTGGCTTTTAATATAGGTATTCAAAACGCGTGTCAAAGCAGTAGAAAATCCCGTTAAATGCGTTCCTCCATGCCTTGTGGCAATATTATTGACATAACATAGAACAGTCTCATTATAAGTCTCGTTCCATTGAAGGGCAATTTCCACTTCAATTGGCCCGTCATCGCCCTGCTTTTTACCGCCAAAGTAAAGAGGGGTGGGAAATAAAGCATTTTTATTTTCATTCAGGTAGGAGACAAAAGAGAGAAGACCGCCACTGTAGCAAAAATTCACATCTTCTTTCTCATCGTGGCGCTCATCATGAAAATAGATGTTGATCCCTTTGTTTAAAAAAGCAAGTTCGCGCAATCTGTTTGTCAAAATGTCGTAATCAAACTCTTTAACCGTCATGATCGTGTTGTCTGGCCAAAAAGTGATTTTTGTCCCTCTTTTGGAAGTCTCTCCTAAAATCTGCATCTCTTTGCTGACACGGCCTTGAGAAAATTCCATCTCATAAATTTCCCCTTGCTTGAATACCTGAACTATCATGCGACGAGAGAGTGCACAGACGCAAGAAATACCAACGCCGTGAAGGCCGCCAGAGACCTTATAGGTGTCTTTGTCAAACTTGCCCCCGGCATGCAAAACGGTCATTACAACCTCTAGAGCCGTTACGTCACGGCCGCATTTTTTAGATTCTTTTTCATGTTTCTCCACCGGAATGCCGCGACCGTTGTCTTCAATGGTGATGGAGTTGTCTTTATGCAAGATCACATGGATTGCCGTGCAAAAGCCCGCCATTGCCTCATCGATACAGTTGTCAACTGCCTCATACACTAGCTGGTGAAGGCCATTAGTGCCGGTATCGCCAATGTACATGCCCGGTCTTTCACGAACAGCTTGCAGCCCCTCTAAAACCGTAATGGAGCTTGCGTCATAATCTTTGACGATTTCAGAATTTTCTGAATTTATTGTGTCGTTACTCATTTTAAAACCTGCAAAAATGCGTTTTTAACCCATTCGAAAAACAATCGTTTTAATCAACATGCTAGGAAATCTTTTTCTTAATATATTGAGCAAACGAGGCTTGTCATTTTGATTTAACAAACTATAAAGTGTGGAATTTTTTACTTTAACATGCAAGACACCGTCTTGAAAAGAAACAGCTTCTGTCATGGCGGCAAATTTGGAGCCGATGACATCTGGCCAGGCAGCCAGCAAAAGGTCTGGCCTTGCCTGATAAGACTGGTTTAATTTTGATAAAGCATTGATGAGAAGATCTCCTATTCGCCTGGTCGTGACTTGCGATCCGTCATAATTTTTTGGCTTTCGGCAGT
>DAORNI010000013.1:3159-6888 GCA_035440845.1 Parachlamydiaceae bacterium | reverse complement strand
CATATAGCCGCATCCATTAGCAAGTTTTTTTATGCCAAAACAGATTGATGGAAAATAGCTAAATCCATTAAGTTCTATTTAACTTTTTAATGTGGGGAAACAGCTCTTATGGCTTTAATGGAACAAATCAACGAAGGCATCAAAGATGCAATGCGAAGCAAAAATCAGATCCGCTTAGACACTCTTCGAATGCTAAAATCCAAAATATTAGCAGTCGATGCAAGAGGCAACGTTCCAGATCCAGAATCCGTAAAACTTTTCAAAAATTATTTAGGTAATTTAATTGAGGCTTTGGAGCAAAACCAGGCTTTAAACCGTACAGAAAGCGTCCAAAAGCTACAGCTAGAAATTGCTGTCGTGCAAGAATTTTTGCCAAAAGCGCTTTCTTTGGAAGAGACGAAACAGCTTGTGGCGCAAGCCATCAAAGAATGCAGTGCAACAAGCAAAAAGGATCTTGGCGCCGTCATGAAGGCGACCTTAAAACTAAACAGCGCAGTAGATGCCAAACTTGCAAAAGAAGTTGCAGATACTCTTTTAACTTGATTATTATTGACAATTTTTTTGGGTTGCATAGATTGCAAGAAAAAAAGTTTAATAACCTCGGTTTTGGATTTATCTTCTTGAAATTCAGAGAGTTTTTCAAGGATAAGTTTTGCAGTTTTTTTTCGAAAATTCAAGTTTTCACCCTTCTTGAAAAAAAAGTGCAAAAATCATTTTAATAATAAAATGAGATTTTAAAGGAAGTCTAATATGGGCCAGTTTATTTTGCTCCTTGCAGCCCTTGCCTCACTTCATTTAACAGCTTCTGAAAATCAAAAAAAACAAAAAGATGAGCTGACAAGCCGTTTCATCTTGCAAGATGATCCCAGAGTCCAATTTTTAGCAGGCATGGAGCTTAGAAACAGTTGCTGGAGCCGCCCTTATGAATATGCCTGGACTTTGCAATTTGCAGATGAGAGCGCCACTGTCTTGGATGCTGCTTGCGGTGTCAGCCACCCTTTCAAATGGGAAATTGGCCAAAGATGCCAATCTGCATGGGCAATAGATTCTGACCCGCGCATTGCCAATCTAGAAGCGATCATCCAAGAAACTTATGATGATCTTGGAAAAAATGCTTATGCTATTTTAACAAATTCTCTTCACTTCTACCATGATATGCATATTGTGCAAGGCTCTATTTTTGCACTCCCAAAAGAGATGCCACAGTTTGACCGCATTTTTTGCATTTCCGTTTTTGAGCATCTTTATAAAGAAGAAAGAAAAAAGGCGCTCCAGGAATTTGCAGAGCATCTTGCAGAAGATGGACTCCTTATCCTGACAGTCGACTACCCGGAAATTACTCCAGAAGTCCTTATTAAACTTGCAAGTGATGCCGGGCTAGTGCCAGCTGGCGATGTGAGCTTAGAGCTGCCAAAAAACAGGTTGACGGATGGCTATCTGTCTATTTACCGCGCCGTCTTCAAGCACAAAACAAAATAGTTTTAGTGTTTAGTGAGCTTCTTCCAGTAGTTTTTCATGGGGGGCGACAAATAGGCTTGAGTGTGGTGGTAATTCAGTTTTCTTTTTGGATGTTCTGTGTCAATACAGGCAAATTTTCCACTTCTGCTATAGGGAATGTTTTGCGCTAAATAGCAAGAAGAAAATCCGTGACTCAATATAATAAAAAGCTCATCAATCTGTTTTTTACCAGCTTTTTGCCACATTCTTTTCGTCTCCTCCCCGCTTGCTAAATCCATATCTTGCACAATTAAAACAATCGGCTGCTGCAAAGGATCAAGCGATAAATGTCCGGGCAGCGGATAGATCCACTTATCCGGGACAGTAAAATATTTTAATTTTTTGCGGTGGATGAGCTTTCGGATGTTTTCTGCCCCTATGCAGCGCTTGACAAGCCATTTCCACCCTTCTATGTCTTGTTTTTTTCTTGTTTCATTATCCAAATAGAGCTTGAACAAATACCCTGGAACTGCCAGATGGCGTGCCACTTTGATATAACTTGTTGGTTGCGAAAAAAGGATTTTAAAGCCGGCTGCTTTAAACGTCTCTTCATTTTCTGTCACTCTTTTGTCTGCAAAAATAGAGTCTAAAAGAGCTACCAGTGGATGGTTTTCTGGCAAACAGTAAGGCTTTATCTCTTTTTGCATCTCAGCTGTGATATAAGGATTGGATGCTAGATTATAAAAAGGTGATAAAGGAATTGCTAAAATAACTGACTGAAAGCTTAAAAAAAACAGCAAAAAAAGAGTCCGCATAAGATCTCCTTGTCAAGACAAGATATAAAAAGCTCTAAATTTTTAAGTTAATTCTTTATTTTAATACTTGCAACACTTGCTTTGGGAGTTGGAAAAAGACGTCTTCATTTGTATACACGACATCTTCCACATCCTGGCAGCCAAGCTCTAGCAATCTTTCAATGCAGGCTTGCACGATTGTTTCTGGGGTAGAAGCACCAGCTGTTAAACCTATTGTTTTAATCCCTATCAACCAATTGGGATCGATCTCATTTTGGTTATTGATAAGGTAAGAAGCAATGCCTCTTTTTGAGGCTACTTCACGCAAACGGTTAGAGTTAGAACTTTGCGGATCTCCCACGACCAGCACCAGGTCTGTCACATCTGTAATTTCGCGCAACGCCATTTGCCTATTCGTTGTGGCATAACAGATAGAGGAGCTTGGCAATGTTTCAATGCGCGGATATTTTTTGATCAAAGCATCTGTAATTTCTTTTACATCATCTAAGCTAAGCGTTGTTTGGGTAATATAAAAGAGCTTTTCATCTTCTTTAAAATTCAAAGCCTCAACATCTGCAACAGATTCCACAATTGTTGTTACATCGGGAGCCTCCCCTGCTGTTCCAATCACTTCCACATGGTTTTTATGACCAATTAAAATAATCTGATACCCCGCATTTGCAAAACGTTTAACGGCAGAATGAACGCGCGTTACAAGCCCGCATGTCGCATCAATCTCAATCAGGTTACGGCTTTTTGCTTCTTCTCTCACTGTAGGAGAAACACCATGAGCCGAATAAATAAGTCTTGCCCCTTCTGGTACTTCTGCTATTTCTTCAATAAAAACAGCTCCTTTTGCCTTTAACCCATCTACTACATGACGATTATGCACAATTTCATGCTTCACATAGATAGGCGCCCCCCAAATTTGCAAAGCTTTTTCTACTGTATCAATAGCGCGCTCAACGCCTGCACAAAACCCGCGCGGTTTGGATAAAAGCAATTTCATTTGGCTGTCCTCGTTAGATTTAAGCCTCAAATATAAAGAATAACCCTCTTTTTTTGCTAATTTTTTATCCTTTTCTACGATCAAAAATATTATTTGATAATAATATAATTACTCTTAATAGTAGGTTTAATATATTTTTTATTACGATCTATTGCACATCGGTCACACAACGAAAACCGTAGGTGCTGTTCACCGTACCCGGGTTGTTGCGATGGCGCCTGGAACAGCGCAAATCCTCTTTCAAACTCTTCCAACAGCCTCCCCTTAAAACGCGGTAGACGCCTTGTAAGGGTCCCATCGGGTTTTCAGGCTCTTGGATAGACACTTCATAATAGTTGTAGCCATACCAGTCGTAGCACCATTCATATACATTGCCCGGCATGTCGTAGAGGCCATATTCATTTGGAGGATAGCTCATAACGGCGGTTGTATCGGAGCTAAAGAAGTTGGCCTGCGATTTTTCAATCTCATTTCCAGTCGGGTATAAAG
>DAORNI010000013.1:459-3149 GCA_035440845.1 Parachlamydiaceae bacterium | reverse complement strand
TCTAAGCCTCCACAAGCGGCAATCTCCCATTCAGCCTCTGTTGGAAGGCGCATACCCACCCACTTGGCATAAGCCATAGAGCCATACCAGGTGACACCCACAACCGGGTGTTTTGCATAGCCAGATTCAATGCTTATTTTACCACCGCTTTTTTTAATGCGCGAATCACGCAAACGGATCACATCTTGATGGTTGCTATTTTTTTCTCCACCCATTACTTCTAAAAAGCGGACAAATTGCTCATTGGTAACAGGATGGACATCGATAGCAAATGAGCTTAAATGCACTT
Source organism: Parachlamydiaceae bacterium (assembly GCA_035440845.1). Taxonomy (GTDB): domain Bacteria; phylum Chlamydiota; class Chlamydiia; order Chlamydiales; family Parachlamydiaceae; genus JBBSJT01. The sequence continues at coordinate 2,860 of DAORNI010000013.1, read as the reverse complement.
GGTGTCTTGGCGTTTCATCGCGGTTGCCATCATTGCTCCCGCGCACAAATTCTCCTCCTGGAATGATGACAAGCTCACTTCTTAAAGGCTGGATGTTCTTTACTTCTTTTAATTCCGGCGTATAATGCTTGACTGTTGTGTCGATCTGAAAAACAGAGGCTGGATCAAGATCTGTCTCTGGCCGCTTAAGCTCTGCCCGGTAAATGACTGGTTGTGGTTTGATAGAAGCAACATCTAGGTGGGCTCCTGCAAAAAACGGCTTTAATTTTTCTACCGGGGCTTCTATATTTACTGCTGCAACCTCTTTAAAAGTAGAAATTTCTTTTTGCTTTGGCTTAGTTGTCATTTCTAAAAGAGGAAGAAGAAACTCTGGTCGTTTGAGAGGGTTGCTTGCAAGGCAATTTTGGAGAAGGATGTCCCAGTTTTTTTCAAAACGGTTTGAAGAGGATGAGCCAGGCATCTCAAAAAAGCCTTCTGGAAATTCATGCATCAAAAGAAAGTAGGCTAAAACGCCAAAGGCATAAATATCGGCCTTGCTATCTACTGCTTTTTCGAAATCGAGCTTTTTTTGTTCAGGTGCTAAAAACGCAAAATTTTGTGCAAAAGAGTGGTTGAGCTGCAACAACTTTTGCGAGTCTTGCAAAACGCGGTCAGCTTTGACGCTTAAGCTTTCTGCCATGTTTTTATAGGTGCTAGAGAGGGCTGTGCCAGCTCCAATAATGCGCGAAAGACCAAAATCGGAAATCAAAACGTGTGGCCCTTCCGCTTTATTTTTCCCAATTAAAATATTGTTAAGTTTTAAGCAGCCATGCACTACTTCTTTTCCTGCTATCTTTTTTTGGTGAGCATAATCAAGTGCGCTTGCTATTTGAGATAAAATATGAAAAACTTGATTTTCGCTTATATTATTTTTTTTAGACGTCAAGTATTGCGCAAGATTTGTCGTTTCTAAAAGATCGTCCACCACACAGTCTGCCACTAAAAAATATTGACCTTGCGAAAAAGAGATATTATGGATCTTTACAATGCTTGGATGGTCTAAAGAAGAGAGCAAGGTCACATCTTCTTCAAAGCGCTGAATAAAAGAGCGATCCTGACCAAACTCTTCTCCCAACACTTTCAAGATGTACTGTTTTTTCATGTAGCGATGCTCTGCCAAATAGACAGCGCCAAAAGAGCCAAGTCCAATTTGTTTTAATATTGTATAATCGCCAAGGATACGCGATTCCATCATTCTAATTTCCATGTTTTTCCTTTCTAACTTCAGTATACTAATGACAATATTAGGATTGATTATTTTATTCAACCATATATACCGAATCTGTTTGAAATTTAGCTTTGCTTATTTTTATTGATCTGCTATTGTGCCACTTACTTTAAAAGCAGGTTGCCAATGAATAAACGTACTATCCTTCTTATTTTAGCCTTCACGCTCGTTTTGTTTGGCGTCAATTTTTATTTTGAACAGCAATACCAGCAAAAAGTTAAAGAATGGAATGCACAGCAAGAAACTAAAAAACAATCTGCAAAAAAAGAAGAAACCTCAAAAGTTGATGCTGCTCTTTTTGTAAATACGGCAGAAATCAGCCCTAAAAAAGAACAAACGGAAGAATCATAATCATGAGCGTCGCTGACATGCAAAGTAAGGCGCCGCTGTTTTTTGCCAAAAATTGAGGAAAAATACTGAAAACCTGATAACGACTATTTCTCGGATTTCCCGTTTTTTGAGCAAATAAAAACTCTAATTGCGGTCTGACTATAATTGCAGCAAATGGCTCAAATCCTTGAAAATACTATGGTCCAAGGTCCAGAACAATGAGTTGATAACATTTTTTGTGGATAACTTTTCTTGATGTCATTTTTGTTTACGTGTCATAATTTGGATGAGCATTCTAGAGGGGTCTAAATGATTAGAAAAGCATGTTTAATTTTGGGTGTGTTTGGAGCGTTAACATCTGCAGCTGTCGTAAATAAGACACGCACAAACAATTATGATGACCTTGTAAAAGAACTTGAAGGCATCAAAGATTCAAAATCGGATTTAGAATATTACTCGGAAATTATTTCTGACTACCAAGCAGGAAAATATAGAAATCTTTCGATCCGTCTTAAAGGATTTGCAAAAAAATTTCCTAAAAGTCCTTTCATAGACAATGCCTATTATTTAGCCGGAAAAATGGCCTTAGAGGAAAAAAATTATAAAGACTCGGTCGGCTACTTCCAACGTGTGATTTCTGAATTCCCGATGAGTAATAAGGTCGTTGCTGCTAAATTCGGCAAAGCGATGGCTTATCGTAGTATGAATTTGAATAATCAATCGTTAGCTATCTTCAACGAGATCCGCCGTAAGCACCCTCAGTCACCAGAGTATTTTCGTGCTGAAACCGAGATGAAATTAGTA
>DAORNI010000013.1:0-269 GCA_035440845.1 Parachlamydiaceae bacterium | reverse complement strand
CCTGTAGCGCCCGTAGAACCGATTGCGCCTCAGCAAGCCGCACCTCAACCGATACCAGCTCCTGCGGCCCCGCAAATTGAAGAATACAAACCGACACCGTCAAATTTAGAAGTTAAGTCTCAGTCGACGGACGACACTCATCAAAAAGAAGAGCGTTTTAGCCGTACATATTCCAAGTTTCATAAAGACAGCACCTCAGATCAAAACTGGGAGAAGGTTGTTGGTAAGCGCACTGCCGACACGTACATTGTTAATAAAGGTGATACGCT
>DAORNI010000012.1:41745-42234 GCA_035440845.1 Parachlamydiaceae bacterium | reverse complement strand
CAAGCAGCCCAAGCAAAAAAAGCAGTAAGATTGCTTAGATCTTCCGGATTGGAGATGTAATTTTTTGGAAGCCCTGGCGCTTCTCCTGAAGTAAAATAATTTTTCCAAAAATCCAGGTTATGAGTATACGCTTTTGATTCTTCGTTTGTAAAAAGTAAAGTTTCCGTCTGAGAATCGTAACGATTTTTCTTCAAAATTTTAGGAATTTCTTGAGAAACAGACCCTTTTTCAAACTCGTTTAATTGATCAAATGGTTTATTGTAGATTTCATTAGCTAAAATTTTCTGCATGAATAATGTTTGTTCATGCAAGTAAGAAGCGCTATAATCAGGTCCGAGATAAGCTCCATGTCCCCATAAGGTCCCATGTTCCATTAAATTATTTTTTAAAAAAACACCCTGCCCACGAGTAATTTGTTCTCCTGTAAAGATTACACGGCCTTCTGGATCAATCACTTGTTTGGGAATAGGAGCAGTATTATCATAAGCA
>DAORNI010000012.1:39572-41661 GCA_035440845.1 Parachlamydiaceae bacterium | reverse complement strand
ATGGAGAAAGTTTCTCATTGCTTTGCAGGTCAAAAGACATCACTTATTTCCTATGGTTAAGCTTTTCAGAAATATTTTTTTACCTTTTTTTGATTTCTTTTTCCAATATAATGCGACTTAAGGCAAAGAAGAGGTTCATTCATGAAAAATATCGAAATCAAACGAGTTTACGAAAATCCATCGCCAACGGATGGAGTGCGCATTTTAGTCGATCGCTTATGGCCTCGAGGGATTAAAAAAAATGAACTTATTATGGACGATTGGATCAAAGATCTGTCACCGAGTACTGATTTAAGAAAATGGTTTAATCACGATCCATCTAAATTCAAAGAGTTTGGAAAGAAATATATTGAAGAATTAGATGACACTAGAAAAATTTGGTTCCCCCTCATCAAAAAATATCTTTCAAAAAAGATCACACTACTTTATGCTGCCCACGATCAAGAGATCAATCATGCTATATGCTTAAAAAATTATTTAGAAAAGCATCTTCCATAAGATAAAAATTTAATTTTTATAGCAAAGAGGAGTCTGTTGTTAATGCAAGCATTAACGATACTCATTTCTAGTAGTTTTAAGTAAACAAACCAAAAAACAATATCGAATGGCAGTAATACTGTGTTTCAATATTACAGCCATAAATCAAGATAAAGCTTCAGGATTTTAGGTTTTACAAAACTTATTTTAAATCTCTAAAGTCCAGGTAAGATGAGTTATTAACCTGAATTTTCTAGTTTTTCTCCAGGTCTTGTAGGATAAGTCCTAATTTAGGTTGAAATTAATAAAAATTTTGCATGAAATTAGTTTAAATTAATTAATAAAATAGGTTAAATATGTCTTTAATATCAGATCAAAGTATTGGAAATAGTTATATTTATCAAAATGTTAATGAAATAAAACAAGATCCTATTAAGATACTCCTCGATGAACTTGTCTTCCTAGTTTTTTCTCACTTAAATCTCGCTACACTTGGAACCATTTGTTGTGTTAGCAAAGCATGGAAACGATTGGCAAATGACCCCATTCTATGGAAGATCGCTATTTATAGAGAAATTGCTTTCGGAAATGATAAATGGGTTCAATGTTTTGGGACAGATGTTATAAAAGACGAAGATAACAAAGAAGAGTTGTTTTCTTTACCCTCAGATGATTTCATTGCGGATTGCAAAAAATTCAAAAACACACTTCCTGAAAGAAACGCAAAAGATAGTCTTATGCTTGTAAGGCTTCCTAAAACTCTTAATGGTGGGCTTACCTTAAAAAGCTTGGGTGAACTTGCAAAGAAATACTTTTTAAAGAATGACAGTGGTTACAGATTTATTTGGACCAATATTATTCAGGAGCTAGGAGATAAGTCAATTGATAAATCTCATTGGGTGCTGATGACAAAGGATGTCCTTCCAGAAAGCAAAAATAAAAGTTATGATGAGCAACAAAAAATTGTCGCTGATTTAGCTGAAAAATCTCTAATCAGTTACGAAGTTCCTAAGACACTAGAATCTATCACTTGTATTTTGTCACAATACTTTGGGTCAAAGATACGCTTATTTAGCGATAGTTCATATATCTATACACGCTGTCAAGAGAATGTTGAAGGCTATCAAGTGGCTGTTGGGAACTTCGCCCCGACTGGCCTCTACGTCTACAACTTCAGCTTTGACAGCACCAACATTGGCGTTGCGGCTCTGCGAAAGTTCTAAGGTCATTGGTTCTTGGTCACTTGGAGTTTGATAATAGAGCCAAACCAAAAAAGAAATAAAGCTCTCTTAAAGATTCACAACGATCCTTTAAATGTGCTAACCCACTGAATCGGATAGAAGCTATTTCAAGACACAAAATCGAACCTTAAAGGTCTTCCAAACAAAGTTCCAAACTCTCTTTCCAATGTGGCATAAAAACATTAAATGTCTCATTTAATTTATCATGCAATAAAAGAGAATTAAGAGGTCTTGCAGCTTTTGTCTTATAATCTTTTGTTAAAAGTCCAGAAAGTTCCGGTTTTTTAAATTGCGGGTTTTTAGCTGCATATAAAGAAAAAATCGTATCTGCAAATTCCAACCAACTTGTCTTGCCAGAAGCTGTTAGGTTA
>DAORNI010000012.1:27651-39539 GCA_035440845.1 Parachlamydiaceae bacterium | reverse complement strand
AGTAATCTTTTTCTTCCAAATAAGATGTTTTAGCTAAAATTTTAGCAGTTGCTTCTGCAATCTGGCGGCTCCAGGTAGGAGCTCCTAGCTGATCTGACACAATGGAGATCTTATCTTTATCTTGCGCCAATTTCAGCATGGTCAAAAGAAAATTTTTTCCTCTTGTCCCATACACCCAGCTTGTGCGCAAAATAAGATGCTTGCCGCCAACTTGACAGATGGCTTGCTCTCCAGCTAGTTTAGAAACCCCATAAACATTCAAAGGGTTTGGCAGGTCTACTTCTTTGTAACCATGTGCATTTTTCCCATCAAAAACATAATCTGTTGAGTAGTGGACTAAAAGCGCATTAAGTGCTTTAGCTTCCTCTGCCATGACTCTTGGAGCATCGCGGTTGATCAACATGCAAAGATCCATTTCATCTTCTGCAAGGTCTACTGCCGTATAGGCTCCCGGATTGACAATAATATCTGGGCGCATTTTCCGGATAAAGGAGCGGATAGAGGACTCGTTTGTAAAATCCATTTCCTCTTTATCTATTGCCACTACTTTCCCAGCAGTGCTAAGTGTACGCTTTAATTCGTAGCCTACCTGTCCAAGGGATCCTGTAATTAAAATCTTTTTCATGAGAAGAGCTCTGCAGTTTTAAAGGTGGAAGCTTTTAGATCCTTCAAAGAAAGAATGGGCTTTTCATCCTGTTTTAAAGGCCATTCAATTTTTAAATCCTCATCATCCCATTTAAGCGCACGCTCAGATGAGGGATCATAAAATGAAGTTGTTTTATAAAGAAAGTCAGCACTCTCAGATAACACTAAAAAGCCATGAGCAAATCCTTGTGGCACATAAAGCATCCGCTTATTCTGCTCGCTTAAAAAAACACCTACCCATTTGCCAAATGTTTTAGAGCTTTTACGCAAATCAACTGCCACATCATAAACTTCTCCAGAGACTACACGGACAAGCTTTCCTTGCGGGTTGTTAATCTGGTAATGAAGTCCGCGCAGCACAAATTTTGCAGACCGGGAGTGGTTGTCCTGCACAAATTCTTCATGGATAGAAGCAGTCTCCTTCAATTTTTTTTGATTGTAGCTTTCAAAAAAGAAGCCGCGCTCATCGCCAAAAAAATCAGGCTCAATAATTTTAACATCTTCAATAGAAGTAGGAATAACTCTCATAAGTTGAAAACTTATGCCACAACTTCTCTAATTTTAGCAACTAACTTTTTCTTAAAGGTTTTTTTCTCTAATTTTTTTAAGGTTGTCAAGAAGCGTCAAATTATTAGGATAAGCTGCCAATAATTCTTCCGTCAACTTCTCTGCTGCCTGAAAATCCTGGTTTCTAAAGGCTTTTCTTGCAAGGTAGGATTTAGCTTCCATGGAGCTTTCTGCAAGAGATTCATAAATCTTTTCTGCAAGCTCTTTATCTCCTTTGTTCAATGCAATGCGGGCGCTCATTTCTTGAATTAAATGAAAAAATTGAGTGTTTTGCAGGGTCTGCTTGGAGGCAAATTCCAATGCTGCCTCATCTCCTAATTTTTGACGCATGACTTGTGTAAGTTCCAAGGCATACCAATCCGGAAAATTTTCTGGTATTACTTCTAATTGATGGAGTTTTAAAGCAGCATCCGTAAAGCCTGCTGCCAGACTAAGAGCTGCAAAAGCCTCTTCACTTTGAAGCAACGCTTGCTCTTGCACCCCTAAAAGCTCATCTTTAAGCAAATTTTTTAAAAGTGGGTGTTCTATCTTTGGATTATTTACAAGTTTTACTTTTAATTTTTCTCCTGTCTGCTGCAAATTCAATGTCTGCAAAAAGGCAAATTCTAAATTTGAATTAAAAGAATTTCCTTTAAAAGGAGTGTTTAAAATAAGGTTTAAAGCCTTCTCTTTTTCATTTTTACTTAAAAGATCTAAAAGAAAAAGCCAGTAGACAGCTTGCTCTTTTTCCAGATACTCCTCTTTTCTCTCAAGCTTTGAAAAAGCTTCTTCATCGGCAAAAATATCTTGGTTCAATTCTGAAAAATAACTGATAAGAGGCTTTAAGGAGCTATTTAAAAAAGCATAGGGGCTTGTCTCATGTTTTTTTCCATTCACTACGCGGTCAAAAAAATTAAGGGCAATCCAGCTGTCTGCTTTCAAGTTCTCTTCATTTGAAGAAGGGATGCTCAAAGTTTTTTTCCACATATTGATAGCTTCTTGATGCTTGCCCTGCCTTGCAAAAAAATGTGCAAATTGATCGTGCATAAAAACAGAATGGGGATTGCTTTTAAGAGCTTCTCGATAGACTTCTGATGCTTGTTTCTCACGTCCTAATTTTTCTAAAAGCTTTGTCTCATAAAGAAAAATGTCTGGATCTGAGGGATCTTTTTCCCTTCCTTTTGCCAAATAATCTAAAGCTTTGTCCGGATTTTCCATGGCGTGGAGCAAACTTAAGCGAATCAGCCTTGCGCTTTCATCTTTTCCTTTTAACTCCGTTTCTAAAAGACGGCTTCCCTCCAGATATTGCCCCTGAAGCAGCAGATGGTCTGCATCTAAGAGCGCCCATTTGTCTTTATTGCCTTCCCGATCACGCCACCCCTCTCGCAGTGCTTGATAATCCTCATTTTGCCCATTCATCAAAAAGCTTTCAGCTACTAGCAAAGAAGCTTTTTCGTTATAATCTAGGCTCTCTTTAAAATAGTCATAGATCAACACAAGCTGCTCGACATCAAAAGTCTTTTCACTAACTTTTGTTAAAAGAAGCAGCCACTCCCTTCCAAGGTCAGATTCTAAAGAGATCGATTCTTGGTGGCGGGAAATAATATCTAGAGCATAAGCATACTGCCCTTCTTTAAAATAGCGCTCTGCTAGCTGAAAATCTGCAATTTCCTTCTCTTTTTGGATTAAATTTTCTTGGGATTCATTTTTATGCTTTTTAGCAAGCGGCCAATAGAGGACACCAAAAAAAACAGCCAGAACAGTTGTTAAAATGATAGAATAAACTTTTAAGCTGCGCATATTGACCCTTTTAGTTCAGTAAAAAGGTACTCTAATATGGCTGGACGATTTTTTAAAAGAAGATTTTAACTCACCTTACGCAAAAGGAGGAAAGTGAAGAAGCAAGAGATTTTGAGAAATCAATTAATTCAAAAAGCACAGCAATATTTAAAAATATTGCGAACATTTTTGAATTTAATTGAGACTCAAAAAATCTGCTTGTTCACCTCCTCCTTTAGACACAGAAAAAATCCAATACAAAATTTTAAAAAAGATCCCATTAAAGACGACGATATTTTAGCAAAAGTTGCCAAAGTTCTTAAATTTAAAAAACCACTTTCTGTGGTTCTTGGATATCGTGTTGCACACGAAAATATCGAGAAAAAACTACAAACTTTAACAAATGATTTTCAAAGTATAAAAAAAGAAACTTATTAGCTAAAGAATAGATTAGACCTAAATTTATTTCTTTTTCCTCTTCTCTAATATCATTTTTTAACGACGCCTATCTGTTGCCTGGCGCGCATCACTTTCTTCTATATAGCGGTATTGATCGGGGTAGGCCTCTTCTTCTTCGTCATAAACGCCCCTTCCTCTCAAGCGATCAAAATTCCTATCATATAAATTATATTCAAAAAAGTTTCTTGTAATATTTTGCCCCGATTCATTGCCATTTTGTTCGGCTTTTGCATCTGTAGAGCTGATAAGCGTAAAAAGCATGAATAAAGGGAAAAATGTTTTTGCGTCTCTCATTTTTAACTCCTTCCATATAAAAACCGGGGGCGCATCTTAAATTCCTTTTAACCCCATTAAATCGGACTATGGCATATCGCAATCGATTGATGCAAGCTAAAACTTATCAGATATAAATTAATTATAATGAGTAATTTAAATAAAAATATTAAAAATATATCTTGTCATATCGGATAAAAATCGTTTATTTTTAAGTTAGCAACAAAGGAGGCTTGTCAAGATGCACACTCCCTCTTTAAAACAACTTACCAAACAGAGCCAAAGTTTAAAGCAGATGCAGCACTTGCTCATGAGTCAAGAGATGCAGCAGGCTTTAAGCTTTCTTGAATTGCCTATTATGGAACTGCAACCCTTGATCGATCAAGAGCTTGAAAACAACCCGCTTTTAGAAGCAGAAATCGAAGAAGAAGAAATAGAAGAGCAAGAGAAAGAAGAAGAAGAAGTTCCATTTGAAGAATTAAAATTTGAAGAGCGCGACTTAAAAATCATTGAGCAAATAGATGAAGAATTGAGCCTTCATGTAAAAGAGAGCTCTAAAGACCCACAAACAATTGAAGATGAAAAGCTTAAAAACTATTTAGACAGCCTGATATGTGAAAAAGACTCCCTCTTTTCCCATCTGATGAAAGAGGTGAGCCAGCTTTTTTTAACCAAGGAAGAGCAAAAACTGGCAGAAGAAATCGTTGGAAACCTTGATGAGCGCGGCTTTTTAAAAGTCTCTCTAGAAGAGATCTCCCTTTTATCAGGCTTTTCCATAGATCCATTAAAAAGCATATTAGAAAAAATACAAACGCTAGAACCCAAAGGAATTGGAGCTTCTAATCTGCAAGAATCGCTGCTTTTGCAGCTTAAATTAAAAGGGCAAAAAGAAGCTTTTAGTTATCAAATCATTGAGCATCATTACCAAGATTTGCTCAACAACCGCATCCCTCTTATAAAAAAAGCATTGAAGATGACGCCAAATGAAATGGAAAGCGCGCTAAATGAAATTAAAAAGCTCGATCTAAACCCAGCTGCCAGTTTTGAGTATACCCCTTTGACTTATATTATCCCTGATGTATCGATCAAAGAAGAGGATGGCACATTGCAAGTCTTTGTGAATGAAGACCCTTTGCCGCCTTTAAGACTAAACAGACGCTATCTGGAGCTTTTAGAAGACAAATCTCTTCTTCCTGAAACTAAAGAATTTATAGAAAAAAAAATCGCGTCTGCAAAATGGATGCTTAAGAATTTGTCAGAAAGGAATGAAACGCTTGCAAGAATCTCCCACCTGCTTGTTAAAAAACAAAAAGTTTTTTTAGAAACTCCGGAAGGAAAGCTTCTTCCCCTAACGATGCTAGAAATTGCCGCTGAATTGAATCTGCATGAGTCCACAGTGACTAGGGCTGTTTCCAATAAATATGTCAATACGCCAAGAGGGCTTTTATCTTTGCGCTCTTTTTTTACGCACGGACTCTCAAGTGAGCTCTCTTCTGCAAGCGTCAAGCAAGAGGTTTCTGAGATCATCAAAAATGAGAACAAAAAAAAACCGCTGTCTGACGAGTCCATTTTAAAACTTTTGCAGGAAAAGGGGATGTCTTGTGCCAGAAGAACGATTGCCAAGTACCGAAAACAACTAAACATCGCAAGCGCCCACCAAAGAAAAACCTTTTAATAACACTCTTAAAGACAATACTTCAAATAGATCAAACGAAAACGTAAGTCGTTTTCTTGGTTCTTTTTGATGTAGGCTTTGATCTCACTTTCTGAAAGCCTGGAAAAAAGTTCTATCTCCTTGTCTTGCAGCCGGTACAAGATTGCTTCTGCCTTTTCCTCATTTTGCACCATATTTTTTAACGAGTTGAAAGCTTTTGAAAAAATATACTGTTTTTTTAAAAGACGAAAAAGTGCAAGAGCTAATAAAATAAAAGGAAATGCTTTAAAAGCTGCTTCAAAATAAAGCGTTTCATCAAATGCCAAGAAAAAAAAGTCGGCAACAAAAGCTAAAAATAAACTGGCAACAAAAAGAAGGCTCTCCTTTGAAGACTGCACAATGGGTCCAAAAAACCGGCGGAAAAAAGAAGAGGAGGTGCGATAAGCTAACAGCTCTTCAAATTGCGGCTCGTCAAACATCATACGTCCCACATGCGCCATTTCATGGGCGATGAGCTCATCTCTGCTATAAACTTTTAAATAAGAGGAGTTTGTTTTAAAAGCAGGCTTTAGCTGAAAAAAAGCCGACGTTGGCAAATCCTCATTTTCCTGAAAAATCCATGCAGCCCCCCCATGCCAGGGCATCAACTGATAGCTGCTAAAGAAAAAAGGCGTCCAGCCAGGAGAGATATCAAAAAGTTTTTTTACTTTTTTAAGTGCCTCTTCAGAAAATTGTCCAGCAGGGAGTGCTTCTTCAAAGCGGCTTTTTATTTGCAGACAGTAAGCTGCCCTTTCAAAAAAATTGGCCTCGCTTTCAGAGGGACCCGGGATTAATCCTAAACTATTTAGTTCTAATAATTTTTCATTATTCATAAAGATTTTTAAGTTTACTCTGCAATTTTTTTTAAAGTCTAGCAAAAGGATTTTTTACTTGAAAGAAGAGTTGCTTTTCTGGCAGTCTATATCATGTAACAGGAAATCAAAGAGGTTAAAAGAAAATGGCACTAGATGATTATGAAGAATTTACGGAAAGCCAGATCAAACTTCTGTCACGCTACGTCACCAATACAAGAAGCCATATTTTTGCTCTCTGCAATTTACCAGAAGTGATCAAAGGCGCGCTTTTTTCTAGATATTCCAGGTCAAGCCTTGGTCTTCGCTCCCTTTTATTAAAAGAATTTATTTCTAACAATGAAGAATCCGCTTTTGCCTCTATTGCCGGTCTTTTGCCAAGCGAAGAGGAAGAGGCGCCAAAAGATCAGACAGCGGCCATAAAAAAAGCGCAAAATTTTTATGACCGCATCTTAGACGGCTATGGCGATGACTCTATTGGAGAGCTTGGCGGTGCTCATCTTGCCATTGAAAATGTCTCGATGCTTGCTGCAAAACTCATCGAAGACTGCAGAATTGGCGGCTCCCCTTTAGAAAAATCGACCCGCTACATCTACTTTGACGAGAAAGTCAATGGGGAATACCTTTTTTATAAAGAGCCTATCCTGATGACATCGGCTTATCGCGACCTCTATTTGGACACTTGCAACATGCTCTTTGAAACGTATAGCAAGTTAATCCCACCCCTTACTGCGATCATCAAACAAAAAATGCCCTACGATCCATCTCTTTCAAAAACAGCTTATGCAGCAGCCCTTAGGGCTAAAGTTTTAGACTGTTTAAGAGGAATTTTGCCAGCTGGCACTTTGACCAACATGGGCGTCTATGGAAATGGCCGCTTTTTTGAACAGCTCATCCATAAACTGCATTGCAACAATTTAGTCGAAATGCAAGACATTGGCAAAAGGACGCAAGATGAGCTTGGCAAGATCATGCCTTCTTTTATCCGCCGGGCAGACATGTCCCATAAAACGCACAAAAGCTACACCGATTTTTATGAGTCGATGCAAAATGATCTAAAAATTGTTACAAACGAAAACAACACGTTTGAAGAGCATGAGATGGAGCCTGGCGTCCATCTGCTAGAAGCAGACAGCGATGCTGTGATAAAAGTTGCAGCGGCGCTTCTTTTTACAAATAGCAAAAAAAGTTTGTACGACTTAAAAAAACATTGCGAAAAGCTCTCGGAAGAAGAGATCGCTCGCATTTTAGATGCAGCTTCAGCATCTCGTGAAACGCGTCGTCATAAGTCTCCAAGGGCTTTAGAGCATGCTCACTTCACTTTTGAAATTTTAGCCGATTTTGGAGTCTACCGCGACCTGCACAGACACCGCATGCTGACACAAGAGAGACAGTTTCTCTCTTGCGACTACGACTACTTCATCCCAGAAGAACTGATCGGTACAGAATGGGAAGCAAGCTACAGAGAAGCCATGACCATCGCAAAACAAGCTTTTGATGCAATCCAAAAGAAGCTTCCAGAAGAAGCACAATACATTGTGCCAATGGCTTATAATGTGCGCTGGTATTTTGAAGTCAATTTGCGTGCCCTCCAGTGGCTTTGTGAGCTGCGCTCATCTCCGGCTGGCCATCAAAATTACCGCTATATTGCACAGAGCATGGCAAAACAAGTGTGCGAAAGATTCCCAGCTTTTGAGCGCTTCTTTAAATTTGTCGATTTTGATGGATATGACCTGGGAAGACTAGACCAAGAACAGAGAAAAGCAGAAAAGCAAGCAGCTATCTAGAAAGAAATTATGGAAAATCAAAAAAAGAAGCGCCTTTTGACAGGCGATCGTCCAACTGGACTTTTACACCTTGGACACTATGTCGGCTCTATTAAAAATAGAGTCGCGATGCAAGATGCCTATGAGTGCTATTTCATCATAGCAGACCTTCATATGCTCACGACAAAGCCTCTTAAAGAAAATATTTTAGAAATAAGAGATCATTGCCGGGAGATGGTTTTAGATTATCTGGCATGCGGCATCGATCCTAAAAAATCTGTGATCTATTTGCAGTCTGCGGTACCTGCTGTTTATGAGATGAACCTGATTTTTGAGATGCTGATTTCTTTAAATAGGCTAACTGGTCTTCCCAGCTTAAAAGAGATGGCAAGAAATGCACACATCGATATTGAAAGCACTCCTTTTGGCTTGATCGGCTATCCCGTTTTGCAAACAGCAGATATTTTAATGCCTATGGCAGAAATTGTCCCTGTTGGAAAAGACAACGAAGCACATATTGAGCTTGCAAGGGACATTGCAAGGCGATTTAACCAGTACTATGGAGAAATTTTTCCTCTACCAGAAGTTTTTTTAAGTGATGTTCCAACACTCATTGGCACCGATGGAAAAGGCAAAATGAGCAAGTCTGCTGGCAATTGCATTTTTTTAAGCGACGATGCCAAAACGGTCGAAAAAAAAGTAAAAGCGATGTACACCGATCCAAACCGTATCCATGCAGATAGTCCGGGTACTGTAGAGGGTAATCCTGTCTTTATCTACCATGACACCTTCAACCCAAACAAACAAGAAATTGAAGATTTAAAGTTAAGGTATAAAGCGGGAAAAGTAGGTGATGTAGAAGTAAAGGAAAAATTAACAGTTGCTTTAAACCACTTTTTAGACCCTATCCGTGAAAGAAGAAAAGCCTTTGCAGAAGAAAAAGGATTAGTGGAAGAAATTATTTACAATGGCACGCTTGAAATGAAGAAGGTCTCAGATGAAACGATCCATAAAATGCGTTCTGCAATGGGACTTTTTGGAAACTGGAATAAAATTTCAAGAACAGCAAGAGAGCGTCAAGAAAAGATCCTAAAAGAAGCTTAAACGATTGGAATTTCAACTAACCACAGATTATACTCCAACAGGAGATCAGCCAGAAGCTATCAAAAAGCTTGTAGCCGGTTTAGAAAGTGGACAAAAATCGCAGGTTTTGCTTGGCATCACCGGCTCTGGCAAAACATTCACGATGGCCAATGTCATCCAAAAGGTGCAAAAGCCCACTTTGGTGATTGCCCATAATAAAACATTAGCCGGTCAGCTTTATCAGGAATTTAAATCTTTTTTCCCCAATAACGCAGTCGAGTACTTTGTCTCCTACTACGACTACTACCAGCCAGAAGCCTACATTCCAAGGACTGATACCTATATCGAAAAAGATATGGCGATCAATGACCAGATCGACAAGATGCGCCTTAGCGCAACTAGATCTTTGCTGGAAAGAAGCGATGTCATCATCGTCGCTTCCGTCTCTTGCATTTACGGTCTTGGCTCTCCAGAGTATTACAAGGGCATGAATCTGACTTTGAATGTGGGAAGTACAAGAAGACGGGATGATATTTTGCTCCATCTTGTCGACATGCAATACAAAAGAAACGATTTTGACTTTTCAAGGGCGACATTTAGAGTAAGAGGCGATATTTTAGATATTTTCCCGGCTTATGAAGAGGATTTGGCTTATCGGATCGAATTTTTTGGCGATGAGATTGAAAAAATTTATGAGATCGATCCATTGACTGGCAAAAGCCGCTTTGCATTGCATGAGATCACTCTTTACCCAAGCTCTCACCACGTCACACCAGAAGAGGTGCGTCTGCACGCCATTGAAACCATCAAAGCAGAATTAAAGTTACGCATAGACTATTATGAAAAAGAAAAAAAATACATAGAAAAGCAGCGCATCCATGAGCGCACCATGCATGATATTGAGATGCTAAAAGAAATTGGGCATTGCAAAGGGATCGAAAATTACTCACGCCATTTCAGCATGCGAAAAGAGGGAGATCCACCTCCTTGCTTGATCGATTATTTCCCTTCTGACTATCTGTTGATCATCGATGAATCGCACCAGACGATTCCCCAGTTAAATGCGATGTACAATGGCGACCGCGCCCGAAAAACTTCCCTTGTCGATTTTGGCTTTAGACTCCCTTCTGCATTTGACAATAGACCGCTGCAATTTAGCGAAACGTACAAAAAGATCAACCAGGTCGTCTATGTTTCTGCAACGCCTGCCGCTTTTGAAATAGAAGAGGCAAAAGGTGAAGTTGTAGAGCAGATCATTAGGCCAACTGGTCTTTTAGACCCAGTTATAGAAGTCAGACCTGCAAACTCGCAAGTAGATGACTGCCTTTTGGAAATCCATAAGGAGATATTAAAGGGAAGCCGCGTCCTTGTCACCACACTCACCAAGCGCCTTGCAGAAGAACTCACAAAATATTTGACAGAGCTTGGGATTAAAGCCAAATACCTCCACGCCGATATTGAAACATTGGAAAGAGCACAGATCATCCGCGATCTAAGGCTTGGTGCATTTGATGTGCTAGTTGGCATCAACCTTTTAAGAGAAGGCCTTGACATCCCGGAAGTCTCTTTGATTACCATCTTAGATGCAGACAAGGAAGGCTTTTTAAGGAGTGAGACAGCTCTTGTTCAAACAGCTGGAAGAGCGGCAAGAAATGAAAATGGCCGCGTGATCATGTATGCAGACAAAATCACAAAATCAATTGCGCGCACGCTTGAAATTACGGAATCAAGAAGAAAGATCCAGGATGCTTATAATAAAAAACATGGGATCACTCCAAAGAGTGTGAAGAGGGAAATTTCTGCCCTCTTGCACGAAAAAGAGGAACTAGAAGAAGTAACACCAAAAACAAAAGAGCCTCACTATATATCCCAAGAAGAGCTTGACAAACAGATCAAGCTCTACGAGTCGGAAATGAAAAAAGCTGCAAAAGAGCTGCGTTTTGAAGATGCTGCCCACTTTAGGGATCTTCTTAAAAAGTGCCAGAGTTTGGAACTTTAAATTAGAGCGTGTCATCCAAGGAGGATTTATGGAGCCAGCAACTTTTTTTGTAGACAAGGGAATCGACCCTTATAAAAAACCTTTTCAAGACAAGCGAGATGAAAAAGTTCAAGAGCTTCCCGGTTGTATTTCGGCTATTTGGCATACTTTTTTTTATCTATGCATGCCTTGCACATGTTGCTGTGTCATAACAAAAGTAAAACTGATGCATGATACGATTGTTACAAGGTGCGGTATTGTACATGAAATTCTTCGAGATCCAGGACCCTATTTAACGGGCTGCTGCATAGAAACTCAAGATGTTTTTGGGACTTCAAACTATTGAAATCCTCAAGATGCAAGCTTTAGATTTAGATGGAAAACCTCTTAGCATTTCTGCCCAATTTGTTTTTAGAATTGCTGATTCCTTTTCTGCTTCTTTTAAAACAGATAATTTAAATAAATTTTTATATAATCAGGGAAAATCAGCCCTTAGAGCCGTTGCAGTAAAATACCCTTATCACCTTAAAAATCAATCTAGTCCGGGGGATTGTTTATCAAGACAATCCCTGACCATTGATCAACATCTCGTGGATGTTTTTCAAAAATCGGTCGATTTTATAGGTGTCAAGATTGAATCTTTCCAGTTAACATCAGTAGATCTTCAAAAAGATAATAACTAAAAACTGCTCACTATATTAATTGCAGACCAGGCAACAGACCATACGCTATCGTGCAGCCAAGTTGCAGAGCGCTCCAAAGGAGTTGCAGAAACTGGATACAAAGTAATTGAAAAAGTATAAGATGCTAAAGCGGCCACAGTTTCAACAGCACCAACAGCTGCTGTAGAGACG
>DAORNI010000012.1:22354-27641 GCA_035440845.1 Parachlamydiaceae bacterium | reverse complement strand
CCTCCTCGAACAAGCCATTTGCTACTGTCTGGCTTATTGCCATAGGAAGTAACATCTAAAACTAACTGCATTGAAAGACTACTTACATCGGGTGAAGACATTGAATTCTCTTTTTTGGTTATTGGTCAATAGTTCTGTACAGGACAATTTTTACTGTCGCCATATTCATGGCTTTATAGTTAATTTAACTTAATTACCCCATGCTGACGCACATACGCATTAAGCTAACACAAAAGTTGCTAAAATTGTAACTATGTTAAAAACTTCTCCATCAAACCCGACTAAAAGTACAATGGAGAATAAGATGCAAGATCTTGAAAGAATATTAACAAAATTCGAAGAAATTGTCAGCATTAATTTTTGTGAAGAATTAGCCAAAAAAACCAAATTTGTGCAGCGTTCAACAAGTAGTTTGAAAGGACATGAATTTGCTCAAGTATTAATGCTTCCACATGCTTTTTTAGAAGCTGAATCGTTAAATAATCTTGCTGTCAGAATGCATAAGATCAATAATTCTTGTGATATCACAGCTTCCGCATTAGCACAACGAATGAATACAAAATCTGCTGAAAAATTTATGCAAGCTTGTTTTGGAAAGGTTTTGAATGAAATTATGAAAGAAGAATTAAATTCCTTAGTAGATCTACAGAATCTGTCAGGCTTCAACCGTGTTTTAATCGAAGACAGCACTAAAATTGAACTCCATGAAAAAATGGGAGAACACTTTAAAGGATGTGGGGGCAGCGCCAGTAAGTCGTCAGTAAAGATAAATTACGTCTTTGACTATCTAACAGAAAAATTTATTGATCTTTCATTTTTTTCAGGAAGTGTCCCTGATCAAAGTTTAGCTGGTTGTATAATTTCTTTATTGGAACCAGATGATCTTGTTATTCGAGACTTGGGTTACTATGCTTTGAAAAAAATAAAAGAAATTGAAGAGAAAAATGCTTATTACATTTCTCGATACAAATCGGATATTTTGGTTTATGAAAACAAAGAGGCTTCTGAACCCCTAGATTTGGCTAAATTTTTAGATAAAAAGATTTTTCAAGGAATTATTGATATAGAAGTTTTTATAGGAAAAGAAAAGCATCCAGTTAGAATGGTAGCTTGCTTAATGGATGAAAAAGCTGTTGAAAAAAGAATAGAGCAGCGAATACAAGCGCTAAGCGAACAGGAGTCAAAACAAGTAAAAAGAAGTTAAACTTACTCAAATACTGCATTTTTATTACAAATATTCCATTAGTAATTTTATCTGCACTAGTTATAACAGCTACTTATCGATCAAGATGGCGTGTGGAATTGATTTTTAAACATTGGAAAACTTGCTTAAAGATACACATTTTTAAAGGATACAATAAGGAACGTTTTCATTGTATATTTTACGGAAGATTAACGATGATCCTATTGTTGGGAGCTCTATGTGTACCCTTAATGATATACGCTCAAAAATGGAAAAAAGAATTAAGCTCGTTTAAAGTGAGTAATTATTTAATTGCTGACAATCTACTTGCTAGAGCCTTTGCAGAGGGTAGGGTTTACGAATTTATTAATCAGTTGATTGATGATGTTCCAAAAAGGCTTTGTATGGATAAGCGTAGCCGTCTTTCTTTGAGGAGTAACGTCAGGCAAGGTAATAGCTACTATAACAAGCAGAAAACCAATTGGTTAAAAGAAAATGCAGCTTAGCTTAATGCGTATGTGCTGATGCATGTAGCCCCACGTGTGAATGTGGGGTGCTTAATGAAATTAATGACCAAGCCGTGAATATGGCGACAGCAAAAATTGTCCTGTACAGAGGGTTAATAGAGGTCAGACTCTGAAGGCTTGCTCCCATTATATCCTGTACACTTAAAAATAACAGCAGCTTTTACAGGTTCTCCTGCTACCAAAAAGAGTGGCTTGATTCCAACAAACTGCACACTTTCACAAAAAGGTGTCAACTCATTTTTGAACTTTACAGTAAGCTCGTCTAATTTTTTTTCCAAATGGGGGGCATTTTCAACAGCCACAAAATAGCCTGTTTTTCCAAGTTCTTGCTCCTGCATACCTGGCCAGTAAGAAAACTGATTTTTGCGGATGCCTTGCAAATTCAAAAAATAGGCTCTTTTCTGGCCTTCTCCATAAAAGCTTAAAATGCTGCTCATCTGGTACTTGTCAGCAAAAAGAAAGTCTTTTGAAGGATCGTAGCCGACTTCATTCAAAGCACTGCCCAAAGCATCCCAGCCCACCTGATGGCGAAAGGCATTCAAACGATAAGGAACAGCCATCCCTCTTTTTTCTAAAAAGGGAACTGAAATCACAATAGCAAGGAGGAGTAAGGATAAAGCAATACCCGCTTGCACAAGCTTTTTATTATACAACCTATCTACAAAAGCAAAAGCGATCAAAATAAAGGCAGAAGGATAAGCAAAAACAGCCCAGTTGCCCTGCATTTTTTTAAAAAAAGAGAGAATGAGAAACGGCACTAGAATAGATAACGTCTGCCAAAAACAAAATTTAATTTGTCGCTCTAGTGTATGCCAGTTTTTGGTGCAAAAAATAAGGGCATAAATAAAAAGAAAAAAAAGAATAGGGGAAAAAAGACCAGCTTGCGCGCCCAAAAATTCAAAAAAATTGCCGCTTTTCAAACCTGCTTCTTGCGGTACATGCACCGTTGCAAACACGTGTTTGAAAGTAGCAAAATCATGCTTCATATTCCACATCAGGCTAGGAAGCAAGCCTATCAATGAAATCAAAATTCCAATAAAAAGTTTTTTGTTAAACCTTCCAAAAAAAAGAGGATAGATCCAAAAAAGATAGATCGGCCATTTAAATAGGGCACCAAAAGCAATTGTCATCCCAAGCAGGAGGTAATTAGGCTCATCCAAATTAGAAACCATGATCAGCGTAGCAAGCGCAAAAAAAAGAACCATGCTCCCATCTGTTGTCGCAAAAAAGGAAGCTGCAAAGCCAACTGGTGAAAAAGCCATCATGAGGGCGGCAAAAAGACAAGCTTCTTTACTTAATTTGCACTTGATGCCTAAAAAATAGACGACAACAGGGAGCAAAAAGCCAATAACAGCACTAAAAAAGCGCACGCCCCATTCCGTGTTGCCAAAAAGGTGCGTCCCCAAAAAAATTTCCCAAGCAATCCCCGGCGGTTTGCTGTAGTAGCCCACATCCAAGGCTTGGCTCCAGGTAAAATATTGCGCCTCGTCTGGGCTTAAACCAATTTGATTGGTCTGCACCAAAAAAAATAAGACAGCTGCTTTTATAACTAAAAGAAAAACAAGGAGTTTTAAGTAACGGTCACGTGCCATAAATCATATATTAAACTTCTTCTGAAACTTCATTTTATTGTTAAAACAACACTTTTTCGCATCTTTATTGTAAAATCTGTTCAAAAATTGTTTATTTTTCCAATTAAAGGAAGTTCCCGAAGAAGCCTATTAACTATCTTTTGAATTGGAAGTATTGCTGGATATCATTTTTTTGATGAATAAAAGCTTATTCAATTTTTGGTAAATTTTTAATAATTTTTCTTCATCATAAGCTGTTTTATTTAAATGTTCATCCATATTTGTATATAAATTCACGGGCTGATTTTTAAAATGTACTTTAACTTGTTGAAGCATTAAGCTGATATCCCAAATCCTTGTAGCAATCTTATAAAATTTCTCATTATTAATCACCTTTTTTGAAGTGTGTGCAAATTCAATCTCAAAAGCATCCAGCGCATGAGTCAAATCCGATAAAGTAGGTCCAAGAAAAGGGACCATAAAAAGATTTTTACTTTGGCAAGCTGTCATTTTATCTCTTAGATGACGAAAATTATTGTCATATGAAAAAAGATTTTGTAATTTTTCAAATTTATTTTCCGATAAGCTTTTTAATTTTTTAGTCTTTGAAAAGGTACCTTTACAATCATCTGAGAACATTAACTGGTTGAGTTCAAAAATAGAAAGCGCACTATAGATGGAAAACGAACTTAAAAAATCTCTCTCTTTGGCAAGCATAAAAGATAAATCTGTCAAAATCGTAAAAAAATAATTAAGTCTATTTCGAATGAATTTAACATCGGGCACTTGCTTTGCAGTTTCTCTTTCAAATATTTGAATGAACTGATCCACTATAAAAGTGACAATTTGGTTATAAAATAGTGCCGTCTCATCACTTTCTTTTCCTTTCAGCAATGCCAAAGGTTGTAATTTTACTGTCACCCTTGCAGCTAAATATTTTAGATCGGCGCTTAAAGCAGTTAAGCAGTCTGTATATTTTGAGCCAGTCAGCGGATCGTTTAAAAATAGGGTGATGACGTCATAAACTGTCTTCCATCCACAATTATCTAAATTTAAAAGAGAAGATTTTTTTCTTTGTTCTAATAAATGGTCAATCTCATAAATCAAATCTGTAAATTCTGCTTTTTGTATTTTATAACCAAACTCGCGCATTGTCTCAATGCTAGCTAGCATAGGTTCTGTAATTTCTTCGTCCTTTCTTAAATGACTGGCTAAAAAAAGGCGTAAAAAATTCAGGATCCTCAATTTTTGCAAATAGGGCATATAGATATCTTCTATCGCAATGCTTTTGGCAGCTTGTACAAAAAGATCTTCTGTTATGATCCCAAGTTTTTCATAAGTACAAAGAAACGTGATAGGAGGAAATTGCGGCACTTGTCCTTCCCCTACATTTACTGGCGCTGAAACAGGATAAAAGCACTGATAAATGGAAATAATAAGCTTCTCTTTTTCACTTATTTTTTTTAACTTGCTGCTTTTTGGAAAAGAGAGCTTCTGAATGTGCTCTAAAAACTCACTCTCTGAATCTATCTGATCTCCCCAAAGATTAGGCTTATCCTCATAATAGGTTTTAAGATTTTCTTCCACTTCATTGGCAAAGGGAGTAGTAAGAATTCCATACCTGTTTTTTATCAGCTTATTGAGCGAATGAAAGGAAACAAAATAGCCAGCGTCATCAAAAAAATAGTAGATCTGCGAAGTCATTGCCCTTAAAAGCCTTTGATAAATAAACTCTCCTGTCTGCTCTTTAACCCTAGGGCTTAAGTCCCCGTCGCTTTGTAAAAAGAACTCAAGCTGGTTATTTTGCAAAATGATTTTTCCAGAAGGAAATTTAAGATTTTTCATCAAACAGGCATGAATTTTTCTCAAATCACTTATATGTTCGACGCGCTTTGCTTTTATCACTTTTGAATGATGGTCACCATGATGAACGATCTCTTTTCTTTCAGAAACAATCGGGTGTTTTTTTAAGACAGAGTGCCTTTTTTCTGCTACAGAGTGAGACC
>DAORNI010000012.1:18342-22329 GCA_035440845.1 Parachlamydiaceae bacterium | reverse complement strand
CTTTTGGTGCGTGGATGGGCTGCTGCTAAATTAAGCGGTGAAGGTATAGGATCATCTTTCACAGGAAGAATGGGTGTGACATTCATAAACACTCCTTGTTTACGCCCAAAGGGGGGATGCTTGCAGCATTTCATCATCCTTGATGAAAAGGGGCTTCCAGGCTAAAAAGTTAGAGTCTTTAGCTTAAAAAACCTGCATTCCATTTGCAAGCACCCTCTAATTTTGCTTTTATTAAAGATCATGATTTTAAGCAAGTTAAAACAAATTTTTGAATATTTGTTCTGTGATTTTCCTTCCCATGGCGGCAATAGACTCCACCAAGGGTATTTCTTTTGGACAGACACGGTTGCAATTTTGCGCATTGCCGCATTCTGCAACGCCGTCTTCTCCCATCAAAGGCTTTAAGCGTTTTAACGCTTCTAATTTCCCAGTGGGGTTCTCATTAAAAAGCCGCACTTGGGCAATAATTTGGGGACCTAAAAATTTTGACCTACTGCTTATTTGAGGGCAGCCCTCAACGCAGCAGCCGCATGTCATGCATGTCGATAAGGAGTACATGACCTCTTGTTGTTCGGGACTTATTTTAGGGCCTCTTCCCTTATCATAAGAGGTATCTGCATCTATCCAGGCGTGCACTTTTTTTAAATTCTCAAACATGATGCTGCGATCTACGATCAAATCGCGCACAAGCGGAAATTTAGAAAAAGGAGCCAAAGTGACAATTCGGCTTTTTGTCTTTTCAATGATTGGCAAAATAAGTGCTGTACAAGCTTGTCTTGGATAACCATTGATCAGCATCGAGCATGAACCGCACACCTCTTCTAAACAGCCCTGTTCCCAAACCACTGGCTCCACTTTCTCTCCGTGGATATTGACCGGATTCTTCTGGATCTGCATCAGCCCTGAGATCACATTTGAAAAAAGAGTCAAAGGAAGTTCAAATTCTTCAAAATATTGGTTGCCAGGATGGCCGCGATAAATTTTTAAAATGTATGTCTCTTCCATATCACTCACTTTTTAAAGGGGCAATTCAATGTTGGTCGGGATATTTTCGAGCGTCGGCTTCATTTTTTTAGCGTGGCTATAGTCGCGAAAAGAAGGCTTTAAATAAGGCATTTCCACAGGTTCAAAAGTGATGGCCGGCTCATCCCTTTTTTTATCATATGTGGCAATCGTCGTCTTTAAAAAATTCTCATCATCCCTTTTTGGAAACTCCGGCTTAAAGTGGGCACCTCTAAATTCATCGCGGCAAAGGGCACCTTTTGTGATCACTTGAGCAAGCTCTAACATACTTAAAAATTGATTCGCAAAGACATAGGTCTGGTTGGCAAATCGCGTTTTATCGTCTAAAGTGATCCTTTTATAGCGCTCTTTTAGCTCATGAATTTTATAAAGGGTTCTTTTTAAATCTTCGTTGTTTCGCTTGACCGTCACATTAGAGACCATCCATTCTGCAAGTTCATCATGCAAAACGTGCACATTTTCTGAACCATTTCTTGACAGCAGATCTTTTTTAAAATCCTCTTCTAATTTAATGGCATGTTCAAAAATGGAGACGGGAGCATTTTTGCCATCTTCCAGATTTTCAAGATATCTATTGGCCTCAAGCCCAGTCACAAGACCTCCAAAAATACAAGAGAGCAAAGAATTAGCCCCCAAGCGGTTAGCGCCATGGTACTGATAATCTGACTCTCCCACATTGAAGCAGCCAGACAAGTTTGTCATCTGTCTGTATCTGGACCATCTGTCTTTGTCATCTGCTGCTGGCCAATCAACCCAGGCGCCTCCCATCGAATAATGGACGGCCGGAAAAATGCGCATCGGTACTTTTCTTGGATCTTCTCCGGTAAATTTTTGATAGATGCCTAAAATAGATTCCAGCTTTTTCTTTTTTTCTTCTGAAAGGTGCGAAACATCCAGGTAGACTTCCTGCTTTCCATTGATCCCAAGCCCCATTTCCACAATGCGCAAAATCTCTCTTGCCCCAATATCTCTTGGAACCAGATTGCCAAAAGCCGGATAGAGCTCTTCTAAAAAATACCAAGGCTCTCCGGTTTTTCCGCAAGTAATTAAATTTCCTTTTGCATCTGTTATAGATTTAGAGGAGTCTCCCATCACATAAATGCGGCCGCCCTCTCCTCTTGTCGATTCTGAAATCAGCCGAAGCTTGTCCTCTCCAGGAATAGCTGTTGGGTGGATTTGGATAAATTCTCCATTTGCATATTTCATCCCCTGCATATAAAGACGGCCATTGGCAGCGCCTGTGCAAAAAGTGGAGTTTGTCGATTTTTTAAAAATAAGGCCAGGGCCGCCTGTTGCAATCACAACGACATCTGCTTTTAAAGCCTCTAGCCGCATGTTAAATAAATCCATCAGTACAATGCCCCTTGAAAAT
This sequence comes from Parachlamydiaceae bacterium, assembly GCA_035440845.1. GTDB lineage: Bacteria > Chlamydiota > Chlamydiia > Chlamydiales > Parachlamydiaceae > JBBSJT01. Next base: position 19,934 of record DAORNI010000012.1, on the reverse strand, counting down.
CCGTTTTCATCTAGACAAAGGCGCATAAATTCATGGTGTTCAAATTTTTCTATAAGTCCTTTTACCTCATAGCGTCTCACCTGCTCGTCTAAAGAATAAAGAAGCTGCTGGCCAGTGGATGCCCCGCAAAAGGCCGTACGGTTATAAAGAGTGCCTCCAAAGCGCCTAAAATCTAAATTACCCTCTGGAGTGCGGTTAAAGGTACAGCCAAAGCGATCCATCATGTCAATGATTTTAGGTGCACTTAAGCACATCTCCAAAACAGGGGGCTGATTGGCAAGAAAATCGCCTCCTTTGATGGTGTCATAGGCATGAATGAGCGGAGAGTCATCTTCTCCAAACGCATTAATGGCAGCATTGATGCCCCCTTGCGCGCAAACAGAATGGGAGCGCTTCACTTTTGTCACAGAAACAATTTTGACATGACACCCAAGTTCTGCAAGGCGCATAGCAGCAGAAAGTCCAGCTAGCCCTCCACCTACAACAATGGCTTCTTTTTTTTTTTTCATGTTAGTGCCTTAAGTTGATCCAGTAAGTTGCATAAATGGCTGAAAGCCCCAAAAACGAAAATAAAAGCATCAACCCATAAGAAATTTTTAGAAAAATATTTCGAGATTTTTCAGTGACTGTAATTCCCCAGCTGATCAAAAAAGTCCAAAGGCCGTTAAAGCCATGAAAGCAAGCTGCCAAAACAAAAAGAGTATAAAGCAGCATCATCAAAGGACTTTTAAAAACTTCCCTTACCATCAAAAGCTCAGCTGTTCCAAAATCTTTAGAAACAGCTATCACTTCTCCCTCTTTTAAAGGATACTTTTCCAAAGATTTTAAAAAATTTTCTTTTTCTTTGGCTGTTTGCTTTTCAATCAATTCTTCTATTTTCTCATCCGCAATAATAGGCACTTGCAAAGCTTTTTTCTCTTCTTGAACCGCTTTTTTATTTAAAAGGTTGACATCCAACCGCTCTGATAGCGTATAGAGTCCCTCGTCTGCTTGCAGCTGCACCATATAATAATTTTTTGCATCTACTTTTGCCTCTTCTGGATATTTTAAAAAGCGCATATGAACAACGTGTGCTAAAATACCCAAAATTAAAAGATAAGAGGTGATCCTTTGCCAGGTATAGGCATGGTTTTTAGGATATTCAGAAAGATTTGGAACAGTGCCGCTTGTGTCATTGCCAGAATTATATTTTGCTTTAAGCAAATATCTGATGCCCCATGTTCCATGGACAAGTATGGGCAATGCCAAGACCAGGATCTCAATCACTGGTAAATAAGGCAACTCACGGATGCTGTTTACTGCATGGACAAACCCTTTGCCATCATCGCCAAAAAAGTAGGCAGCCTGTGAATTGACAAGGAGATGCTGCATTAAAAAAATGACAAGCCAAAAGCCCATAATAGAATGCAGCCGCCTCTCCCTTAACGCGCGCGGAATAAGCGCTTCTTTTTCCTCCACGAGCTGCCCCCTTTTTATAAAATAAAACTTTTGATTTACCATAAATCAAAATATTAGACAATTTATTTGAAATTATCTATACTAAATGGGTTATGAATTTTATACATGAACCTTATGAGCCTGGCAAAACAATT
>DAORNI010000012.1:10888-18303 GCA_035440845.1 Parachlamydiaceae bacterium | reverse complement strand
CGATCATCCGCGTCTCTGGAAAAGATGCGCTAAAAGCCGCTTGCAATTTTTTTTCAGGACCTGTTTTAAGCTATAAAAGCCACACCGCCCATTTTGGTCAAATCATAGATGAAAATGGCCAAAAAGTGGATGATGTCCTTCTTTTGATAATGCTAGGAAAGCGCTCTTACACGGGTGAAGACACAGTAGAAGTGCACTGCCATGGGGGCAGCCTCATCACAAGGCGCGTATTAGAAGTTATTTTAAAAAGCGGAGTGAAAGCGGCAAACCCGGGCGAGTTTACTTTTAAAGCTTTTATGAACGGCAAGCTCGACTTAAGCCAGGCAGAAGCTGTACAAGAGCTGATTGCCGCCAAAAATGAAAAAGCTTTAGATGCCGCTGCAAATCAGCTTCAAGGAAAACTCTCAGAAAAAATCTCCTCTTTCCAAAAAGAATTAACAGAAATTGCCGCTATTTTAGAAGCGTGGGTCGATTTTCCAGAAGAGGGACTTGAATTTGCTTCTATGGAAGAGATCTGCCAAACCCTTGAAGATCTGATCCATAAGATGAATCTGCTAGTAGATACCTTCCATGACGGTAAAATTGTGCATGAGGGTCTCTCCATTTGCTTAATTGGCAGCCCCAATGTCGGCAAATCTTCCCTGATGAATGCCTTGCTCGATAAAGAAAGAGCCATCGTCTCTGATATTCCCGGCACCACAAGAGACACCCTGGAAGATCTGTTTCGTCTAAACGGTCTTAATTTTAAACTGACAGATACAGCCGGCATTAGAGAAACAAAAGAAGCCATTGAAAAAGAGGGAATCAGAAGATCTTCTTTAGCGATGCAAGAAGCTGACCTTGTTTTATTTGTATTAGACAGCAGTGTGCCCTTAAAAGAAGAAGACAGGCAGCTTGCAGAAAAAGTACCGGCTGAAAAAACAATTGCCATTTTAAACAAGGCAGACCTACAAACTCAAATGGATGACCAAAACCCTATTTTAACAAAGTTTTCCCACACACTATCCCTTTCTGCAAAGACTAAAAAACATCTAGACCTGCTCCATCAAAAAATTGATGAGGTGATCTGGAAAAATGGCCCTCCATCAAAAGAAGAAGCCCTCATCACCAATGTACGCCATAAAGAGTCTTTAGTGGAAGCTAAAAACTCCTGCACAATCTTGCTAGAAGGTTTAAAAAGCGGCATTTCCCCCGAATTTCTTTCAATAGACATAAGAGATGCCCTAAAAGCCCTTGGCAAAGTAATCGGGACAGATGTCTCAGAAGACATCTTGTCTGCCATCTTCTCCAAATTCTGCATCGGAAAATAGGATGAAAAAAAAAGAACGTGCGCTTTTTATTCAAAAAGTCTTAGAAGACTATTATCCGGCACCTCAAGTGCCGCTTTATCACACAAACAACTATACACTTTTAATTGCTGTTCTTCTTTCTGCTCAATGCACAGATGAAAGAGTCAATAAAATCACGCCTCTTCTTTTTAAAAAAGCAAAAACAGCAGAAGAAATGTTATTGCTACCGCTTTTAGAAATCGAAGAGATCATTAGACCTTGCGGTCTTTATAAAAATAAAGCTAAAGCCATTTTAGGCCTTTCAAAAATCTTAAATGAAAAATATCAAGGAAAAATGCCCTGCACCTTTCAAGAATTGGAAGAATTGCCGGGTGTTGGTCATAAAACAGCCTCTGTTGTTATGTCGCAATGTTTTCAAATACCGGCCTTTCCGGTAGACACCCATATCCATCGATGTGCCAAGAGATGGGGTTTAAGTTCCGGGAAAAATGTGGTACAAACAGAAAAAGATTTAAAAGGAATATTTCCAAAAAAATCCTGGAACAAGCTCCATTTACAAATCATTTTTTTTGCAAGAGAGTACTGCAAAGCTAAAGGACATGACAAAGCAAAATGTCCGATTTGTTCTATCTTTTTAAGTTAAAATCTGTTAAAAATAGTTCCTTCATTTAAGGAATTTTCATGAAACCCATTCATTTATTATTAATTTTATCCATTTTAATTCTTAATTCGTGTACAAGAGTGCCCTGTCATGACCATGCAGTCATGGGATGCGATGAATTTGTCATGGACTCCTATAAGATCCGCCAAGGAAAATTCGCGATCTTAGAAATGCAAGGCATTGAAGTAGAAGAACTTCCGGAATGGTCTATGGACGAATACCGCGACGTCATTGCAGAAGATGACATCTTAAATATTACGGTTTATCACCCAAACCGCAAAGATCTAATGGAATCGATCCGCTTTATCAACGAAGCAATGGAGGGCTTTCGCGTTACTAATGGCATGCTTAGTCTGCCAGATATCTCACCTGTTGCTATCATTGGGCTGACACTGGAAGAAGCTCGCTTTAAACTGACAAATGCCTACCAAGAAGAGATCCAAAATATTGAAGTCTTTATCAGCTACCGCGACAGACTAGACAAAAAAGTGGAACTGACAGGGCAAGTAAAAACAGCGACTGTTCCAATAGATGGCAAAATCAGGCTCTATGAGGTGATCGCAAAAGCGCACCTTCCAAAAGATGCCAATTTTTTTATGAGTTATGTGATGCGGGAGGGCTCTCCCTTATCTGTCGATTTGCATAAGCTGATCAACCAGGGCGATATGTCCCAAAATATCGTCATGCATGGAGGCGACAAGATTTTTATTGCAAGCGCAGAAGATTCTGCCGTCATGATGATGGGAGAGGTGAGATCGCCCCGTCCTGTCACCCTTCCTTATGGCTTTATGTCGCTAAGAGAAGCGCTTGTGCAAGCCGGTGGCATTCCCTTTACCGGAGACTTGCGCTATATCCAGGTGATAAGAGGCGATTTGAAATGTCCAAAAATTTATGTCCTCTCATGGGAGCATATCATCCATCTTCCAAATAACAGCCTTCTCCTAATACCAGGAGACACTGTTTATGTATCTGAAAAACCGATCACCAAATGGAACCGCTTTATCGAACAGCTTCTGCCAAGCTTTAACAGCATGTTAGTTGGCTACGAGGCCTATAAAATTGTTAAAAGGAACTAACGATCCATGCATGAAAATACAGCTTCAATCCCTTTCAGCACACTTTTTGCTATCTGTAAAAAGGGCAAAAATAAAATTCTTTTAGTTGCAGCCATCTCTTTTTGCTTGAGCCTTTTCTATTCGATCACACGTCCAATCGAATACATCGCAGAAGGCACTTTTCGCGATAAGGCAAAAGCAAATAATGGGCTTGGCTCATTTGCTGGGTTATTGACCGGCAATTCTGCCCAAGATAGCAACGCCATTGCTTTAATGAAATCAAAAGCCATCCGGGAAAGTACGGCAAAAGCTTTAAACTTTCAGGCAGAACTTAAAAGCCACGAAAATCAAGGAGGGATTTTTAAAAGAATTTCTCAAAATATTGCTGTAGAAATCAACAAATTTTTCTTCCCGCTCTATTTAAGTCTTTCAGATAAAACAGCAACACTTTCTATTAAAAACGTTTCTTATGACAAAGAAATTCCCTACTTGCTAAAACTCAAATTCATTTCTGAAGAAGAATTTGAAATTTTAGATAACAATATAAAAACAGCTGGAAAAATCGAAGTTCCCATCATTCATAAAAACTACCAATTTACCCTTTCTAAAGTCGGCCAAAACCCTCTCACCGGGCAGATTTTTACCCTTCAATTCCATTCTATTGATGAGACGATCCAAAATATGGGAAAAAAACTGATCGTAGAACCTGATGTCATCGATAAAAACATCCTCTCCATCAAATTCAAAAACGAGGACAGGCACTTAGCTGCCAAAACTGTCAATGCTTTAATGGATTCTTATAAATCCTATTTAAAAAAGGAGCAAAACCTCATCATCGACCATCAGATCCAATATCTGGAAAGACGCCAGGGCGAAATTGGAGAGCGGCTTAAAAACTCGATGGAGAGCCACGTTTTAAAAATTTCTGACGATATTAAAAACATCGGCTTTCCAAATACGCAGCTTGCGATGGAGTTTTTAACAGAATCGCAAAATAGTCTGCAAAAAAAACTGCTCGATATTGAATTTGAATTGAAACGGCTTCAAAACAGCCAAAAAACAGACTATGCTTATTATGACACCTACACACTGCCAGGAGACCCTGCCGTGATCAACCAGATTCTTTCTGAGATGCGCGGATTAAAACAGCAGCAGAATTCTTTAAACCTCAAATTAAAAGATTTTAAAGGCGAAAAGGCAGAAAACTTTGATGGCATGGATTTAAAAGCGGTGCAAGACCTATTTATTTCCTATACATATAAACTCAATGAAATTGAAGCAAATATGCTCCAAAATAAATTTTTAATCGAGCAGCTGAAAGAAAATGATTTTGAACTAAGCTCTCTTGGCACTGTTTTAAATGACGAGATCATCCATGAAATGAGCAAAACGGCTTCTTCTTTAGCTATGAGCTTAAAAGATACCAATAATCGCACTTTGAAAGAGCAAGAGAGAATCAAAGAAGATTTAAATTTACAAAAAAAGTTTTTAACAGCTCATTTGGAAAATACCAACCAGCTTCTTGAACTAAATGAAAACCTTATGCATTACAAATTAAAATCGCTCCAGCATGCAGCTCTTTTTGGCGTCAAACAGCAGATTCATCTTTTAGAAACAAACTTGGCAGAATATATTGAGAACAGGATCCGCAATTTGAAAGCAGAAGCTGTCATTATTGAACAACACAAGCTCTCTTTGATGGCTCAAATGTCGGCATTGCCCACTAAATGGGTCTCGGAAAAATTGATCAATTTGGAGATGGAAGTGAATCAAAAGATGGTGGAAGAAGTGTCCAAGCTTGTAGAGACAAAAAATATTGGAAGCAATTTGGAGATCATCCAATCCACCGTCATTGATGCTGCAAAACCGCCTTTACACCCTATTGCCAACAGACCGTTTCTATTTGCCATTTTAACAAGTTTTTTAGCAACTGCTTTTACAGCATTTCTGCTCATCTTTAAAAGCATTAAAAAAGAGATAAAGCAAATAAAAGTAAAACATATTAATCAACCTATGAACCTATCCGTGAATTAAATTTTTATTTATAATTCTCCAATTTAGAGTTAGAGGAAAAAAGATAAGCGGAAAGTTTAACGGAATTTCTGATGAGCAATGGAATATCATAGCCAACTTACGGTTTTACAATTTTTTTCGAAAGTCAAGTTTTCACCTTTCTTGAAAAAAAACCCTGAAGTTCAAGCAGAGAAACTAGAAAACTCAGGTTATTATATAACTGCAAGTCTAAAAGGGTGTTTATTGCATGAGTTCTTCGAAACGGGGAGGAAGAACTGCTTGAACTTGTATGACTTTTCCTGTGACAGGATGGGTAAATTCGAGTTCCCTATGGTGCAAAGCAATAGCTTCTTCCATAAAAAATTCTTTGCTGCCATATTTATAGTCGCCCAAAAGCGGACAGCCTATTAAGGCAAACTGCGCTCTAATTTGATGGTAGCGACCAGTTTCTAGCAAGACATCTACAAGTGAAAAATTTCCTTTTTTCTTCAAAAGCTTGTAAGACAGCTTGCACTGTTTCCCCCCTTTTTCTTTTGATGAAAGGGATGCTTTATAATCATCATGGACAAGATAATGCTCTAAAATAGATGTCTCTTGCGGCAGTTTATTTTCTAAAATTGCGGCATATACTTTTTTATATTTTTTGCCGCGCATCGCCTCATTCAACCGGGAAAGCGCCTTGCTTGTCTTAGCAAAAAGCACAATGCCAGACGCTGGTTTATCTAAACGGTGAACAATACCTAAAAAAACATTGCCAGGCTTTTGGTACTTTTCTTTTAAATACTGTTTGGTTTGTGCGTAGACACTGTCTTGCAAAGTGCCGCTTGGCTCTGTCAAAAGGCCAGCTGGCTTGTTCACAACAAGCAGATGATTGTCTTCAAATAAAATTTCCATTATAATTTTCTTTGCCGAATCGCCTCATAAAGCAAAAGCGTTGTGGCCATGGCAACATTTAAGGAATCTGCTACACCATTCATAGGGATTTTTACTTGGATATCTGCATTTTCCATCCATAAAGGTGAAAGGCCAAGCTGCTCGGTACCAACTGCAATGGCAATAGGTCCCCTTAAATCCACTTTTGTAAACTCTTTAGTAGCAGATGGGGTTGCAGCTAAAATAGCGATTTTATTCTCTTTTAGCCAAGAAAGCGTCTCTTTCCCGCCAGCTTCCACAACAGGCACAGTAAAAAGCGTCCCGACGCTTGCCCTGACAACATTTGGGTTATAAATATCTGTGCAAGGGTCTGCTGCAATAAGGGCATCTAGACCAACTGCATCAGAGGAGCGTAAAATAGTCCCCAGGTTCCCCGGTTTCTCAATTGCTTCTGCTACAACAAGGAAAGGATTTTTTTTTAAGTTTAAGCTGTCTAACGAGCGATGCAATTGAGGGGCAATTGCCAAAAGGCCGTCTGGACGGTCTCTGTAAGAAATTTTTTTAAATACTTTTTCATCGCAAGGGTATATTTTAGTTCCTCTTTTTGCTATTTTCTCAATTAAATGCTCTTCATTACTGCCTAAAAAAAGTTCTTTGCAAATAAAAAGAGATTCTATTTCCCAGTTGCCCTCAAGAGCCCTTAAATTTTCCCGATATCCTTCAATCAAAAAGCGGTCTGTTTTATTGCGCTCTCTTCTCTCCCTTAAAGCAACCGCTTCTTTCACACGCGGATTTTGCATACTTGTTAAAATCATTTAACAACTCCTAAAAAGAAATCATTTTACAGGGATAGTTACTTTTCCGTATAGAGAAATACTTTGATTTAAGAAATAAAAAAACGTAGAATAGACATCTTATAGAAGCTGCCTTATTTAAAAAAAATGATTCTATGAACAACTTGTTTGCTTTGATTACTGAACTGCCCATTAAAGAAATTGTTAAACTATTAGTTGCTGAAATAACTTGTCTTTTTGGAATCGTCCAACTTTATCTTTTAACTTCCACTTCCTATAGAAAGCAGCATACTTCCCTTTTAGAGGCAGTTGCCTGTTTTTCTATCTTATTAAGCCCTTTTGCTACAAACAAGGGCATCTTCCTTCTTATTTTTTTAATCCCTGACTTAAACTTTCTTCAAGACCGCATCCTTTTTGCAGTCAATCCCTGGCACCCAAAACATGTGATCAGCATCTTAAGTTTTGCTCTGGCTTTGTCTGTTTCTATAAATGTTTATTTTAACAAAGAAAAAAGAAACGGCCTTTCAAAATGGACTTTATTCTTTCTTTTATTTAATACCCTGACTTCAAGACCCCTTCTGCACATGGCCAATCAATTAGTGGATGCAATCTTATAAAGTTCAAACAAGGCTTGATTAGAAGCTGCTTCTATAATTTGCCCTCTGCTTCCATGAAGGTGAAGCTCTTTGATGATGGCTTCTTTTTTGGCTTTTATTCCAATAGCTAAAAA
>DAORNI010000012.1:6311-10867 GCA_035440845.1 Parachlamydiaceae bacterium | reverse complement strand
GTGCCCCCATTTGGGCCTGCAATTCCAGATACAGCTATAGAATAATCGCTGTCTGTAATGTCAAGAAGGGAAAGTGCCATTTTTTCTACACATTCTCTGCTCACTGCCCCTTTTTCTTTTAAAAGCTTCTCCTCCACAAAAAGAAGTTTTTTTTTCATAAAATTGCAATAGCAAATAATGCTGCCTAAAAAAAAGTTAGAAGCGCCAGAAAGAGCTGTCAGCTTTGCAGAAATATGACCGCCCGTGCAAGATTCTGCTGCACTTAGCTTCATTTTTTTTTTGATAAACAAGTCATGGATGGTCTCTTCTATCCTTTCAATCGTCATCGTAAACCTTTAACCCTCTTTCAATAAGCTGTGGATGCTGGTTAATCCAGGACAAACAGCTCCTGCCTATTCTGACTGTTGCATTTATACGTTTAAAGTTATCTATGAACGGTGTAGGGATCGTATTTTTACGGATCCATACTTGAAGCTTATGGTAGAGCTGATTATTGATAAAATCTGCTTTTAAAACAGAGAGGATCTCTTTTGTGCAATTGTCTTGAAAAAGCTGCGGATAAGAAAATTGAATCCCCCAATGAATGCTTTCTGCGCCAAAAATCATCGGACGAAATTTTTGCTCTTGCTTTGAGTAATGCATACGATGTGCCTGCAGCTGCAAAACAGGTTTTGCAGCTTTTAGTAAAAACGCCTCGTCCGAAATTTTTACTTGATAAAGAGCGCTCAAATCTTTTGTGAACACGGAAGAAAAAAAAGGGCGGTAAAGAGCTTCTTCCAATAATTTTCCTGACTTTATCCCTTCAAGATAGGCCAAATAGCATTCTAAAAATTTATCTTTTGAAATAATCGCTTCACTCTCATGATGATAAATCTGGCCAGAAAGGCAAATATCGAAGGGCTCAAGGGTTTCAATCAACTGCTGCATCTCTTTTAAATCAATTAAAAGCTGAAAAGAGAGCCACTTGGAAACTTGATAAAGCCCCTCTTCTTTTAAACTGCTGGTACGAATAGAAATAATTAATCTCCTTTAAAAGAAACCAGAAAAAGCCAAAATATCCCGATGCAAATGGCAGCGTCAGCGATATTGAAAACAGGGTAGCTATAACCCCAAAAAACAAAATGGAACATGTCAATCACATGTCCATAAAGAAAATAGTCTAAAATATTGCCAAAAGCGCCAAAACCCACCAAAATAAGAGGCATTTGCAAAGCGTAATTCTTATTATAAAAAAGAAGATAAGTAATAAGCCCGATAATCAAAAGAATCCGAAATGCAATCAGAACAGTTTGAAAATCTGCAAAAAAACCCCAAGCAGCCCCCTTGTTGGTTGCATGGACAATAGAAAATTCAATGCCTAAAAAATTTTTAAAAACAGGGATTCCTTTATAAGGATAAGCATTTCCAGACATTAAAGGCAAAAAACTTGCGGTAAGGAATTTTGTGAAAATATCCGTTAAAAGCAGCAAAAAACCAACTGCTGCCTTCAACCAGACATTTTCAAGAAAAGATTTTTTTAAAACATGCATAAACAAGCGCTTAGAGTAAACCTTTTTCCAGTTGCTCTTGCGCTTTGACAGTCATTGTGGCATAAGGGACTGCTTCTAAACGAGGAAGCGGAATATCTTCTCCGGTAATGTCGCACACACCGTAAGTATCTTCATCAATCTTTTCTAACGCTCTTTCAATCTGTCTTAAAATTCCATACTCGCGGCTTGTCACTTCAAGGCTGATCGTGCGGTCAAAATCATCTGTACCCTGATCTGCCTGATGCTGCGAATAACCAGTTGCCTCATCTGGTTTTTTAACTTCAGCAGTAGATCCTTTTAATGAGTGAGTAAGTTGATTTTTTAAATCTTCCAATTTCTTTTTAAACTTTATAACATCTGCTTTTTTTAAAGGCATTTCCACTCTCCTAAATCAACAATCAATTTCACGTAACCATAAATCAAAAAAAAAGATTTTTCAATCTCTTTTTTTATAAAAAGAATTTTTAAATCCCAGACTGCAAAATGTCATGCAAAGAGATAAGTCCCACAAGCTTTTGTCCGCCTTCTAAAACGGGCAGAACAGTAATGGCTTTTTTCTGATCGTTTTCCATGATCTTGACGGCATCGACTGCAAGGGTTTCTGCCGCTACCCACTTGGGAGTTTTTGTCATCAGCTCATCCATTTTTTTATCTAATATATCGGAGCCAAAATGCTGCAGTGAACGCCTTAGATCGCCATCTGTAAAAATTCCTTCCAGACTGTTGCCTTCACCTAAAACCAAGATGCAGCCTGTCTTTTTATTGGACAGCTCTACTAAAATATCAGAGAGGCGGTCATTTTTCTCGCAGAGGGGTAAAGAGGCGCCTTGTAACATCAAGTGCTTTACTTTTAAACTCATACGCTTGCCAATCCTGCCGGCTGGATGATTTTCTACAAACTGGTCTTTGCTAAAATTCCTCTTTTTCATCAAGGCAATTGCCAACGTATCCCCAAAAATCATCTGGATTGTTGTTGAAATAGTGGGCGCCATATCAAAGGGACAGAGTTCTTCTTTGCAAGGAAGATAAATTTTAAAATCAACAGCTTTGGCAAGCCGGCTTTCCAGATTCGAAACAACAGCAATGCTTTTTGCCTGCTTTGCCCTGATAATGGGCAGTAAATTTAAAAGCTCGTCGCTTTCCCCGCTTTTGCTCAATAAAAAGAAGATATCCTGAGAAGAGGCAATTCCAATATCGCCATGCAAAGCATCAAGGGGAGAAAGATAAAGGGCTTTTGTGCCAGTAGAGGTCATTGTCTGGGCAATTTTTTTTGCAATAAGACCGCTTTTGCCAATACCTGTAAAAAAAAGAATACCGGAATTTGCAAAAATCATTTCAACAATAGACTGCATTTGTAATTCGTCAAAATGGTCAAAAAAGTGGTTGATCCCTTCTCTTTCTTTCTTTAGTAATTCGCTTATCATGAACAGAACTTTTAATTTAATAAAACTTCATTTTAAATGAGTAAAAGATTAGTCTCAAGCATTAAAACAAAGATAGGGAGAATGATAATGGCAGCTTCAAATATTCCAGTATCAGTAGCTTATGGTGATGGCATAGGCCCCGAAATTATGGAGGCCACACTAGAAATTTTAAAGTATGCCAAAGCTCCCTTAGACTTTTACACAGTGGAAATTGGCGAAAAGGTCTACTTAAAAGGCCATCTGACAGGCATTGAACCCAAAACGTGGGAAACAATCCGCAAGACAAAAGCTTTTTTAAAAGCTCCTATGACAACACCGCAAGGGGGCGGCTTTAAAAGCTTGAATGTAACCATTCGGGCAGCCCTTGGACTTTATGCAAATGTACGCCCTAGCATTTCTTATTATCCTTTTATAGAGACCAAGCATCCCAAAATGGATGTTGTGATCATTCGCGAAAATGAAGAAGACCTCTATATGGGCATCGAATATCAAGTCACAGAAAACACCTACCACGCACTAAAAGTCATAACACGCCCAGGATGTGAAAAAATTATTCACTATGCCTTTCAATATGCAAGAGCAAACGGCAGAAAAAAAGTCACCTGCTTTACCAAAGATAATATTTTAAAAATGTCAGATGGTCTTTTCCATAAAATATTTGATGAAATTGCCCCCCTCTATCCGGAAATTGAAAATGAACACTGGATTGTAGACATTGGGAGTGCAAAGCTTGCAGACACCCCGGAAAATTTTGATGTGATCGTCTTGCCAAACCTTTACGGAGATATTCTCTCTGATGTGGCAGCCCAAATAGCTGGATCTGTTGGCCTTGCAGGAAGCGCCAATGTTGGCCAGTTTGGAGCCATGTTTGAAGCCATCCACGGCTCTGCTCCAAGAAGGGCTGGCCAAAATATAGCCAATCCATCAGGGCTTATTTTAGCTTCTGTAATGATGCTAGTTCACCTTGAATTGCCAGAAATTGCCTCCTTAATCCATAACGCGTGGCTTACAACCATTGAAGATGGCATTCACACCTACGATATTTTTAAAACCGGGGTCAGCAAAGAAAAAGTAGGCACTAAAGAGTTTGCAAAAGCCATCATTTCACGCCTTGGGCAGAAGCCCAAAACTTTAAAAGAAATGCATTACAAAAAAACAGCCAAATTAAGCCATCACGCTTTAGAAAAGAAAAAACAGTCTAAACACAAGTTAATAGGCGCTGATATTTTTATTGAATACCACAATTCAGTAGATGAATTGCAAAAAATTATCACTACTTTTAACAATGGCAAATTAGAACTTGAATTCATTGCCAATCGCGGCGCCAAAGTGTGGCCAAATACAACAGATGAGACGTCGCTTGGAGACAGCTGGCGCTGCCGCTTTACAGCAAAAGAGGCGGTAGAGACAGGAGATATTTTAACTCTACTCAATCAATTTAACAACGCAAAGCTCACAATCACCGACACTTCGTTTATTCGGCATTTTTAATATTAACTCTTTGTACAGGACAATTTTGCATCAAATTTATCCGCCCCAATTCAAAATTTAATCGAGTTCTGTGAGGATGGTAGTGTGATAGTACTGCCGCTCGTCAAACTCT
>DAORNI010000012.1:1113-6237 GCA_035440845.1 Parachlamydiaceae bacterium | reverse complement strand
CATCTCCCGGATACGGTCAATGCCGGCCAAAAGGGCAAGACCTTCAATTGGAAGTCCAACAGAGACAAAAACAACAGAGAGCATGATAAAACCAGTCCCTGGTATACCAGCAGCCCCAATTGCAGACAATGTCCCCGTCACAACAATTGTTAAGAGGCTTTGCAAATCAAGGTTAATGCCATAAGCATTTGCTACAAAAATAGCTGCCATCCCTTGAAAAAGAGCTGCCCCATTCATGTTAATGGTAGATCCCAAAGGAAGCATAAAATTTGTCACATTTTGTGACACGCCCAAATTTTTTTGGACGCAGTGCATGGAAACTGGCAAAGTGGCCGCGCTGCTGCAAGTAGAAAAACCAAGCACCATCGCATCGCTCATCCCTTTAAAAAAGGGAACAGGGTTGACTCTTGCAATAAACAGGAGCATCCCTCCAAAAACAAAGACCAAGTGAAAAAGACAGACTCCATAATAAACAACTAAAAATTTAAAGAGGGGCAGTAAGATTTTTGTCCCAAATGTGCCGGCAACAGAGGCCATAATGGCAAAAACGCCAATTGGTGAAAATTCCATGATGATCGATGTCAAACGGTACATTACATCTGCCAAGGACTCTAAAACAGCAAGAAGAGGCTTTCCTTTTTCTCCTGCAAAGTTAATGGCAAACCCAAGAAAGAGCGCAAAGACAATGATCTGTAACACATTGCCTTCTGCAAGTGCTGTTACCGGGTTGTTTGGAATAATGGAGAGGAAAATATCTCCAAGGGTTGGCGTATCTTGATTTTTTAATTCGCCGGTAAAAGTGAAATCAAGTCCATCTCCAAGAAAAAATAATTTGGAAAAAAGAAGTCCCAAACCAATGGCAACAAGTGTTGTGACAAAATAATAAAAGATTGTCTTGGTTCCAATTTTCCCAAGCTTCTTGGGGTCATGAATGCTTGTGATGCCAACTGTCATGGAAGACAAGACAAGAGGGACGATGATCATGCTGATCAGATTTAAAAAAACAGTCCCAACCGGTTTTAAAATGACAGCTTGCTGCCCCCACAAATGTCCGGTGATAGCCCCCAAAATAAGAGCTATTAAAATTTTCATCCAAAGTTTCATTTATTATCTGCCTTTAATTAAAGTCTTCGACTGATCGTTTTTTTAGCGTTCTTGATAAAAGTAGTCCAGTCATTATTGCCATAAACCGGATAAATCTCTACTTTAATCCAAACAACTGACAGAGAAACTTTTAAATACTTGGGCAGCTTTACTTGGTCTTTTTCTGTGCAGACTAGCATTTCAACGCCTTTTGCACGGCAAACATTGGCAAAATTTTCCAGATCGATCGGATCAAAGGGCAGATGGTCTGAAATGAAATATTCAGCCAAAATTTCTGCGCCTTCATTTAATACTGTTTTTTTAAATTTTTCCGGCTTTGCAAGTGCACAAAAAATAGCCACTTTTTTGCCTTCTAATTTTTTCTCATCTAAACAAAAGAGTTCTGTGCGGGATAGATCAAAAACTTTAGAGACTCTTGTTGTCACGCCAATCACTTTAGCTTTGCTATATTTTTCCATTTGAGATTTGACGCTTAAAAACTGCCCTTCACTCTCCACATGGTTTAAGATGATCAAATCAGCGCGAGATAAAGACTTAATCTCATCACGAAGAAAACCCCGTGGGAGAAAGCTGCCATTTCCAAAAGGGTCTTGGCTATCCACTAAAACAATGTCCAAGTCTCTGGCAAGCTTTCTGTGCTGCAGACCATCATCTAATAAAATGAGTTCAGCACCCATTGCAACAGTTATTTTAGAAGCCTCGCATCTGTTTTTTCCAACGGCGACAATGGCCTTTGGAAGATTTTCTGCTATCAAAACAGGCTCATCACCAGCTTGTGAGGCCGGATATAAAGGTCCTTTCCCATCCCCCCTGCTTAAAACAGTCGGAAAAGCCTCTTTTTCAGCAGAAGATAAGTAGCCTCTCGAAAGCACTGCTATTTTAAATTCGCCGTAAAATTCTTTTGCCGTAAAAAGGACAGCAGGTGTTTTGCCAGTGCCTCCTGCTGTAATGTTTCCGATGCTGATCACAAGGGGCACTTGAGGAGAATAAGGGGAAAATATTTTTAAATCGTAGGCGAAATTGCGCAGCTTAATAAAAGTGCCATAAAAAAAACTTAAAAAACCTAAAATCAGACGCAAAATAGAAGCTAAAAAACCTTGTCTTCTACCATGAATAAGATCTTCAATATAAGACTTAACTTTCATGGAACATTCTATATTCGACAAGTTCGATGATCGTGTGGACAGCTGCCATATGAGCCTCCTGGATGCGGTCTGATGTAGAAAAGCCATCTATGACCATTTCAAGATCTGCTTTTCCCTTAAGCTTTCCGCCGCCCTTTCCTAAAAAAGCAATTGTTTTAAGCTCCATTTCAGAAGCTTTTTCTATTGCATGGACCAAATTTTTAGAATTTCCGCTTGTCGTTAATGCAATAAAAATATCTCCTGGCTTCCCGTAAGCTTCAATCCCTCTTGAAAAAATGAAGTCAAATCCAAGGTCGTTTCCAACGCATGTGATATGGCCAGGCTCTGATAAAGAAATAGCTGGAAGGGCTTTTCTTTTTTTTCTAAAAAACCCTGTCAATTCTTCTGCAAAATGAGAAGCATCGCACAAGCTGCCCCCATTTCCTGCCAGAATCACCTTATTTCCAGCCTGAAAGCAGTCTGCAATCATCAAAGATGCCTGTTCCATAAAATCAAGGGCAAAAGGCTCTTTTAACTGGTTTGCCGCTAAGATAATGTCGTTTACTGCTTTTAATAATTTTTCTCTCATATATACCGAAGGTGATTCAAAAGAAAACTATAGCTGGTAGCATAATTATACTCAATCCATTTATAAAACTCTTGCTACTATAATAATTTTATTTTATAAGATGAAAAATATTTTATTAGGTCATTTTTATGATTGGATCTCTGCTTGGGTTTTTGGCGGTTCTTTTTCTCTTGTTTTATCAGGGAATTAATGAAAATCTTATCAACTGGAATGCAATAACGCCTTTTTTGATCACTTTCCCTTTTCTGTTTCTTTTAATAGAGGCTTTTTCTTTTCTCTTTCTGCTAAACCCTTTAGAAAAAGCATCCAAAAATAGCTCTCCGCATATTTTTAGCCTTATTAAAAAAAATAAGACCCTTCTTCTCTTTTCTTTTTTTCTTTTCTCTTTTGCCATTTTCAGCTTACTTCTTGCAGCTTTCGCTCCTTTTGAAAGCAGATACCCATTGGCTATCTGGCTTTTCTTTTTTGGTGTTTCCTTTGATTGTTTAAAATTTCTTTTAACTCAAGAACGCTCTTATTTAGACCCTTTTTCAGCCATCTGGCAATTTAAAGCAGAAGGCATTAAAGAGATCCAAAATCAAAAAGAGATCGAACTTTGCAGCAGTATAGATGCTTTGGCAGAAACAAGCACCAAAGCCATAAAAAATGAAAGTCCCTCCCTTGCAAATACGGCAATTGATGCCATCCAGGAATTGTCGCACGTTTTTTTAGAATCATCTAAAAGCATCAGCCATCAAAACCAAGATAAAGAAATGCAAAGCCTTGGAATTCAAGATAAAGTAACATATATCCTTGCCTATCTCTTCCAAAAATTAAACTTTATTTCTGACAAAGCGCTACAAGAAAAACTAGAGCCGGTTGTAAGTTTTTTAATCACAGCTACTGGAAAAATTGCATTGCACGCGGCCAAATGCGACATGACGCTCTCCATTTCACCGCTGCTTCATTTTGGAAAATTTTCTGTAAAAGCAGTAGAGCAAAATTTTTTGGATGCAGGCGTAAGGGCTACTTGCACTCTGTTAGAAATTGCAAAAGTCATTGTGAATGAAATTGATTTGAAATATTTAGAAATTCAAGAGCCATTCTTTTGTCTGATCGGCCAACTAGAAACCATTTCCAAAGAATTGTTCAAGCAGGACAAAAGCATTAAGATTGCACTGCTAGCACAGCCCTTTATCGATTTAAAAACACTTTTTCAATCAGAAGCGCTAGCCACTCATCAAGACACCCCCGTCATCCAAAAAGATTTAGACAGAATTTTAGCAGAACTGCAAATGCTAGAAACTGTCATGCGTACGATGCCGCCCATAGGGGCATCTTTAACAGATTTAAAATAATATGAGGTTTAAAAAAGCTTATGACTTCAATAACATATAATTTTCTTAATTTATTTGGCTTGACAACAGATTGCCAGATTAATTTTAATGCCATTCACCCAAAAAACAAAGATGGCAGAGCTTTGACTTCTTGCAAGGTAAAAGTTTATGCACAAACTCTTTTTTCCTGGATTCCCTTTTCTTCTTTTGTGCCTTGGTTGACAAGACGCGAAATCGGCACATTCACAACAGATGCAATTGATGGAAGCTTTTCCCATAAATATTCTGTGATCCAGCTTCCTTTTCAAAAGCAGCACCATTTGCAATTTGAATTTTATGAAGAGAGCAGAGCTTCTTGTTCTATTATTTCAAACTCATCAAAAGACACTCTTGTTTCCACACACTTTACTTCCGCATCGACTGGAAAAACAGATATAAAAGATATAGAGGTAGAACTCTACGAATTTGAAGACCAGTTTCCGCAATATGAGGTGCCCAAAAAAGCTGCTAATTTATCCGACCAGTGGAACAGCGTAGACTATGCAAGAATAATCAAAGCCTCTGCCGCCGGAAAAATCAAAGATTTCTTTATTGGACTATTTGCAAAAATCTATCCAAACATCACAAATGATCAAATAGAAGGACTTCAAGGTATTAAAGATAGAAAAATCTGTCAGGAGACTACTCTTGATCTTCTTTTAAATGGCATTGAGCCCTCTTTTAAAAAAGACCGATTTGATAACTACATGTGCGAGATCAATTGGGACGGGTGTGAATTAAAAAAAGATGAAGATCTTTTGAATGTCAATCTTTTTGCCGTTAAAAATAACGAAGGTAAACTTGAAATTGAGAAAATCATTTTTCAAAAAAGAGGAAGCACGGATAGGATAAAATATATTCCAACTGATGAGAATTTTAAAACGGGCTTATATGAGTTTAACCGGTTGGCACTTGTACATGGATCTTTAGCACACCATCTTGGAGTCCATAA
>DAORNI010000012.1:250-1090 GCA_035440845.1 Parachlamydiaceae bacterium | reverse complement strand
ATGCCACTGCCATCTTCCGCCATATCAACAAAAACCCGATCAGAAAATTTGTTGACTCTTTCTTAAGAGGTGTTTTGCCTATCAACCAAAGAGCCCAGGAAAATGTTGTGACAGCTTTGACAGAATCTGGCATTACCTTCCAAGGTGCATGGACAAAACTTAACCAAGTTGTCTCCGAAAAATGCTGGTCTGACTTCAAACTTGAAGATCCCATTTGCAATGATCATCGTTTGGCAAGAGCGTCAGGGAAATTTTTGAATAAAATAAATGTTCATTTTAATCAATTTTTTGAAGATAACAAAGACCAAATTTTTGAATATTGGAGTGAAATCGAAGATTTAAGCGACGTTTTAGTTGAAAATTCTTTAAACCTGCCAGAAAATTCTACACTGTCTACGAACGGTCGTGTCATGATTAATGAAAAATACAAAACAGTCCGCCCGCTTGTTCCTTATGTGGAAAACCGAAGAAAAGAATTGAATGCCTCAGTAAAGATAAAGACTGAACAAAACAAAGAAGACATTGAAAATGTAAAAAATGCTTTTAAATACATCTGTTATCTCCTTTCCTGGAAGCATTGGGTCTTGCATGTGAGTGAAGAGATTGGCCTTGATGCGGATTTTGCTGCCTTTGCCCCTACTTACGTCAAAGGGAAGGAGCGTCAGGAATCTATCAGACGCCAACAAGTGATTGGCCTCACCCTTACCAAGTTTAAAGAGGGCACGATTGCCAAAAACCCCAATCACGATATTTATCAACCGCTTGTAGACGATTTTAACAGCAAAGAAACAATCGAGTTATTTAAAGAAGATGGCTATAACCCGCAGGAGATCTTCTACG
>DAORNI010000012.1:0-152 GCA_035440845.1 Parachlamydiaceae bacterium | reverse complement strand
TGTTGACCCGAAAAGGTCAATATCTCATAGCCCAGACCGCAAGGTCTGGGTTTAGTGCAATCAAATAATTGAGGCCTGAAAGGCCAAAATATATACCAACCTGAATTTTCTAGTTTCTCTCCTCGAACTTCAGGTTTTTTTCTCGCGATTTT
>DAORNI010000011.1:31531-44100 GCA_035440845.1 Parachlamydiaceae bacterium | reverse complement strand
GTCATGATCTTTTCCAAGTTGCAACCAATGATTAAAATAATCTCCCATGTTGTAACCGCAAAAAGGAAGCATTGCAAAAGGATCATGCCGCAGCTTTCCAACTTCTCCAACAGCTGCAGCTGTCATTTCAGATGCCACACTTGCCCCAAGAAATGTCCCATGCTGCCAGTTGAAAGCCTCATAAACAAGCGGAACGACAGAAGCGCGTCTGCCTCCAAAAATAATGGCAGAAATAGGAACCCCTTCTGGATTCTCAAAATTTTCATCCAGGCAAGGACACTGAGAAACAGGGGCTGTGAAGCGCGCATTTGGATGGGCTGCTACTCTTTTGTTCTCTTTAGTCCAGTCTTTTCCAAGCCAGTCGATCAAATGATCTTTTGGCTGATCTGTCATACCTTCCCACCAAACATCTTTTTCATCTGTCAAGGCAACGTTTGTAAAGAGGGTGTTTTTTTCAATTGTTTTCATCGCATTCGGATTAGACTTGTAAGAAGTTCCAGGAGCTACACCAAAAAAACCAGTTTCTGGATTAATCGCATATAATTTTCCGTCGCTGCCAAATTTCATCCAGGCAATATCATCGCCTACAGTCTCTACTTTCCAGCCAGGGAGCGTTGGCTCTAGCATGGCCAAATTCGTCTTGCCGCAAGCACTAGGAAAAGCAGCTGCTATATATATTTTTTTACCTTCTGGATTTGTGATGCCCAAAATCAGCATATGCTCTGCAAACCAACCTTGATTTTTTGCCATGCAAGAGGCGATCCGAAGGGCAAAGCATTTTTTTCCAAGAAGGGCATTGCCTCCATAACCGCTTCCAAAAGACCAAATGGAGCGGCTCTCTGGAAAATGAACAATGTATTTGTTATCTTTGTTGCAAGGCCAGGGTTTGTCATCTTCTTTAGAGTGAATAGGAACTCCAACAGAGTGCATGCACTTAACAAAATCATTGTTGCCTAAAACATCCAATACTTTTTTTCCCATCTTGGCCATAATGCGCATGTTGCAGACCACATAGGCTGAATCTGTGATCTGCACCCCAATATGAGAAAGCGCAGAGCCCAAAGGTCCCATGCTGTAAGGGATGACATACATGGTGCGCCCTTTCATGCAGCCTTTAAAAAGAAGGGAAAGCTTAATGGACATCTCTTCCGGATCGCACCAGTTATTGGTGGGTCCTGCATCTATTTTTTTTGAAGAACAAATAAACGTTCTGTCCTCTACCCTGGCAACATCATCTGGGGTGGATCTAAAAAGATAGCTATTTGGACGCTTTTCCTGATCCAATTTGATCGCAGCACCAGATTCTTCCAAAATATGCAGAAGGTGCTCATATTCTTTCTCTGAACCATCACAAAGCCTGACCTCCTCTGGTGTGCAAAGAAGAACTGCATCTTTGATCCATTTGATCAGATCATTATTTGTCGACCATCCGGCAAAATTAATTTCTTGAGACATGCTTTGAACCCTTTAAACAATGCTTTTCACTTGTTTTAAATACTCTAAAGCCTTTCCCGTGCCCAAACAGACCGCTAAAAGCGGGTTTTGGGCAACGATCACAGGCAGTCCCGTTTCTTTAATCAAAGCTTTGTCAAGACCTTTGATCAAAGCACCACCCCCTGCAATCACCATGCCGCGCTCCACCAGATCAGCTGCAAGTTCTGGGGGACATTTTTCTAAAGTCAGTTTAACATTTTCTATAATTTGCTGAATGGGCTCTGCCAAGCATTCCCGAATTTCTACCGAGTTGATCCTTTTTGTAATGGGAAGCCCGGCAACCTGGTCTCGACCCCTGACTTCCATTTCAAGTTCATTGCCGCCTAAAGGATAGGCAGAGCCGATAGTCATTTTAATGTCTTCTGCAGTCCTTGGACCAATCATTAAATTGTAGGTGCGTCTCATGTAATTGATGATGCATTCATCAAACTCATCACCGGCAATGCGCAACGAGCGCGATTCTACAATACCACCCAAAGAGATGATCGCAATCTCGGTAGTTCCTCCGCCAATATCCACGATCATGCTGGCGCAAGCCTCATGCACTGGTAAGTCAACGCCGATTGCTGCTGCCATTGGTTCTTCAATCAAAATCACCTCTTGTGCACCAGCATGCAAGGCAGAATCTTCTACTGCTCTTTTTTCAACGCCTGTAATGCCAGAGGGCACAGCAATTAAAATTTTGGGACGAAACAAGCTCCTTGCAGGAGTGACGCGTTTGATCAGCGCTTTTAACATCCCCTCAGCAATTTCAAAATCAGCGATTACTCCGTCTTTCATAGGACGTACGGCAATGATTTTTTGAGGCGTTTTGCCAAGCATTTCCTTTGCTTTTTTCCCAACGGCCAAAACCTCATTTGTTGTTGCATCTACAGCTACAACAGAAGGCTCTGCTAGCACTATGCCTTTTCCGCGCACAAAAACAAGCGTGTTTGCAGTTCCAAGGTCAATTCCAATATCATTGGAAAAAACACCTCGGAACTTATTTAAATGTCCAAACATGGAGCTATATAAATTTGCTGTGACTGATTTAAAATTTAACTGCTGCTGAGCTTTTTTCCCCATATAATTTCCTTTAATTTCCTTATTTAAGTTTGGAGCAACTCTAAAACTTCTTCCCAAGTCAATTTGGAAATGGCTTCCTCATCTGAACTGATCACTTTTTTCACAAGACCCCTCTTCCGATTCTGCAATTCCAAAATCTTTTCTTCAATTGTGTTTGCCGTGACAAGCTTGTATGAAGAAACAGAATTTTTCTGCCCAATCCGGTGCACGCGGTCTGTTGCCTGATTCTCAACGGCCGGATTCCACCACATATCATAATGGATGACAGTATCTGCGCCTACTAAATTAAGCCCTGTTCCGCCAGCTTTTAGCGAAACTAAAAAAACAGGGATATTTTGATCTTCGTTGAATTTTTTTACAATGCTTAATCTATTTTTGGAAGAGCCATCTAAATACTCAAAACGAATACCTTTTTTTTCCAGATCATGCCGCATGATAGAAAGCATGCGCGTATATTGACTGAAAATGACAGTCTTGTGACCCCCTTCCATCAGAGTCTGTAAAAGCTCGATCAGCATGTCATATTTTGAAGAATCTCCTATTTCCGGCTTCTCTTTTGCAAAAATTGCAGGGTGACAGCAAATCTGCTTCAATCTTGTCAGCGTTGCTAAAACATGGATCTGGACTTTCTCAAATCCTTCTTTCTTAACAAGATGTGATAATTCTTCCCGGGCTGACCGTGCATAAGACTGATAAAGCTCTTGCTGCACTTCTGACAAGTGGCAGCGGTACACAATTTCTGCAACGTCTGGTAATTCGCTCAAAACATCTTTTTTCATGCGCCTTAAAATAAAAGGGGAAATTTTTCTTTTGAGCACATCTAAGTTATTGCCGCTGCTCGTATTTGGATTACGGATATATTTTTCTAAGAAGCGATCATAACTGCTTAAAAGTCCAGGCATTAGAAAATCAAACAAGCTCCAAAGCTCATCTAAAGAATTTTCTATTGGCGTTCCTGTTAAAATAAGCCTGTGAACTGCTTGCAGCATTTTAACCGATTTAGCATTGCGCGTCCCCCGGTTTTTAATGGCTTGCGCCTCATCTAAAATGCAGTAGCCAAAAGGAATTTGCTTATAAAATTCGATGTCTTTTTGAAGCAAACTATAAGACGTGATGACGACATCAAAATCTTTAATGTCATTTAAAAGACGCTTTCTTTGCGTCGGTGTCCCATCTACTGCCAGTATGCGCAGCATCTTGTTGAACTTTAAAAACTCTTCTTTCCAGTTATAAACAAGCGATGTCGGGCAAACAATAATAGAGAGAGCATTCTTGTGCTCTTTTTTAAATTGCGTGACAGCAGCTATTGCCTGCAGAGTCTTTCCAAGACCCATGTCGTCTGCTAAAACACCACTTAAATGCATCGAGCGGAGCCTCTCTAGCCAGCCCACTCCCTCAATCTGATAGCTTCTTAGGGTTGCATTAATATTTTTTGGAATCTCTTTTGGCACCAAATCGAGCATTCCAACCATTTGGTCTTGAATGGCTTTTAATTTGTCTGTCATAGAAAAATCAATTTGAAGTCCCTCAAATTGCGAAGGCTCGATGCTTGCCAAGCTCCAAAGGGGTCGCTCTTCTGTATGGTCATCAATGTTATTGATTCCAAGGTCATCAAAAATTTGTACAACAGGCAAAAGCTTTTCTAAATCAAGAACCAAGATTTTATTGCCTTTTTGGATGCCTTGACCATCAGAAGAAGCTCTTTTTTTTCCCTGCATTTTTCTTGGTAGTTCGATAAAGGCTTTTTTAGAAGAGACGCATTCCCATAAAAGGTCTAATGTCACACCCTTCAAATGGCCATCTACTTTTAAATCAAGCTCATAGACGTCGATGCGCTCTGTTGCTCGCAAGTGGAGCTTAAAGCGCGTCTCGTCATATATAAACTGGTCTAAAAGATTTTCTGGACAATTGAACTTGACCCGAGGAGTATTTTGCGGAATCGTCTCTGTCATGAACTCCACAATTTTCTTATCATTTTTTGCAAGGTAGAGACCCTGAACTGGATCATAAATAAAATCCTGGAAAAGATCGTGGATGATTTTTTGCTCTTCTGCTAAATTCCTTGCTAAAATGCCTTGATTTGTAATAAAGGGAAAAATCGATTCTGCAACCAGATGGGAGGCAGAAGCTGACACTTTAATGCCATCGTAGATGAACTCAAGCCTTGCCTCTAGTTCTCCATTTAAATAGCTGATCTCACATTCTGCCCCCAGCTGACCAACAAAGGGAAGCGTGACAAAGCGCTCAATAATTTCTTTATTGGTCACTTCTGCAAAGTGCATCAGCTCCGGGAGCGAATTTTCCACAAAAGAGCCAAATAGAGGCTCTGGAATGGTGACTTCACGAATCGCGCTTAAATTGCGCAAATGCTTGCGCTTGATATTGGGTGCAAACCTGAAATAGATATTTTGGTGAATCATGCCGGGATTGGCGCATTCAAAAAGAACGATCTCTTCAAATGGGACAATCATTCCCTGGTTGATGACAAGGGCAGGATTGAGCAGAATTTTAGGAGCAAAAGTTTCGAGGTATTCAAGCTCAAAACGAATCACTGCAAAAGAAGGAGAAACTTTAAGAGGCTCTTCCAAAGTATGGATATAAAGACAAGGCGCTGTTTGCAACTCCCCATCCTGATCCATTGTAGATTTGAGCTTTGTGCGGTTTTCAGCAAGCTCAAAGCCTTTTGACAAAATCACACCAAAAGCTTCCGGATCAATGACAGCAACCCGCAAATTGCGATCTTCTTTATGCAAGTCGGGAAATCTTGCAAAATCTAAAATAAATTTTAAGACTTGCCAACTCTCTTCATCAAAGGATTCTTTTGCAAAAAAATAGCGCTTGCTTCCAATATACAGCGGTTCTTGATACCGGACAGCGTCTAAAAATTCTTTAATATTTAAAATATTGAGCGGTTTTGAACGAAACGGCAGCCGCAATGCAAGCTGAACCTCGATATGGGATCTCATGTTTTGAGCTTGCAAAGGAGCCGCTGAAAAAATCACCGCAAGCTCTGCTCTGTCTGGCTTAATATCATTTTCCGGCAAGAAAAAAGGCGATTTTCCAAGAAGCTCTGCTGCTCCCACATACTCTTGAAGTACTTCCTTTTGGTATTTTTTACCCCTTCTTGCAATTTCTTTTGTTTCAGCTTCTTTGATTGTCTCGATCAAAGTATTTTTTTCTTCTTCATCAATGTTTGATGACTGCTCCAAGTCCGCTTCTTTTGAATATTCAATTAAAATGGAATCAAAATGCTCTTCCAGATAAAATAAAATAGCTGCCAAATGCTGACAATCATACTTATAAGGGCAGTCGCAGTTGGAGTCCACAAGGGTCGACTCCCTTCTTTCAATCTCAATCTCGCTCTCATAAGCATTATCAAAACTTCCCTGAACCTGACATGCAATGCGCACATTGGTTGCGCTCAAATTGACAATTTTTGCAGAAAGAACCATTTTCTTATCGGCCAACTGCTTGCCTTCTTTTAAAATCCCGGGGGGGAAATCTTGTTTTAGCTTGCGAAAATTTAACATACACACTCTCTTTTACTGCTGTCACCCTCTGGATTGTTCAAGTCTTGAACAAGGCTTAAACAGGGGTTTAAACAAAGTTTAAACAGAAGTTTTTATTCTTAAGACCGCTTACGCGCGCAGTATATAAACTGAAACACAACTTGTCATTAAAAAAAGTGATATGCCTGTAAATTTATGTTGCTCAAAAATTCAGCCTATCGCTATACTCACCCATTCCAAATGATGCGGGCATAGCTCAGTGGTAGAGCATCACGTTGCCAACGTGAGGGTCGTGAGTTCGAATCTCATTGCCCGCTAATTTATACCGGATATATCAAATCACAATGCGGGCATAGCTCAGTGGTAGAGCATCACGTTGCCAACGTGAGGGTCGTGAGTTCGAATCTCATTGCCCGCTAATTCTAGTATTATTTTCTAAACGAGGTTTTTTTGTGTCAGAATTCAAAAATGAAGATTTAAGCGTTAAAGTTGAAAAATTTCCAGGCTGCCAAGTCAAATTAGAAATTTCTGTAACTCCAAAAGCAACAGAGGCAGCACGCCAAAAAGCTTTAAAAAACGTTAACAAAGAAATTGTTATTCCAGGATTTAGAAAAGGAAAAGCCCCTACCGATTTAATCCTTCAAAAATTTAAGCCGCATGTCGAAGAAGAATGGAAGTCTATTTTACTGAACACCGCATTCCAAGAAGCCTTGCAACTTGCCAAAATCGTGCCTTTTTCTCAAAAAAGCATTAAGCCTGAAATAAAAACCCTCTCATCAGAAAACGGTTCAGAGCTTTTGATCTCTTTAGAAACAAGGCCAGAAATTCCGGAAGTCAGATCAGAAGAGATCACATTAAAAAATGTTGTTGCAAAAAGCGTTGCAGAAAAAGATATAGAAGAGCGTCTCCAGGAGCTGCAGCTGCACCAGGCAACATGGGAAGACATTAAAGACAGAGGTATCCAAGAGGGCGATTTTGTCCATCTGGACATCGATTCTTTAGATGAGCCCGGTACTTCCATCTGCAAAAACGAGGCTTTTTTTGTCTCAAAGGGAAAAATTGGCAAATGGCTCTATGACTTACTTTTAAATAAAACTTTAGATAGTACGTTTGAAGGTCTCAGTGAAAAAGAAGATTGCCATGACGACTCATGTCAAAATCCAAGCCATTCACACAATCACGATTTCAAACCGACGAAGCTTCAAATCAAAGTCGTTGCAATAAAAAAACCGATGCTGCCTGAGATCACAACAGAGTTTGCCTCAAAACTTGGCGCTGAATCGATTGAAAAATTGCATGAGCGCGTCACTTCTTCTTTAGAAAAAAACTTTAAAGAAGAAGCACAAGACAACTTAAGAGGACAACTAAGAGACATTATCTTAGAAAAATATACTTTTGACCTCCCTTCTTCTATTTTGCAAGTTCCTGGTCAGTCTTTAAATGATCAGGCAAAAGAAGATTTAGCCAATTCCTATAGAATTTTCTTTATTACAGAGAAATTAGCTCATAACAAAAAACTTGATGTGACACAAGATGAGATCATGCAAGAATTTATGGTACAAGCTTATATGACAAGGCCAGAAGACTCTTTCATCAACCTAAAAGAAGACCCAAAAGAGATCAACCACCAGATCCGCACCTATCTTTTAGAGAAAAAAGCTTTTGATTATTTGATCGAAAATGCCAAAAAAGAGTAGCTGCTCAAACTTTAAGTTTTTAACTCATCTTACGCAAAAAGTGATTCTATAGAATGGATTGAACCCTGTCTTATAGAATAGAAGCATTAGAGGTCTTGAGAAGTTCATAGCCAAAGCTATGGATGACGAAAGATCTGCTCTAAAAGATAGGGTGCAACGAGCTTACATAAATCAACTTTGCACAAGACGAGTTAATAACTCTTGAACAAAAAAGTTTAGTTAATATATAACTCACCTTACGAAAACTTTAGAAAGGGATCTTCCATGACAAAAAAAAGAGCTAGAGATTCATTAACACCTTATGTAATAGAAGATACTGGCCGCGGCGAACGCTCCATGGATATTTATTCACGCCTATTAAAAGACCGCATTATCTTTATTGGCACAGATATTACAGATCATGTGGCAAATGTTGTAGTCGCCCAGCTTCTATTTCTTAAAATGGAAGATCCAAAAAAAGATGTTCATATTTATATCAACTCTGTTGGAGGCTACATCACAGCTGGCCTTGCCATTTATGACACCATGCAATGGATGGGCTGCAACGTCAACACTTACTGTATTGGACAAGCCTCTTCAATGGGTGCACTCCTTTTAACTGCCGGGACAAAAGGCAAGCGCTTTGCACTGCCCACAAGCCGCATCATGATCCACCAACCATCTGGCGGAGTAGGCGGCACAGCAGCAGATATCAAAGTACAAGTAAAAGAAATCCTTTACCTTAAAAAAATTGTGCATGAAATCATGGCAACATCTACTGGCCAAACAATAGAAAAAATTGAAGCTGACTCAGACAGAGACTTTTTCATGAGCGCTCAAGAAGCAAAAGAATATGGTCTTATTGATGAAGTCATCATGCCAAAAAAGAAGTAAAATATTATGACAAAAAAAAATTCTAATAAATCCGGTGAAGTCGCGTGCTCTTTTTGCGGGCGCACAGAAGAAGCAGTTGAAAAATTAATCTCTGGACCTTCTGTTTATATTTGCGATACTTGCGTTAATTTATGCTCTGGCATCCTTGAAAAGAAAAAGCCCGTAGATTCTAATTCTTTTGAACCCAAGGTTTTAAAACCAAAAGAAATCAAGAAAAGATTGGATGAATACATTGTTGGGCAAGAAAGTGCAAAAAAAACCATTTCAGTGGCTGTCTACAACCACTACAACCGCATCTTGTCATTAGGCAAAAAAAATGAAAATGAAGTAAAATTTGGAAAATCCAATGTGTTGCTTTTTGGCCCTACTGGTTCTGGAAAGACATTAATCGCCAAAACTCTTGCCAATATTTTAGATGTCCCCTTCACCATTACAGATGCCACAACTCTGACAGAAGCTGGCTATGTGGGTGAAGATGTAGAAAATATTGTGTTAAGGCTCCTTCAAGCTGCTGATTTTGATGTGGCAAAAGCAGAGCTTGGTATTATCTATGTCGATGAGATCGACAAAATCAATCGGACAACGGGAAATGTCTCTATTACAAGAGACGTCTCTGGAGAAGGCGTACAGCAAGCCTTATTAAAAATTGTAGAAGGCACAGTTGCCAATGTCCCCCCAAAAGGTGGAAGAAAGCATCCTAACCAGGAATATATCAAAGTCAATACAGAAAATATCTTGTTTATTGTGGGTGGTGCTTTTGCAAATCTTGATAAAATTGTCGCTAAAAGGCTTGGCAAATCCACAATTGGCTTTAATTTGAGCGACCAAAAAAATCAGGAAGCCATCGATGCTTCTGAAAAGAGCTTTTTGCTCTCTCAAGCAGAACCGGAAGATTTTATCCAGTATGGAATGATTCCAGAATTTATTGGGCGATTCAACAGCATTGCCAACTGCAATGAATTGACTTTGGAAGATCTGGTCACGATTTTAACAGAACCAAAAAATGCGATCACACGCCAATACCAAGCAATGTTTGAGCTGGAAGGTGTCAATCTGGAGTTTACCAAAGAAGCGATCCGTGAAATTGCAGATAAAGCGATGAAGTCTGGAACTGGTGCAAGGGGTCTTCGCACAACCCTTGAAAAGATCATGAAAGAGCCTATGTACGAGGTACCTTCTGATCCGACTGTTACAGATATTATTGTTGATAAAGATACGATCGTGGAAGAAAAAGCGCCGTTCATTAAAAGATCAGACAAACAGATCGCTTAAGTCACCTATTTTGTAGTTCAAAAAGTATAAACCAGAAATTTAAGTAATTTAAAGGTTTTGAATATTGATAATAACAAAATTATTTTAAAAAAAGTTAATGTCCATAACTTAAAATCTGTTAATCTAATTCTGGATAAAAATAGACTCGTCGCCTTTACAGGCGTTTCTGGTTCTGGAAAATCCTCGCTTGCCTTTGATACGCTCTATGCCGAAGGCCAAAGACGCTACGTCGAATCCCTCTCCACTTTTGCAAGAAGACAGCTTGGAGAAATGACAAGGCCAGAACTAGAGCATGCTTCTGGCATTACACCCACTATTTCAATTGAACAAAAAACAGCTGGCAAAAATCCGCGCTCCACTGTTGGGACAATGACAGAGATCTATGACTATCTAAGAGTCCTTTATGCACGTATTGCCACTCCCCATTGTCCAATAAGCGGTGAAGCTGTAGAACCGCAAAACCGTGAAAAAATTATCAAGACCGTCCAAAATGGGATGTTAAACGAAAAACTCATTATTTTAGCTCCTTACGCCAAAACAAAAAAAGCAGAATTTAAAGAAGACTTTTTAGACTTTTTAAGAAAAGGCTTCACACGTGTGCGCGTTGACAACAAAATAGTGAGCTTGAATGAAAACATCCAGCTAGATGGAAGCGTGCCCCATGATGTGGACATCGTCATTGATAGGTTAACGGTAGAGCCGGAAAATTTTTCTCGTATTGCAGAAGGCTTGACAACAGCCTTAAGCCTTGGAAACAAGGCTTGCTCCGTCCTCAATGCAACAACAGATGAAGAGACGCTTTTTTCCACAGAAAGCTACTCGCAAAAATCAGGGCTTTACTACTCTTCGCTAGAGCCGCAAGACTTTTCCTTTAACAGTCCAGCTGGCATGTGCGACTCTTGCGGGGGTCTTGGAATTAAATCAGAATTTGATTTAAGTGCTATCCTCGATGAGAATTTAAGCATCAGTGAAGACTGCTGCAAAATTGCAAGTTCTTATCATACAGTAAGATATGGAAATATCTACGATAATTTAGCAAGAATTTACGGCTTTAGTGTTACTACTGCCTGGAAAGATTTGAACGAAAAAGCAAAACGCATTTTTTTGTATGGCACCGAAAAAAAATGGACCAAAATGCATTTTCAGCATCCAGAAACGCATGCCACCTGGATCGACCATGTCCAATGGAGAGGGGTGCTCCATGAAGCGCACATGAGGTTTGCAGAAGCAAAAAGCGATGCCTACCGCAAAAAGATGAAACAGCTAATGAGCGAGCAGGTATGCCCTGCTTGCCAGGGTCAAAAACTAAAGCCTTATCCGGCAGCTACCCTTTTAAATGGAAAGCGAATTTCTGAAATTACGGCAATGCCCATTCAAGAGGCGCTCCATTTTTTTCAGAACTTGAAGCTCTCTAAAAACGATCTTTTAATTGCAGAAGAGCTGTTAAAAGAAATTAAAGAAAGACTCTTTTTTTTAATTGAAGTTGGCCTTCACTACTTAACGCTTGACAGGTCTGCTCCGACATTGTCTGGAGGAGAAGCTCAAAGGGTGCGCCTTGCTTCTCAAATAGGCTGTGGGCTTGTTGGCATCACCTATATTCTGGACGAGCCCTCCATTGGTCTTCACCCAAGAGACAACAAAAAGCTGATCCAAACGCTCAAGCAGCTAAGGGACATTGGCAATAGCGTGATCGTGGTGGAACATGATGAAGAGACAATGCTTGAAGCTGATACGATTGTCGATGTGGGACCAGGCCCTGGAATTAGAGGCGGAAAAATCATTTCTAATGGCACTCTTACTGATCTTCTTGAAAATAAAGAATCTGTTACTGGAAAATATTTATCTGGCAAACTTTCAATTCCTATTCCAAAAAAGCGAAGAAGGCCATCTAAAGAATTTATTGAAATCAAGAAAGCCTCTCACCATAACCTAAAGAATATCGACGCTAAGTTTCCTTTAGGCTTATTTACCGCAGTCACCGGCGTTTCCGGATCTGGCAAATCCTCTCTTGTGATCGACATCCTCTATCCTGCCCTTTTTAATGCCTTGCATAAAGGCGAGCATCCAGTTGGCAAGCACAAGGAAATAAAGGGCGCTGAATTTATCGATAAAGTGATTGCGATCGACCAATCTCCGATTGGCAAAAATCCAAGATCCAACCCCTCTACCTATATCAAAGTTTTTGATGAGATCAGAGACCTTTTCAGCCAGCTTCCAGAAAGCCTTGCAAGAGGCTACAAGCCAGGAAGGTTTAGCTTTAATGTCAAGGAAGGCTCATGTCCAGAATGTGAAGGAATGGGCATGGTCAAAATCGACATGGACTTTATGGAAGATGCTTTTGTCGACTGCCCTCTTTGCAAAACAAAGCGCTTTGATCATGAAACGCTCTCCATTCTTTATAAGGGAAAAAATATTTATGATGTTTTAGAGATGGAAGTCAGTGAAGCCCTCGATTTTTTCCAAAATATTCCTACAATCAAGCAAAAATTAGAAATGCTAAAAAAAGTAGGTCTTGACTACATCAAGCTTGGGCAGTTTTCCACTACTTTGTCTGGCGGAGAAGCTCAAAGGGTAAAACTTGCAAAAGAGCTTTCCAAAAAAGCAACCGGTAAAACACTCTACATTTTAGATGCACCGACAACAGGTCTTCATTTCCACG
>DAORNI010000011.1:25917-31453 GCA_035440845.1 Parachlamydiaceae bacterium | reverse complement strand
AACATGGATGTCATTAAAACAGCCGACTGGATCATCGATGTGGGTCCAGATGGAGGCTCTTTTGGGGGAGAAATTATAGCGGAAGCAAACCCAGAAGAGATTGCAAAACAAAAAACTGCCACCGGTATTTTCTTAAAAAGCACTCTTGAAGAGCATTTTCAAAAAGAAATAAAAAAATTAGCCAAAAATAAAAATAAGAAAAAGAAAGAAGCAGTTTTTGAAGAGATCAAGTCGATCACAGTTTTAGGTGCTGAGCAGAACAACTTAAAAAACTTGGACGTCTCCATCCCGCGAGGTAAAATAATTGTTTGCACAGGACCTTCTGGCTCTGGCAAAAGCTCTTTTGCCTTTGAAACGATCTATGCAGAAGGGCAAAGGCGCTACATCGAGTCGCTCTCTCCTTATGCCCGCCAATTTGTCAAACAGATGCCAAAGCCAAAAGTAGCAAGCGTTAGCGGACTCTCGCCTGCCATTGCCATTGAGCAAAAAGCACATGCTGGTAATCCACGAAGCACAATTGGAACCATGACAGAAAGCTACGATTACTTGCGCATCCTTTATGCACGCCTTGGCACCCCTCATGACCCAGAAACTGGAGAAGTGATCAAAGCAATCTCAAAAGAGCATGTCGTACAGCGCATTTTAAGCTATCCGGAAGGCGAAAAAATCCAAATTTTGGCGCCTATTGAAATTAAGAAAAATGAAACATTTGAAAATCTTATTTTTCGCTTAAAGCAGCTTGGATTTGTCCGCATCCGCTTAAATGGGCAGATCATGGATCTTGACCAGCCCATTGAAAATTTCAATTTTGACAAAAAGAGAAAAAATGAATTTTGCCTTGTCATTGACCGCTTAAAAGTTGGCGGTTCTATTGAAAATCGTCTCTATGAGGCTATTGAGAATGCCGCTTCTTTTGGTCAAAACAAGCTGATTGTCATGATGAATGATGAAGACATCTTTTTTAACCTCTCCTTTGCAGTGGAGAGCACAGGAAAATCCTACCCGGAGATCACACCTCATACTTTTTCTTTTAATAATCCGGAAGGGATGTGTTTAGATTGTCTTGGCCTTGGCTTTCAGTATGGAGCCAACTTGGCAGAAAAAGAAGAGATCATGGACTTGTCCATTTTATCTTTTGCCAAAATGCTTTGGAACAGATATTGGAATGCTCAAAATAAAAAACTTTTACTCCTTTTTTTAGAAGCTGAAAAAATCGACCCTTACACTCCTCTTTCACTTTTGAAAAAAGAAAAGCTGCATCTTTTGATGAACGGCTCCCCAGATGGAAAATTTTATCAGAGTCCTGCCGGCTTTAACTTTCGCTGGGCAGGCATTTCTGAGGTCTTTGCTAAAGCTGGAAAAGCAGCCCATGCAGAAATTAAAGAGAGGATCATCCCGCTTCTTGAAGAGCATAGCTGCCCCTCTTGTGATGGAACAAGATTAAATCCGCTGGCTCGCAATGTCACGATTGATGGAGTCTCCATTGCAGATGTGTGCAGGATGCCCCTTAGCGCAAGCTACGCCTTTATCGAAAAATTAAAGCTGAATGCAGAAGAAGAAAAGCTACTAGAAGAAGTGCACACCCAGCTCAAAAAAAGAATAAGCTTTTTATTGGAAGTTGGTCTTCATTACATCCAACTAGAGAGAAAAGCTCCCACTTTGAGCGGTGGGGAAGCGCAAAGAATCCGCCTTGCAAGGCAGCTTGGAAGTGGACTGACTGGCGCCCTTTATGTGCTGGACGAACCAACAATTGGCCTTCATCCTCATGACAATGCAAGATTAAACAGAGCTTTAAAAAATTTAAAAGAGCTTGGAAATACCCTCATTTTAGTCGAGCATGACCCCTTAACAATTGCAGAAGCGGACTATATCCTCGATTTTGGCCCCAAATCCGGTGTGCATGGCGGGCATATCACAGCAAAAGGCAGTTTAAAAGAGATCCTGCGCAATAAAAATTCGTTGACTGGTGCCTATCTGTCTGGAAAATTATCGATCCCTGTTCCCAAACGACGTCCTATTTTTAAAAAAGGGGCGATCTTAATTGAGAATGCCTCCCTTAACAACTTAAAAAATATCAGCTGCCAAATTCCGGTGGGAGCTCTCACTTGTATTACGGGCGTCTCTGGTTCTGGAAAATCAACTTTGATCAACCAAATTTTACTTCCAGCTATCCAAAAAGCTCTTTTAAAAGAAGATGTCATTTCTTTAAATGGAACAACCATTAAAGGAATTTCTCATTTTGATAAGCTGATATCCATCGACCAAAACCCTATTGGCCACACCGTACGCTCAGATGTTGGCACCTATGTAGACTTGCTTGCCAGAATGCGGGAATTTTTTGCCTCACTGCCGGCTGCTAAAATGAAGGGTTTTCAAGGAGCTCATTTTAGCTACAACCACAGAAAAGGAATGTGTCCCTCTTGCTTTGGACTTGGCTATCGACGTATCGAAATGCTTTTTTTGCCGGAAGTTAAAATTGAGTGCGAAGATTGTAAAGGAATGCGCTTAAATTCTTCTAGCTTAGAAGTCAGCTATCAAAGCAAAAATTTTGGGCAGTGGCTAAATACTACGATTGATGAGGCGCGCATCGCTTTTGAAAACCATCCGCGCATTGTGCGCATTTTAGATACGCTGATTGCGGTAGGTCTTGGCTATTTAAAAATTGGACAAGAGACAGCGTCTTTATCTGGTGGAGAAGCACAAAGGATCAAGCTCTCTCGAGAGCTTGCCAAACGCTCTTCTTCCAAAACACTCTATCTTTTAGATGAGCCAACAACAGGACTTCATAGCGATGATATCGCAAAACTTTTGACTGTTTTACAAAAGCTGACCGACAAGGGCAATACCATGATCATCATCGAGCATCACTTGGATGTGATCAAAAACGCAGATTATATTATCGATTTGGGGCCAGAGGCCGGTATTAAAGGCGGTCATCTCGTTTTTGCCGGAACACCAGAAGAGATCATCAATTGCAACACATCCTACACCGGCCAATATCTTAAAGAATGCTTAAAATGAAAAAAATCTTTTGTTTCTTCTTTCTTTTCATTTCATCTTTTGTCTTTGCAAAAGAAATCCCCATTACTCTGGAGTATGCCAAAACAGAAAAAGAGAGAACTTTTGGACTCATGCAACGACCCTATCTTCCAGAAAATCACGGGATGCTTTTAGTCTATCCTCAACAAACAAATATCCAGATTTGGATGCTAAATTGCCTGATAGACTTATCGGTTGCTTTTTTAGATGAAAAAGGTGTGATTTTAGAAATCCATGAGCTAAAAGCTTATCCAAATAAAATAAGCCATCCTCTAAAAAACTATGAAGAAGTAATGGCATATCATGACCCGAAAATCTTTCGATTTTTCCTTAAAAATAGCATAAAATCTTCTGAACCGTCATTGTATGTCCTTGAAATGAACAAGGACTGGTTTAAAAAGTATGGAGTGGTTCCAGGAAACAGTTTAAAGACCGACCTTATTAATCCAAAAGCCTTTATTGTGCAGGAATAGACAGCTATTCCCGCTGAGGTATATAATTAACTATAAGATAGTTAAATTATAGAACTTTTTCTAGAAACTTATAAACAAAGGGAGCTGATTGTAGCAGCAATTCCAACATAACCGGCTCCTGTAATGATATCAGCAGCAGAATGATATTTTGCTGCTGTTGGAAGTGTCCATATAGCATCTGTCATACTTACTACTGCAAAATAAATGGAAAAGTTTTTTTTTTCAAGTGGAGTACCTTCATCATTAATTGCCTTTAAATAGTAAAAACTTGCAAAAGCATTAATACATTGAGCCATCATATGTCCGGAAGGCTCTATTCTCCTATCTCTAAAATATCTATCTGTCCGAAGCCTAATAAATAGAGCCAATACAAGTAATACTACCGTTTTAAAAAAAGGAAAAATAATCGTTTTAAATACTTTTTTTGCTAACTTCTTTACTTTTTTATTATCCGGCTTTTCTACGTCTTCTTTTATACATCTAACATAGTTTTGAATAACCAATACAACAGGAGGGATCAAATGAAAGATTGAAATCAAATCGATATAACGATTTCTAAAAAATTGAAACTCTTTTTCACGTAATTGATTAATCTTTGAAGTCTTAGAAATGATTATCTTAACACTTTTTTCTATTATCGGATTTTGATATCTCACTCGAAATAGCAATGGATCTTTTTGAATAAAATTGAATTGCTGATAGAAGTCACGAATAAAAAAAGAACCTGTTTTCAAACATGTAGATAAAGAGCCAAAAGTTGCACCTACTGCCACTCCTGAAAAAACCCACCCATAATTTTTAAAACTTTCATAACAAGAAAAAATAGTCATATTTCACTTTTAAATTTCTGAAATAATAACATATAACTATTAAGATTTTATAAAGAGTAAACTCTATCATTAAATGGCTAAATTCCTGTATAGAGGAAGAATAAAAGGGAGCAAAAATTATGAGCCGACTGGTTGTCACAAAAAGAAAAGCAGAGATCATCTCCAATGGTATTTTTTTAATGGCACTTGGCATTTTATTTTGGACAAATAGCTGGTGGCCAGGTATTTTACTTGCCATTTGGGGTTGTTTGGGCGCGAGACAATACCTGACTGGCAGATACTGGGATTTTGCCATTACCTCTATTATTTTAATTGGTCTTTTTGTTGTTTCTTTCTTTAATATCACGCTGTCTGTTTTAATCCCTGTCCTTTTTGTAGTAGGGGGCATTTACATTATCTTCCGCGAATACTTCATCGCAGAAGAAGTAGAAAATGACGATAAGGAACCAGATGCCAAATGAGACAAAAACAAATCGGTTAATTCATATTGGAATCCTCAAAAAAAAGGGCAAGGAGCATTACTGCTTTTTGCGCGAACAAAATCCTATCCTTTATGAATGGAAAGAAGAAGAAAATGGAAATGAAAAAAGCTTAAATCTTTTTGGCTCTTCAATCGAAGAGGCTATTTTCAAGATAAGAAGAGCTTTTGACAGCCAAGAATTTTGCTTTCTTGACTGTGGATTTCGCTATACGCTACCAGAAAGGGACGAGCATGGAATAAATGCTCTTTTCTTTCAAATGAAAGAGTCTTATAATGCTTCAAACGGCGTCTATTTTGATGAGATTTTAGGGAATAATTGCCATGTGCAATTTGCTTCATTAGATGCCTTGAAACTCCTTAAAAAGTTGCAGCTAGAAAATCGCCTATGAAGATTAACTGTCCCTCATGCGGCTCCTCGTTTTTATTAAAGGATGAAAATCCCGCTATTCCTATCCAATTTTGTCCATCTTGCGGACACTCTTTAGAAAAAAAGCCAGTGCCATTTGGAAAGCGAAAAACCGCATTAGAAACATTAGATACAGCCTCGCATTCCACTGAAGAAGTGACTTTAATACAAGGCCATGCACCAGATGAACACGTGCAATTTACCTTGGGGCCTTATCAGGTTTTAAGAAGCATTGGCAAGGGAGGTATGGGCGAGGTTTTTTTAGCCTACGACACAACAGCCGGAAGAAGAATTGCCCTAAAGCGCA
>DAORNI010000011.1:25468-25873 GCA_035440845.1 Parachlamydiaceae bacterium | reverse complement strand
CACCGCTTTTTAAAAGAGGCGCGCGTGACAAGCCAGTTAACGCATCCGGCCATCATCCCCATTTATGTCATCCAGGAACAAAACGGGCTTATTTATTACACGATGCCCTTTGTAGAAGGTGAGACTTTAAAAGCCATTTTAAGGAAAGCTGAATCTGTAGAAAAAAAAGGGGAAAAACCGCATCCAATAGGTGGATCCATTCCTCCCTTGGTACGTATTTTTTTAACAATTTGCCAAGCTGTTGCCTATGCCCACTCAAAGCATGTTCTGCACCGCGATTTGAAGCCGGAAAATGTCATTGTCGGAAAATATGGCGAAGTTCTCATCTTAGACTGGGGACTTGCCAAGATCATGAAAAAGGGCGAAAACAATGGGAGTAAATTTTGGTAGAAATGAAAATTTTCT
>DAORNI010000011.1:5732-25458 GCA_035440845.1 Parachlamydiaceae bacterium | reverse complement strand
GAATACCCAAAAGTCAAACACTCTCTGCACCATCTGACCCATATGGGGAAAGTTGTGGGAACTATTGCTTACATGGCGCCAGAAAGGGCTCTTGGGCAGCCAGCCACCGTCCAAACAGATATTTATTCACTCGGCGTCATCCTCTACCAAATGCTCACATTAAAAAGCCCTTTTAAACGTGGTTCTTTAAAAAATTTCCGTGAGATCATGCACAAGGAAGAGCTTTATAACCCCATTGAAGTGGCACCCTACAGGGAAGTGCCCCAAAGCCTTTCTGCAGTCGTTTTGAAATGCCTTTCCAACAACCTTTCAGAGAGATACCAAAATGTGGATCAATTGATCCACGATATTGAAACTTACTTGGAGGGAAGATCGGAGTGGTTTTTAGTGGCAGAACTTAAAATAGAGGAAAAAAAAGATTGGGAATTCCAGGAGAATGTGCTGATCACAGAGCATGTGGCCATTACGAGGGAAAGAGAAGTGACTGATTGGGTCAGCCTGATGATTTCCAAGCAGTCTTTTCCAGGAAACATAAAAATTGAAACAGAAGTCGAAATAGAAAAAAATGCCCAAGGATTTGGCTTTTTGCTAAGTGTCCCAGAAAAAGCAGAGCGCATCCATTTAACAGATGGCTACTGTTTATGGATTGGAACAGAATATTCCAAAACAACCAAGCTTTTAAATTCCACAATTGAAGTTTATCAGGCACCGGAAGTCTTTTTAGAGCCTTCCAAAAAATATAGGATCCGCATTGAGAAAATTGAGAACAACATCCACTTCTATCTAAATGATATCTTACAATTCTCTTCTATCAGCCATAACCCGTTAGCAGGAACGCATATCGGCTTTATTTCTAAAGACACAAAATTTTCCATGAGTCCGATCAGCTGCTATTTTGGAAGCGAAAGCATTGAAGTCAGCTGTCTTAGTGTCCCTGATGCCTTTTTAGCGCATAAAGAGTTTAAAACAGCTCTAAGTGAATATAGACGAATTGGCTATTCCTTTCCGGGTACTGCAGAGGGCAGAGAAGCGATGTTTCGGGCAGGTGTCACCCTATTGGAAGAGGGAAAAGAAGAAAAAGACAAAAAGAAAAAGACAAACTATTTTGAGCTTGCTCTAAAAGAGTTCAACAAACTGCATGGCACTCCGGGAGCGCCTTTAGAATACCTTGGAAAAGCGCTTGTGTACCAGACAAACCGCGACTATGAGGAAGAGATCAAATGCTTTGAACTTGCTTTAAGGCGCTATCCCAAGCATCCGCTTTTACATCTTCTTTATGAGCAGATCACTTATCGGATGTATGAAAGCTCAAGGGATAATAGAACAGTCGCTTATAATTTTGTTTTGCTCGCCATCCGTTTTATTCCTTCCATCACTTCTGACTTAAGTTCAAGAAAGCTTTTTTCAAGCCTGAAAAAAAATTGGGAACCACTAGATTTTATTGAAGAAGATCCCGATGAAAAAGAAGAGCGTTTAATTAAAATTGCCTCTTTTGCATCTATTTTAAGCTTTTGGCTCAACAAGCCCTATACAATACTTGAGGCCATCCAGCATTTGCAAAAACTTTCAAAAGGCGAAAAGACGATTGCAAACGCTCTCTTTTGCTTGATTCAACTGGGAAATTCTGATTTGGCTTTAAAAGAGATAGAAGAGCTGGAAAAAATAAAAGGAACCTCTCCTGATTTTAAACTCTTAAAGATTGCTGCCCTTGCAGAAAAAGAAGACCTGGAAGCATCCTTAAAAAAATGCTTTGAAATTTTTCCCTCTATTTTAACTATTAAAGAGACAAGAGTTTTATTTTTCTTATTAAATAAGGCGCTTTTTAAAGGAAAAGTGGAACTGACAGAGCGCGTTCTCCACTGGCTAAAATCCTATGCGCTTACAGAACAAGATCAGATCCAGGCGGACTTCTTTTTAATTGCAGCCTACTTGATGAAGCAAAAGACAGAAAAAGCGCAAGACATTTTAAAAGGCTATCCTCTTGAGCTTTTAAATCAGGAGACGACACCTCTTCACTTTCTTTATGGCTGCTGGCTCTATTTGACAGAAGGAAAAGAAATTGGAAAAATCCATTTCTCCGGCGTTTTAGACACGGCTTTTCCAAGAGCTTTTGCTCTTGGGACGCATTATTTGAACGGGCAATTAAAGGAAGATGGCTACTGGTTCTCCCATGCTTTCACATGGGAAAAAAGAGCGCTCTATCAGCAGCTCATGATCTTCTATAAAACAAATGGCGACCTTGAAAAAGCACGCCATTTTAAAAAGTTAGGGTGTGTCGTCATCTGAAATTTCAACCTTATATACCTGAGTTTTGGGTTTATCTTCTTGAAATTCAGAGAGTTTTTCAAGAGTGAGTTTTGCAATTTTTTTCTAAAGCCAAGTTTTCACCCTTCTTGAGAAAAAAACCTGAAGTTCGAGGAGAGAAACTAGAAAACTCAAGTTATTAATCTGCTTTTATGCCTTGTGCAATATGATGATTGGGCAGTCCCGGTTGGCTATGAGGTGATTCACAAAGATCTGTATTACTGCGATATAAAAAATAAAAAAACCATTAGAAGGGCATCTATTTCAAAAAACCAGCATTTTAGAAACCTGGTTCTAAAAGCATGCAACAACCAAGTTAAAAATGACTTGATCGATTGATTTTTTTCTTTATTGCGCAGTCCGCGTCAGCGGCTTTAGATGAAGTTATTTAAAAGATAAAAATACGGCAGCTTTTAGATTATGCTTTTGCAGCCATTCATCGGCTTGCTCAGCCACTGAAAAGAAAATTTGAATAAGCTTTTCTTGCTGGGCATTGTTTAAATCTGGGTTTGCGTTTGCTGAAAGATAGGAAAAAGTACGAATACTTACACCAAATCCTACTAAAGAACCAAGAGTTTGTCCTATGACATATCCCGACACTTTTTTGGCAATGTGGTAGGCAGCATATGTGCCTACTGCTATTTTGATAAATCCAAAAGGAGTCAAGTTCACAAGATTATAAGCCATTTTAGTCATTTCCATTTACGTATTCCTATAATTGTTTAATTAATGTAAGTTGCAAGTTACAAAGTTAAAGAAAATTTTGCCAGGGGTTTTTAGTTGCAGCTTCCATGAACTTTATAAATAATTAATTATAGTCGTTTAAAATTACATTTAAACGACTATACATGCAACTTACATATTAAGTATTTATTCTTGTTAATACTTTTTCAAGCAAAGGATAACGATCCAACAAATCATTTTGTTCTCTTGCCGCTTCGCTGAAATTAAGCGCATCTCTATTCTCTAAATATTCATCTGTCAAATGAGAGAAAACGGCCACACCTGTAAAAAGGAATGCAAAACCCGGATATTCTGCAAGTTTTGCCACAAACGGCTGTTTTTTAACTGCTAAAGCAGCAACAGAGGCTATACCAGCAGATTTAAATACCATTTTAGCAAGCTGACATCCTGTCATCAAATCCCAATCGTCATATATTCTTTTAGATGTCCCAAGCGTTGTTTGATAAAGAAATTTACCTGTTTCTTTGAGCAAAGCTCTGCCTGTTTCGTTTAACGCATTGCCTGCTTGTCCTATCCATTCTGGAATCATAATTTTCTCCTTAGTTAATTCAAAAAATAGTAACAAAATATTATAAATTTAAAATTAATTTTACGTTAAGATTATATAAACTTAAGCTTTCTAACCTGAGTTTTGGATTTATCTTCTTGAAATTCAGGTTAAATTGATCGCTTTTTTC
The DNA here is from genome assembly GCA_035440845.1 of Parachlamydiaceae bacterium. Taxonomy (GTDB): domain Bacteria; phylum Chlamydiota; class Chlamydiia; order Chlamydiales; family Parachlamydiaceae; genus JBBSJT01. The sequence continues at coordinate 21,733 of DAORNI010000011.1, read as the reverse complement.
CTATCGTTTTGCTAGAGTATAGGATAAATTCAATAGGGTCAATTTCTATATGAGCGAACTTCCAAAAAGCTATGATGCTAAAATAACTGATGCCAAATGGTATGATTTCTGGGAACAAGGAGGTTTTTTCAAAGCCGATCCCTCTTCTCAAAAAGAGCCTTTTTGTATCGTAATCCCCCCCCCAAATGTCACAGGAATTTTGCATATGGGTCACGCCCTTGTCAACACCTTGCAAGATGCCCTGATCAGAAGAAAGCGGATGCTGGGTTTTGAAACGCTTTGGGTGCCAGGCACCGACCATGCGGGCATTGCAACTCAAACAGTGGTAGAAAGAGACCTCATCAAAAAAACAGGAAAAAAGCGCAAAGACTTTGATCGAGAAGAATTTTTAGGATATGTCTGGGATTGGAAAAACCAGAAGGAAGGACTTATCTTGAACCAGTTAAAAAAATTAGGAAGCTCATGCGACTGGTCAAGGACGCGCTTTACAATGGATGCTGGTAACAATGCCGCTGTGCGAAAAATTTTTAAAATGCTCTATGACCAAAAACTAATCTACCGCGGTGACTACCTTGTCAACTGGGATACGGTCACGCAGACAGCACTAGCTGATGATGAAGTGGAATATGAAGATAATGCCGGCTTTTTATGGCACTTCAAATATCCGCTAAAAGAAGCTGAGGGTTTTATTGAAATTGCCACAACGCGTCCAGAAACAATGCTTGGAGACACTGCCATTGCTGTTTCTCCAAAAGATCAAAGATACCGCCACTTGATTGGAAAAGAAGTCCTTTTACCCCTCACTAACCGCTCCATTCCCATCATTGCCGATTTCCTTGTCGATCCTGCTTTTGGAACAGGCATGGTGAAGGTGACCCCCGCCCATGATCCAAACGACTACCAAATGGGATTGACCCATAAGCTCCCCTTTATCAATATCATGGAGCCAGATGGGAAAATCAATGAAAACGGAGGCGTTTTTGCCGGCCTTACAATGGAAGAGGCAAGAGAGGCTGTTGTCAAAGAGATGCAAAAACTTGGGCTTATTACAAAAATTGAACCGCATATCAACCGTGTCGGCATTTCTTACCGCTCAAAGGCCATCATCCAGCCCTACATGTCCAAGCAATGGTTTGTGAAAATGGATGGCTTTTCTAAACTTTTAAAAGAAGCGATCACAGAAGAAGAAGTGAAGCTCATCCCCAAATCGTGGGAAAACAGCTATTTTCACTGGATCAACAACTTGCGCGATTGGTGCATCAGCAGGCAGCTTTGGTGGGGACACCGCATCCCGATCTGGTACCATGTCGATGACCCCGAAAAGATGATCTGCTACGAGGGAGAAGGTATTCCAAAAGAAGTGCAAGAGGCACCTCACAAATGGAGGCAAGATGAAGATGTGCTAGATACCTGGTTCTCTTCTGCGCTTTGGCCTTTTGCGGCTCTTGGCTGGCCAGAAAAAACAAAAGAGCTTGAAAAATTCTATCCCAACTCTGTTTTAGTGACTGGCCATGATATTTTATTTTTCTGGGTGGCGCGCATGATCATGATGGGCAAATACTCGATGCAAAAAGCGCCTTTTCCAAAAGTTTTCTTGCATGGCTTGATTTATGGAAAATCTTATTGGAAAAATAATCCAAATGGCGGGATCACCTATTTAAGCGATTCTGAAAGAAAAGAGTATGATCTTGGAAAGGCGGTTCCAAAAGATATTTTTTCGAAGTGGGAAAAAATGTCTAAGTCCAAAGGCAATGTCATCGATCCGCTTGAAATCATCGAAGAGTATGGCACAGATGCGATGCGGATGGCGCTATGCTCCAGCCCCGTAGAATCCAGAGAGATCGATTTAGACAGGCGTCGTTTTGAAGAGTTTAAGAATTTCACAAACAAGCTCTGGAACGGTGCTAGATTCGTCTTTATGAATTTGGAAGGTGATGTGGCAAAAGGGTTGTCCCCCCTTACAAAAGAAGAATTTGCTGCAGGGCTTGATGAAAATGCCCTCACACTGGAAGATCGTTGGATTTTATCCCGACTTAACCGCACGATTGAAGATGTGAATAAAAAGTTTGATGCCTATTCTTTTGACACTGCTTGCACGTTTGCTTATCAGTTTTTTTGGGATGAGTTTTGTGCTTATTATTTAGAGATTGCAAAGCCTGCTCTTTTTGGAAAAACAGGCAGCGAAGTCATGCGCAAAAACAAGCAAAAGCTGCTTGCTATTGTTCTAACTGCAGCCTCTCGTCTTTTGCATCCGATCATTCCTTTTATCACAGAAGAGCTCTTCCAAATTCTAAAAGAAAAATTGGAAGTCAAAGACCATTTAAAAGAAGCAGTAGATCCTTACACAAAAGAAGCCGTCCTCGCTTTGCAAGCAAAAGGATGCATTGTCTCTCCTTATCCTATAGTGATTCGTGAAACTGATAAAAGCGATGTTATTGATGAGACATTTGACCTCATGGGAAAAATTGTCTATCAGCTTCGCAACATTAGAGGAGAAGTCAAACTCCCTCCGGCAATGCCTATTGATGTGTTTATTGTCGGCAATAAAAAAACTGCTGAATTTAATCTGGTGCAAGAAAACCTCTCCATTATTTCAGCGCTTGTCCGTACAGGGAAAGTGGAGATGCAAGAAGAGGAGCCAAACTTAAAGCATAAGGCATCTGCTATTGTTAACTCTCTTCAAATTGCAGTCCCTATTCCAGAAGAGCTTTTAAAACAAGAAGTGAAACGCCTTGAAAAAGAAAAAGAGCGCTTAAGTTTAAATGCAGAAAAAATAAAAACGCAGCTTAGCAATGGAGAATTTGTACAAAAAGCACCAGAGCAGCTAATTGCAAAGCAAAAAGAGCTCCTTGCCCAAACAGAAAAAGAACTGGCAGAAACAACCTTTAAAATTAGCCAATTCAAATAGGTTGCAAAGAAAAAGTAGTTTTTCTATAGAAGATTTTTATGCGGTTCATCAAAATCTTACTCTGCTTGATTTTTTTTAAGACATCTTACCTATTGAGTTTTGGGTGCGAGCTTGCTGTTTGCGCTGTTTTTAAAGATGAGGGACCCTATCTTAGAGAGTGGGTCTGCTTTCATCGGGCGCAGGGAGTAGATCGCTTTTACCTTTACGACTATTTAAGCTGTGATGATTGGCGCTGCCAAATTGAGGATTTCATTTGTTCTGGCGTTGTACAGATCATTCCCTGGGGCTTTAACGGTTGTCATTTTGAATCCTTTGAAGAGGTGCGCTGTAAAGCTTATAAACATTGCCTAGACTGCATCCGCCATGATGTCAAATGGTGCGCTTTTTTAGATTGCAACGAATTTCTATTTTGTCCAAGCGCCTGGCCGCTTCCTGTTTTTTTGAAAAAGTTTAAAAAATGTCCCTGCATCTGCATCAGCCGTCAAGTCTATGGCACCTCTTTTGTAGATCAGACTGCTTGCGGATGCCTTGTCAGATCTCTCTTGTGGAAATGCTTGCCCAAACATAGCTGCTGCGAGCCTGTGAGATGCCTGGTGCAGCCCAAATATGTAAAAGACTGCACGTGCAGCCGCTGGTTTATTTTAAAACATGGGAGTGACACTTTTAATCCCAATAAGAAAAAAGTCAAAGAGCATGATAAAAAAGAGATCTGCATCAATAAGATCCGCATCAACTGCTACATTTGCCGCGACCTGCTTTTTTTCAATAATAGAAGAGAAAGCTTTTGCTGCGAGGATTTTAACCGTTCTTACGGCTTTAATTTTAACTTGAACTGCGTCTATGACGACTGCATCTTGAACTGCTGTCCGCCCCTCCTCTACTAATAATCCGAGTTTTCTAATTTCTCTCCTAAAGAAGAAGTTTTTTTTGATTTATTAAAATAAAAAGTTTATTTTAGGTAAAAAATATAACCTCTTTTTTTGTTATGCAAGTTACAGCTAGATTTTTTTTTATTCATCCAGAAAATAATGCCTGTTTTGAAGAAGGGATCAAAAGAACAATCACTTTTTCAGACCGGCAAGGAAGAGATTTTTACCAGCAAACTTTTGACACCAAGCCTGAATTGACAGAGTTTTTAAATACCTATTGCTACACTCCCTGGAAAAAAGAGCATCCTTTAATTTCTCTCTTTAAAAAAAACATCGAAGGATTAAACGCTTTAAAAGAAGGAATGGTTGTTGCATCTGTTCATACATTGCGCATTATCATCCATGAAGAACTTTTAAATCTTTATGTTTTAGATGGCAAATCCGGTTTCTTTTATTTTTTTAAAGCAGTGATCAAAACTAAAAAACAATGCTTTAATATTTATACAAAAGGATTAACAACAAAATCAATTACTGTTAATTTAAGAGAATATGAATACCATGGTTTAAAAAATAGAGAAACAGGAGAGACTTTTCCAGCGGTGATTGGCCCTCCTCTTAAAAAAAGACAAAGAGCTTCCTCTCTTCCTTAATTTTAAGCCTCTTGCCTGATCAGCTCAATAAATGCTTTTGTTTCCGAAACAATCACGTCAGAGAGTGCGATTAAGGCAATTAAGTTGGGAATCACCATTAAGCCGTTCATAATATCTGCTATTAGCCAGACAACCTCCATTTTTAAAGCAGCACCTGGAATCACAATCAAAGTATAGATGACCCGATAAATCAGGGCGCCTTTCACTCCAAAAAGGTATTCTGCGCACTTCTCCCCATAAAGCGCCCATGCAATCACCGTTGAAAAAGCAAATAAAATAAGGCCGATCGACACCACATACTCGCCGCCATAAATAGTCGATTTAAACGCCCGGATTGCCATAGAAGCGCCAGTTAGCGGCTCTCCCGTCTCAGAAACTTCCCCAACAAGACCTGTCACTGCAAGCACAAGCCCTGTCACACTGCAGACGATCACCGTAGAAATCAAAGCACCAGTCATGTTGATCATCGCTTGGCGTCCTGGACTATCTGTTTTTGCAGAAGCGGCTGCAATAGAGGAAATCCCAAGACCTGCCTCATTGGAAAAAACACTTCTTGAAACACCCATCTGGACAGCCAGCATCAAAGTAGAGCCGGCAAAGCCGCCTATTGCCGCCTGTCCGGTAAAAGCGCTTGAAATAATCAGGCCAAATGCCGCAGGGATCTGATCATAATGAATGACCAAAATAAAAAAGCCGCCAATCAAAAAAGAGCCATCAAAGGTACTAAGACGCCCGCCACATGGCCAATGCTTTTAACACCGCCCACCACTACAATTCCCGTGATTATGGCTAAAATAACACCGGTTGCCCAAGGATCAAAAGACCAGACATAATTGATTGATTCACTAATGGCATTGACCTGCACAAGATTTCCGGTTCCAATGGCAGCAAATACCCCAAAGATAGAAAACAAAACAGCCATCCACTTCCAGCCAAGGCCTTTTTCAATGTAATGCATAGGACCGCCAATCATCTCTCCCCGCTCATCTAAAGAACGGTATTTGACGGCAAGCAAAGACTCTGCATATTTTGTGGCCATCCCAAGAAAAGCTGTCACCCACATCCAGAACATGGAGCCAAGCCCTCCCACTGTAATGGCTGTTGCAACCCCCACAATAGTACCAGTCCCAATGGCGCCGGCCAATGTTGTCATCAAAGATTCAAAATGAGAAATGTCGCCTTCTGAATTTTTATGCTCAGGAGCTACCACTTGGCGGAATGCATAACCTAAATAACGAAATTGAACGCCTCTTAAAATGAGCGTCAAATAAATGCCAGTTCCAAGCAAAAGCAAAAGCAAAGGAGTGCTCCAGATCAAATTCTTAATATTTAGCAGCAAAAGATCTAACTGTTCCATATAGGGTTCCGTCTTGAGTAATCTTAATAACTGTAACTTCCTCTGTCTTAAAATTCTACTTTTTTCTAGATTTTAAGAAACAGCTTTTGTTAATATTTGTTTTCTAAAGAAGTTTAAAGTAGGAACAAATTTTTTAGTGTTGCAGCAAGAAATTCTCCCTCCACCTATCCAATTAAAAAAAGAATTTTCTACTGAGGAAGAAGACAAAAATTTTATTGAATCTTCAAGGGATGCAATCCTGTCTATTTTGAACGGAGAAGATGCGCGCACTTTGCTGATTGTTGGACCCTGCTCAATCCACGACAAGGACGCCTGCCTGAAATATGCCAAAAGACTTAAAGCATTGGCTGAAAATGTTGCTTCTTCCTTTTTTATTGTCATGCGTGCCTATTATGAAAAGCCAAGGAGCCTGCAAGGTTGGAAAGGCCTTCTTTATGACCCGCATTTAGATGAAAGCCACCGCATCCCTGATGGATTAAAAACTGTCCGTCATTTTTTGCTTCAGCTGGCAAAATTAAAAATCCCTGCGGCAACAGAGTTTTTAGACCCTTTTTGTGCTCCTTATTTTAGCGATCTGATCTCTTGGGGCTGCATTGGGGCAAGGACGACCGAATCGCAGACGCACCGTCAACTAGCTTCTTCTTTAAATCTCCCCATCAGTTTTAAAAACAGCACAACCGGCAACATAGAAGTTGCCATCAACGGCATTTTAAATGCAGCCTTACCGCAAAGCTTTATGGGATTGAACGAGGAGGGAGTTGCTTCTTTAGTAAGATCTTCCGGAAATTCCGACTGCCATCTCACGTTAAGGGGTAGCGACTTTGGCCCAAATTATGATCCGGAATCTATTAGTAAAAGCCTGGAAGCTTTAGAAAAATGCGGACTTAAAAAAAGATTGATCATCGACTGCTCGCATGGAAATTCAGGAAAAGACCTCACCATGCAGTACCAAGCTTTCCAGTCTGTCCTGCAGCAAATAGCAAAAGGCAATACAGCGATCAAAGGCCTTATTCTAGAAAGCCATCTCTTTTCAGGCAATCAAACGTTTGCAAAAGATGCAAAGTTGGAATATGGCGTTTCCATTACAGACCCTTGCCTTAGTTTTGAAGCCACAGAAGAGCTGATCTATCAGGCTTTTGAACAATTGCAAAAAAAAGAAGAGCTTACAACGTGCAGAATTTAAAATTTTTAATTTATTTTTTTTTATTATGCCAGTTGACAAGCTGCACTCCGCATAAAATTGCTGTGCAGACCAGATATTTTAGCCGGGAAGATCTGGCAAGTTTTTATGTAGGGACACAAGACCCTCTTCAAAATGACCCTCCAGTTGGCCAGCAGTTATTAATTTTCTGGAAAGCCGGCAAAGATTTTTATCGCTATAAGAACATGGCAGTCCGCTACAAGATACGCCTTGCAAACAGGAAAGAAATTGAAGATGCTTTTATTATAAGAGAGCCAAAAGGCTATTTTACCTATTCCCTTTTTGGAGACGACTATTTTAAAAGCGGCGGTATTGCCACCTACAAGGCAGAATTGATAGGCGATGGGGAAATCATTGAAGAGTGGTGTCAGCATCTTTGGAAAGAGCTCATTCAATTTTAGGATTATGGACGATGGACATTTTCCATATCGTCCATGCAAACCATTCAAAATTAAAATTCATTGTAATTAAATTGTTTTTAATTTATTATAAATTCTTTTAATAAATTTTTTTGGAGAAATAGTTATGTTATCTGCAACGGAAATAGCTCGCACTTTTTATCAAAATATAACGCATCCTCAAGTAAAGGTTGTAGGAATAAGCACTGCAGCAGTTTGCAGCATCACGTTTGTTTTCAGCTTGATAAGCTTAACCTGGGAATTTCAGAGATCTCATCATTTCACCAATAAATCCAATGATAAGCAAAGAACAGTGATAAGCGACATGACACGAATTATTTTTCTTACACAAGCTCCGATTTACGCTGGAATTACTCTTTTGGCAATATTCGATAAAGCCCTCTCTTTAAAGCAATAGGGCATGCTCGCCAATTAATAGCTTAGATTTCTAGCTCTTAAAAAACGCTGCAAGAAAACGTTTTGCCTATAAAGCTTAGCTTCTTCTTTTTCTTTATACCTGGGGTAAAAAGCACACGATCTAAAAATATCGCCGAGCAAAAAAAAGAGCTCTTTGTTTCTCATCTTTTTGATCCGAGAAAAATCTGACTGATCTAAAACAATGATTACACGAATGATCTTTCTTCTTACAAACCAAGCAGATCTTTGAAAGGCTTTGAAATTGGCACATGCGATAGGATCTTTAGAAATAGTCACGATGGAAGCGTTGATCTCATCAAAAGCCGCTGCATAAGCTGCTTGCATAATCTGGTTGTCACTAGTATCTAAAGCTATTTTTAATCTTCCTATATATTCAACTATTTTTTTAGAATAATCAGCTGTTGTGTGCAAAACAATCACTTGATTCCAAGACTTATTCACGCATACTAAATTTTGCAGCTCTTTTGGCGAAAAATTTGAAAAAATCAGCCAATAAAGATCTTTAAAAATAGATAATTTTTGATTTTGACTTGGAATAATGGCAGAAAAATAACCGTCCATAGCTTGCATCCTGCACCTCATGGGGGTAAAAGGCTCCTTAACTTTAACCTCCTTTTTTCATTACAAAAAGTCAATACTTATTTTTTTCTTTTTTCGCATTTTTTATCTGGAAATAATTGCTCTTTTTTGAAATAAGTGTTGTTTTACTTAAATCAACAAGACCGGATCACATATTCATGAAAAAAAAACTTTACGTCCGCCACCTGATGCGGATTGGCTTAAGCGTCTTTATTTTTGCTCTTCCTCATCAAAAAATGTTTGCTTATCCAAAAGAGACTAAAGACAACCAGTTTTTATTTTCAATAGAAGATGATGACACTCCAAGTTTAGTGGCTCAAACAGCAACACCTGGCGCGCAGCAGCCAGCAAAAATATCTTTCCCTCAAGCAGCAACCAGCCAAACAGAAGAAAACGTCCTCCCCGGGTCAAATCCAACAGCAATCCCGGTAACTATACCAGCTGCACCTCCCTTGACGCCATCTACTGTCTCTAACGGGCCAAATGTCATTCAAAATATCGAATTGCAAGACAATAATAAGCAGCAAGAACCTGTGCAAGAAGAAGAGCCAGAAAGTAGTGAAGAGACTCAAAGAACCATTTTGATCAACTTTAACAATGTCAGCATGGTGGAATATATCCGCTTCATCAGTCGCATCTCTAACAGGAACTTTATTTTTGATGAGAACGATTTGCAGTTCAATGTCACTATTGTCTCTGAAGAGCCAGCTACAATCGACAATATCATGATGGCTCTTTTACAAGAGCTTCGCATCCACGACCTAAACCTGATCGAGCAAGGCAACAACCTGATCATCCACCGCAATCCAAAAGTCAATAGCATTTCTAAAATTGCTCCGGAAAATGCTACGAGCGAACAAATTTCAAAATTACAGGCAGACCTGATCACTCAAGTCTTTAGACTAAACACAATCAGTCCGCTAAAAGCAGCAGACATTGTACGTCCTTTGACATCGGCTGGTGCACTTGTTGAAGTTTTGGAAGATTCAAACAATCTGATTGTAACAGACATCTCCACAAATGTGGTGCAGATTGGCAAACTCTTAAAAAGCATCGATTCTCCCCAAAGCGGTCTTGTTGTTGGCCAATATGTGGTCAAGCAAGGCATTCCAGAGGGTCTTATCAACTTGACACAGCAGATCATGGAGCCTATCGCACTAGATCAGCCCCTTACCATGGTCTCACATGTTGGTTCTAACAGTGTTTTTATTGTGGCTACCCCCTATCTTGTCGATAGAACCTTGTCGATCATGCAATATTTAGATCAGACACAAGGAACAACACAGATCCTTAACTTAAAAGGAATGAACTTCTCTACCCAAGAGCAGCAAGGTCAATGGGAACTTGATGAAAATGGCAATTGGCGCTACCGCACTCCCAATAAAGACGACATAGCCCCAAAAGGCAGCTGGTCTCTTGATTCAAACGGCAACTGGAAGTTCACTCCAGGAGAGGGCGGAGACGAAAACTGGATCAAAGACGCAAACGGAAACTGGGTGCGCTCTCCAACTGGCAAGGGAGGTCCAAGATCTCCAGACGGCCAATGGATAAAAGATGCCAATGGAAACTGGATTTTCCAACTGGCTCCAGGAAAGCAGATTGCGCCTGAAAAATTGACAAGAAAAGAGCAGACTGCCGTCAACTTGCCAATTGGCCACATCGAAAGAACTAAATTCCATATTTACCGCCTCCACTATAGACAAGCGGCTTTGATTGAACAGTCATTAAGAAAAATCGGGCAAAGCTTGAAACAGACAAACACTAATGCAGACTTGGTTGCAGCGATTGACACCATCCAATCTATCGAGGCCACAAACTCCCTCATCTTTACAGGGACAGCCTCTGCTCTTGATAAATTAAAAGAGTTGATAGAAGAAGTGGATCGTCCTTTAAGGCAAGTCTTTTTAGAGCTTCTCATTTTAGAGACTTCTCTTACAGACTCCCTTAACTTTGGTGTTAACTGGGGCTCTAGATTTGGAGGTGGAAGCTCTGCTGGATCACAAGCTTTCTTGTCTGCAGGATCACCCTTAGTCGGTGGGCTTGACACAACCGTTGCTCCAAGCAGACCAGTCGCCACTGGCCTTGCAAGAAACACAGGGTTTAACTTAGGGGTGTTAGGACAGCACTTGACACGCGGAGGTATCCACTTCAACTCCATTGGTGCCTTGGTCACTGCCCTTCATGATGATGACCGCCAAAATATTGTGCTGAATCCTAAAATTTTAACGGAGGATAATTCTCCTGCAGAAATCTTTGTGGGCATCAACATCCCCTATCCAACGCAGTCGATTGCAAATGATTTTGGAAATATCATCACGCAAAACTTCCAATACCTGGATGTGGGCGTGCGCTTTAAAGTCACTCCATTGATTGGTGAGAGCGATCTCATCACCCTAGACATTGAAGAAGAAAAAACAGATGTGATCCCAAACCCCAATCCAAACCTTGGACAAGCTTTGAATCCAAACATCATTACAGGACCCACAACTAGCAAGAGCAAGACGACAACACGCGTCCATATGCCAAATGGCTACTTCCTGATCTTGAGTGGACAGATCGAAGATAAGATCCAATACCACAGAAGCCAGATTCCATGTCTTGGCGGCATCCCTATTTTAGGTGCGGCATTCAGCGAAAGACGGCGCACGACTGAAAAACGAAACCTGATGCTCTTTATCAGGCCATTGATCATCGATACTTATGAAGACATGCACAACATCACAAAACATCAGCAAGATATCTGGAAAAATAAGAATTGCGTAAAAGCTAGCTGGAAATATGAGACACAGCAAGCACTTGAATTTTTCAACCTAAGAGATGAGCTTTATCCAAACTATGATGTTGGCAGCGATTGTGAATGCGAATAAAACATGGATCATTTTTATGGTGGTAGGACTGCTTTGCAGCTGCCAGCATAAAAATGCTGCTATCAACCCCATTGTAAGCTTGGCGACAACAGAGCGGCATATCAGCTTGCTCCCTTCTGCTTTTTCTCCTTTGTCAGATGAAGAGCTTGGCACAAGTTTTGGAAAAGAGATGCAAATAGCAGAAGCTTTTGCAAAAGAATTTGACCTTTACAGGGCTATTACAAGCTATAAAAGGGCACTTGTTTTAATCCCTAAATCTCAATTGGAAAGAGTCCTTCAAATTGAGTACTCCATCATGGAGTGCTACTATTTTGGGATGAAATATCAGGAAGTGATCCAAATATTTGAGAAAAGTCATCTTCCAGATGCCAATCCGGTATTTCCCTCTTTTATGCAGCTGCTTGTCATTTTATATGACTCTTATTCCCAATTAGGAATGCAGGAAAAAGCTTGCCGCATGCTACATATTATTGAAAAAGGAAATAGTGAGATTGCAGAAAAGCTTAAAAAATATGAAGTTTTAAAAGAAGCGGACTTTTTAAAAATAGAGTGGCCAGATTTAAAAGAGCAGTTTTTAATCCCTTACTGCCTTGAAACAAAATCGGTCAAAAAAGCAGGAAGATTAAATGCCATTTTACCAGGAGCTGGCTACTATTATATTGGGCAAAAAAAATCAGCTGCGACTGCTTTTATGGTCAACACGCTATTTACTGCAGCAGCTTACCAATTTTTTAGCCGCGGGTATACGGCAGCTGGCATTATTACAGCCAGTTTTGAAGCCGGATGGTATTTTGGAGGAATCAATGGGGCAGAGCTTGAAGCAAAAGAATATAATGAAAGACTCTACGAAGTGAAAGCAAAAGATTTTATGGTAAGGGAGAGACTGTTTCCCATCCTCACCTTCCAAACCGCCTTTTAAAAGGTAATTAAAAAAAATTTCTAATATCTTTAAAGTAACTTATGGATAATGGTTTTATTTTTTTTAACACGAAGATACGAAGGTACAAAGATACGAAGATGGATCTATTTAAAGACAGTAACTATTTAATAAAAAATGATTTTACACGACTGTATTAAAACCTTAAAAATTCTTTGTGTCTTTGTACCTTCGTGTCTTCGTGTTAAAAAAATGATGAAAATATTTTTAGTTGTACTTTTTACGACTTCTGCAGCTTTTGCATTTGAGCCCTCATTTGAACCATGGGGAAAAGATGCCGACCTGGCAAGAAAACAGATTGTTTTCAAAAAGGAAAAATCTGAACCCTGTAAAACCCCTATTTTAGGAAGCATTGGGGAGGCAGTTATCGATTTCCACCAAACTCACATTACCTCTTGTGATGGTCCAAGAAGCAATTTTCGCCCAAGCAGCTCGCAATACATGCTAGACGCCATGCGCAAATATGGTTTTTTTAAAGGTTTTTCGATGGGGTGTGACCGCCTCATGCGGGAAAATGCAGACCCCTGGGTCTACCGCCAAACATTTAATGAACAAAACAAGCTTATGAAATGGGATCCTGTACCTTAGAGGGTATTATACCACTTCCAAAAAATAATTACATAAATTCGCATCATCTCTTTAACATCTTTTAAAAATCATTTCTCATTAATATTCAAAATATTAACTTCGAAATGATTCTTAAAATCTATCTAAAGATTTAAAGCGACTTCATACAATTATTTTTTGCAAATGGTATTATTCAGCATCTCCTCCATTTCCACCGCGGCCACCACACCCAAAAAAACTTGAACCTCCATGTCCTCCATGACCACCATCTTGTCCACCTATGCCATGAGTTCCATCTTCACCGTCTTGCCCATCTCCATTTGGATGATAGTTATTTTTTCCGTGATCCCCATCTTTTGCTCTACCAGGTAAATCCATAAATGAATAATTTGCAAATAGTGGAATCGTAAAAGATAAAATTAAACTAAACAATATAGTATTAATTATTTTTTTCATATTTTAATTTATCCTAATATTTTTATGTCTTTCTTCCTGGAGATCCATCTTTTCCTGAACCTCTTAAACCCCAACCTCCACGACCACCGTTACCGCCATCTTTATTTATACCATATTTTCCATGATCGCCATTTTCTCCGTTCCCGAATCGATGATCACCATTATGACCATCCATTTTAGCATATCCTAAAGAAAAAATTAGGAGAGAAAAAAAAAGTAAAAAAAGAAATATTTCTTATTTTCATATCTGATTCCTTTTCAAATTTTATATGTTCAAGGTAAAGCTTATATATTTAATCAGAATTAAAAACAATGAACAGAACAAGCTTATGAAATGGGATCCTGTACCGTAACAGGAGACACTTCCAAAACTTCTATTTCTGGGAATTGCTCTTGATGGCTATTGGACACGAGCTCTTTTGCCCGCAAAATCGCCTTTTGCATGTAATGATAGGGCTGCTTTTCATCAAAAGCAAATAAATTATCCTTCCCAATTTTTTCAATCAGTCCAGAGTCATTTAAAACATCCCAAATAGCTGGAGTCAAACCGGCAGCCAAAAGATATCTGTCAGAGCTTTTCAAATAATCGTGCAGCTGTTCTAAAGCCAGACAAACTGTCGCGTCAATATCGCGCGCATTTTTAAGCTGTAAAATGATCACTTTTGTATGCGTGTCATCTTCTGCAATGGCTTTTAGAGTCGATTGGAAAATATCTGCAGCCCCAAAGAAAAGCTCTCCTTCCACTTTAATGACGCGGATACTTCTATGAACAGCTGTTTTTGAGTGGCTTAAATGCTTGAGCTCTCCTGCCTCGTCCACTTCAAACTCAACAAGCTGCGGGATTGCGGCTTTCTTTAAATAAAGCGTGATCGACATGCCAACACCAATATAAAACGCCAGATCAAAGCTAAAGAAGATGCAAGACAAAATAGTTACAACCAGCACCAAGGCATCAGACCATGTCGATTTCAAGCAGAGCAAAAGCTGATTTTTATTCACAACAGAAATAGATGTGACAAGTAAAAGAGAAGCAAGTGCAGATAGGGGCACAAGGGCGATCAAAGGACGAAAAACCATTAAGATCAACATCACAAAAAAGACATTTAAAATAGCAGAGACGCGCGTCTTTGCGCCATTTTGATAATTGATCAATGATCTTGAAGGGCTGCCAGAAACTGGCATTCCAGCAATTAAAGAAGAAGTCAAATTGCCAAGCCCTATACCAAAAATTTCCTGATTGCTAGATAGGCGCTGACCAGAGCTTGAAGCAACAGATTTGGCAGCAGATGATGTTTCCATGACACTTAAAACAGCAATGGCAAAAGCAGTGGGAAGCAACGCATTGATCTCCCTCATGTCAAAATAAGGAAATTCCACACGCGGAACGATATGTGGCAAGATGCCGTTATCTTCAACTAATTCTATATTATAAATGGACATTGCAGCAAAAGAGCCTTCAAAAAATAGATGAAGAAAGAAATTAGCCAAATAAACCACAGTGCCGGACATAAAAAGCGCAATAAAAGCAGCCGGAAGCCGCTTATTAAAGCGTTTAATAGCTAAAATTAAAATTAAACTAAAAATGCCGATCAATGCAGTTGGAAGATGAAACTCTTTTAAATGAAAAAGCAGATAGACGCTTCTTTCATAAAGAGAGTGAACACCAGGCATCCTTGGGATTCCAGCTAGCGTAAACATCTGGTTGATCACGACGGCAATTGTTGTGCCCATCACATAGCCGGCTACAACCGAATGGCTGATAAACTGGCTCAAGCGTCCAAGCTTCAACCCGGCTGCCATCACCTGAAAAAAACCAATTAATAGAGTAAGCGCTGTTAAAATTTGGATAGCAATCACTTGCCGCTCTTCTGGGCCAATATCGCGATAATAGGTAAAAATAATTTCAGAAGTGCCGGCTTGAATCAAAATAGCAATGGCATTGCTAGGACCTACAATCAAATGCCTGGACGATCCAAAAAGAGATGCGATCAAGGCAGAATAAATCGCTGCAAAAATCCCGCAGCTAATGGGCAAAGAAGCCAGCATCGCATAGGCCATTGCTTGTGGCAAAGTAAGCATTGCAACAGTAAGGGCTGCAAAAAAATCGGAGTATAAAGCTTCTTTTTTATAGCCTTTTAAATCTTTTTGAAAAGAAAAAAAAGAGATCTCGTCAGTTTGGGGCTGTCTTTTCATAATTTCAAGACTTTCAATTAATTGTTCCTTCAAGTACAATCATACTTCAAATGGTAAAAATAATGAACAAAATGTTAAAAGTTGCAATAGTCGGGCGTCCAAATGTTGGAAAATCCGCCCTTTTCAATCGAATCTGTCAAAAAAAAATTGCTATTGTTGATGAAGCAGAAGGCATCACAAGGGATCGTCTTTATGCCCCAGCAGACCTTTTTGGCTTCCCCTTTGAAGTCATTGACACAGGCGGCATCGATCCAAGATCAAAAGCTCCTTTTAACGAACTCGTCAAAAGACAAGCAGAAATTGCCATTGAAGAAGCAGATGCCATTATTATGGTTGTAGATTCTAAAATCGGCATCACAGCACTCGATCAAGAACTTGCAAGGATTTTACTAAAAACAAAAAAACCGCTTTGTTTAGCCGCCAATAAAATTGATGATTTGTCCAAAGAAAACTTGATCCATCAATTTCACTCCCTCGGGATTTCCAAAATTGTTGCCGTATCAGCAGTGCAAAACTGGCACATTGCAGAGCTTTTAGAAACCGCCTTGGACAGCTTCAATAAAAAAGAAAAACCGGAAGAA